>CAZNQK010000030.1:2226-30013 GCA_964575165.1 uncultured Aquihabitans sp. | reverse complement strand
AACGGGATTCTGGGGTCAGGAGGCCTCGAGTTGCAGCGCCACGGCGTCGGCGCGAGCGGGTGGCGATGCTGCGATCTGTGCCGGCTGGAGCACATGGCAGTACTCGACGATGCGTTCCAGGTCGTCGCTCGACACGTAGGTGAACTCCACGCCGGCACGGAGCCCGTTGGCGGGCGTCTCGCGCAACGACCGGATGACGCCTCGCACCGCCACGTCGTGGGTCCTGCCGTCCAGGCCGGGGACCCGCAACATGAGGTCCAGACGGTCGCCCACGCTGTGCGCTGAGTCGACGAGCAGTCCCGCTCCCAGGTGGTTGAGGTCCACGACCCTGAACGCCCGGTCGGTGCCGCGGGCCATCACGTCGACGGGGAAGCGGAACGCGTTTCGACGCTGGCGGTGGCGCGCCAGCGATCGGAGGACGAGGCAGATGACGAGCAGCTCGAACGAGGCGATCGCCAGCGTGGCAAGGTCGGCGAACACCGGCATGGTCGGAAGCTGGAGCACCCCGAACAGGGTCAGCACCCGTGCTGAGGTGGACAGGAACAGGACCACGACGCCGGTGGTGAGGAGTCGGAGGAAACCGAGCACCCTCAGACCGCCCTCGTCGCCGCCGCCCTTGGGTGTGACCTTGAAACCGCCGAAGCTCGGGAACAGGAGGCTGAGGGTGGCCATCGAGTAGATGCCCATCGTCATCCAGCCGAATGCCGTTGCGCTGAGGGGGCCGACGTAGCCGCGACCCAGCAGCTTGGTCGCGACCACAGACAGCAGGACCCACGGTGCCCACAGCACGGCGAAGAGGATCGGCTCGCCGTGCAACGGCAGCACGCCCGTGACGAGAGTGACGCAGAGGATGCTCAGCAGTGCCAGACGCTGCGGTCCCCCGAAGTAGTGGAACAACGATCCCAGGTACGACGTCCTCTGCGCCGGACGCAGCCCGCGGGCCCACACGGGGTTCTGTCGCGTCAGGAAGACCCGCAGGTTGCCGCGGGCCCATCGGCTTCGTTGGAGGAGGAACGCCGAGAGGTCGTGCGGGGCGAGGCCCAACAGCAGGGTCCGCTCCACGTAGTGGGTCTTCCAGCCGCGTTGGTGGAGCTTGATCGTGGTGTGGAAGTCCTCGGCGATCGTGGTGGTCTGCACCCCGCCGATCTCCATCAGCGGTTCCCGGCGCAGGACGGTTCCGGAGCCGCACCAGAACACGCTGTTGTTGCGGTCCTTGCTGGGGCACACCACCCGGAAGAAGAAGGACTGCTCGTGGATCTGGCCCTCGACGTGCTGCACCGAGTCCAGGTTGTAGAACTCGTGCGGCGCCTGGACGAGCACGACGTCGTCGTCGTCGAAGTGGCCGACCATCGCGTCGAGGAAGTCGGGGAGCGGCACGTGGTCGGCGTCGAGGACGGCGACGAGCTCACCGTCGAGCAACGGCAGGGCGTGGTTGATGTTGCCGGCCTTGGCGTGGGAGTTGTCGGGACGGGTCACGTACTCCACCCCGAGCTCGTCGGCGAGGTCCCGCATGGATCCGCGTCGGCCGTCGTCGAGGAGCCAGGTGCGGTGCGGATGCGTGACGGCCCTGCAGCCGAGCAGAGTTGCTCGCAGCACCTCGACGGGCTCGTCGTAGGTCGGCACCAGGATGTCGACGCTGCGGACCATGGTCGTCGGGCGCGGCTCGCACTCGACGCGACGCCAGGCGAGGAAGGCGAAGAAGCCGAGGCTGACATATCCGGTGAGCTCGGCGACGAGCAGCGCGACGTACATGACGGGGTTGGTTCCCCGCCACGTCCAGCCGATCCGCCATACGAGGTAGGCAGCGCCCCAGGCCAGCGCAGCGACCGCTCCGGCGCGGACCAGCCGTTCGGGGACGCGTTCACCCGCTCGGTCCACGCCCGCACCGTCCGTCTTCGTTCGGTCCATCGTTGTCAATCGGTCTGCTGCCGTGGGGATCAAGGAGTTCGGCAGCCGTCACGACCACCGGATCCGTTCCCGTCGAAGGGCGACGACATTGAGATGAACCTGCTTCTTCATGAACGCGCCGTTCGGATGTAGCGTCGCTCCAGCGTCTGGATGGGGATGGAGGATGATCCGCCACGAGGGCGTTCCGCGGGTCGAGGCTTTCGCCCGGGATCCGCACGGTGAGCGACGACGGAGAGACGAGTGACATGAGCCTTCTTCCCGACACCGCTGCTGAACTGCTCGACGCGGGCCACCTCGCCCACATGGTCACGATCAACGCCGACGGGTCACCTCAGGTCGCGATCGTGTGGGTGGGTCGTGACGGCGACGAGCTCGTCACCGCGCACCTCAGCCCAACCCAGCAGAAGTTGCGGAACCTGCGGCGAGACCCTCGAGTGGTCCTGTCGATCGAGGCGAGGACGCGCAACTACGGGCTGGACGAGTACCTGGTGGTGCACGGAACGGCCCGACTCGTCGACGGGGGAGCGCCCGAGCTTCTCCAACGCCTCGCGCGCGTGTACCTGGGACCCGACGCGAAATACCCCCCGATGGAGGACCCGCCGCCCGGGACGGTCTGCCGGATCACCGTCGACAGGGTGGGTGGCGTCGGACCCTGGGCTGACTGAGCCGGCCCGGCCTCCGCTCTCGACCACACGCACCTGACCGTTCTGTTGTGCAGAACGGCAAGGATCCTTCGCGTTCTGCACAACAGAACGAGATGGCGGCGCTGGGGCGTGACTGCTGGCACAATTGCCGGGTGGAGCGCATCTCGGCGGCCGACGCCGCCTTCCTGTACATGGAGAACCGCATCGTGCACATGCACGTCACGGGCGTGCTGGTGCTCGATCCGTCGACGGTGCCGGGCGGCTACTCCTTCGACAAGTTCCGGACCCACGTGCAGGGTCGGCTGCACCGGATCCCGGTGTTCCGCAAGCGGCTCCTGAAGTCGCCGTTCGGGATCGACCACCCGGTCTGGGCCGACGACCCCGACTTCGACATCGACCTCCACCTGCATCACATCGACCTCGGCGGTTCGGCGACGAGCGCCGACCTGGAGGCGTGGGTGGGCGACTTCGCTTCGGAGCCGCTCGACTTCTCGAGACCGCTCTGGGACATGAACGTGATCGAGGGGTTCGCCGACGGTTCGATCGCAGCTGTCACGAAGGTCCACCACGTCGCGGTCGACGGTGTCACCGGGACCGACATCATGGCCCAGATAGTCGATCTCGACATCGAAGGGCCTGATGAGGAGGAGGCCCCGGCGTTCCGCTGCGATCCGCTGCCCAACCAGGTCGAGCTGCTCTTCGACGCCCTCGCCTCGAGGGTCATGGACCCGCTCCGAGGGGTCAGGGCGCTGGGTCGATCCGTGGCATCCGTCGGCCGTGTGGTGTTGGAGGTCGTCGGCGGTCCCGAGGATGGCCCGACGATGGCCCGACCCTTCGACGCCCCGAGGACGTTCTTCAACCGCTCGCTCTCGTCGCGGCGGTCCGTCGCGTTCGGTGCGGCCCCTCTCGGCGACCTCAAGTTGGCCAAGTCGGTGTTCGGGGCAACTGTGAACGACGTGTTCCTCGCCGCCTGCACACAGGCCCTGCGCGCCTACCTGACATCGCACGACGAGCACCTCGACCGGCCGCTCGTCGTCAGCGTCCCCGTCTCGGTCCACGGCCAGGCCAAGAGCGACGCCGCCGCCAACCAGGTGTCGAACATGTTCGTGCGACTCCCGGTGCACGTCGAGGACCCGGTGGAGCAGCTCCAGGCGGTGCGGGCCGACACGCGCGACGCCAAGGCGGTCCACGGGGCGTTGAGTGCCGACATCATCGGTGACGTTACCGAGGTCACGCCGCCGGCGATCTTCAACCTGGCGAGTCGCATGTACAGCTCGGCCGGCCTGGCCGACCGCCTCGCTCCGATCCACAACCTGGTGATCTCGAACGTGCCCGGGCCGCCGTTCCCTCTGTACGTCGCCGGTGCCCGACTCATGGGCGTCTACCCGTTCGGTCCGTTGATCGAGGGCTCTGCACTCAACATCACCGTGCTGTCGAACATGGGCAACATGGACATCGGTATCATCGCCTGCCCGGAGGTGGCCCCCGACATCGACGGACTCGTCGAAGGCATCGTCGAAGGCATCGAGGTCCTCCGGGCGGCGGCCGAACGCGAGGCGACGAGACAAGAGGTGGACGCCAAGTGACCGTCGAACTGCTGCGCCGGCGTTGGCCAGGTCCGACCCCCGAGCTCGACGAGGCCGAACAGGCCGCCGCGGCCGAACCCGAACGCGGGAGCATCACCGCGCTGAACCGGATCGAGAAGGGCATCGCCCGCTGGCCCCTCGCCCGGCTCACCACGGTCGGTCCCCGGACGCTGCGCTGGGCGGTCGAGGCCGGCATGACCGAGGCCGGCAAGATCCGCGGGGCACCGCAGATCCGGATGACCCTGAACCTGGCGGCGCACGTGGCCATGGACGAAGCGGTCATGGCGCTGGTGCAGGGCCCGAGCCGTTCGCCTCGCCGCGCCGACTACCTGCGCGTCGCCGATGAACTGGGCGTCGCCCGTGCGCTGTTCCAGGACAAGGGGTGGATCGACGATCCCCACTCCTACCACGAGGATCCCCCGCCGCTGACCGACGCCGACGTCGCGTCGTCCAGGGGTTGGGCACTCGGGGAGACCTACCGACGGATCTGGTGGCCGAGCGGCTGGGTGCCGCGAGCCGAGGAGCCGGGAGCGGCGCGGTGGGCGGCGTTCGAGCAGAACCGCACGGCCTCGGCGTGGCTCCTCGAGCACGACGACGGGCCGCGACCGTGGTTGGTCGGGGTCCACGGGTTCGGCACGGGGGCGGCGGTCGCCGACATGATCACCTTCCGGGCGCTGCACGTGTACCACGACCTCGGCTGGAACGTCGCGGCCATCGTCCTGCCGGTGCACGGCGCCCGACGGCCTTCGAGGATCGGGGGCGAGGACTTCCTCGGCTTCGACATGATGAACTGCGTCCACGCTCTGACCCAGTCGGTGTGGGACGTCCGCCGCTTGTTGAGCTGGGTCCGCAGCCAGGACCCGACGGCGGTCGCCCTGTACGGGGTCTCGCTCGGTGGGTACGTGTCGTCCCTGACCACCTGCTTCGACGGAGATCTCGACGCCGTGATCGCCGGCATCCCGGTGTGCGACTTCCCGGCGCTGTTCACCCGTCAGGCCCCCAAGCACGTGCGTGAGCGGGCGGTGCAGCACGGCATCCTCGAGGGCAACGTCGAGCAGGTCCACCGGGTGGTGTCGCCGCTCGCGATGCCGTGCCTGGTGCCCGAGGAACGTCGGTTCATCTTCGCCGGCCTGGGCGATCGCATGGCGGTGCCCGCGCAGGCCACGGCGCTCTGGGAGCACTGGGGTCAGCCGTCCATCCGGTGGTTCCCCGGCAACCACGTCGGCTACCTGTGGTCGTCCAAGGTCGGGGAGTACGTCGACTCGGTTCTGTCGGGCGTGCTCACCTGAGCTCGGGTTTCGGAGAGAGGGTCTCAGCGAGAGGTCCTCAGCGAGAGTGTCTCAGCGTGCAGGCCTGGGCGACCACGTCGGGTAGTCGATCCCGGCGAGGTGGTTGATCACCCAGCCCTGGATCACCAGCAGCACCACGGCGAGCATGAGCACGGCCAGCTGATCGGGCTCCCGCAGGATGCCCAGCGACACGATGAGCGTGGTCGCGCCGGCGGGCGGGTGGGGGACCCTGAGCCAGACCATCAGACCGCTCGTGAGGCCGAGCGACATGGCCGCGGCGCCCACCCGCGCCCACGTCACCTCGGTCGCCAGCGCCGGAGCGGCGTCGGTGAGTCCGAACACGAGGAGGGCCAGGTAGCCGGCCGCGGCACCGATCGCGTGACCGCAGATCGTGTTGCGCGGGGACGCCGCAGGCACGGTCGGCGTGTAGAAGAGCAGGAACGCCGTCGGGCCCAGCGACGGGAAGATCAGGGGGACGCCGGTGATGACTGCTGCGGCGGACATGATGCCGATCGAGATCACGCCGTTGACCAGGGCGAAGAACCCCATGACGTTGGTCGACGAGTGCCGTTGGATCAGCGCCGGGACTCGGAACCGCTCGCCGAGGCCGTAGACGATCGACGAGATGTCGCCGCCGATCGGACCGGGGCCTTCTGGTCGGTTCGTGGCGCGGTCGTCCGGACCCGGATCTCGGGCAGCGCCGGGCTGGTCAGTCATTGCGTATGAACCACCGGAGCCCGAACGCCGACGCGCACAGGACTACGGACAGGACTGCGGCGGCCCGGGCGAGCCCCGGTTCGTGCGCCGCGATCCCTTCGAGCGCGACCACGAGCAGGAACGCCTGGAGGGACAGCAGCAGGATCAGGTAGGCGAGCAGTCCGCCGCTGCGGCGGCGTTGCGCCCGCGTCGACTCTCCGGGTCGGCCGGTGCTCACGGCTCGTCGACCCCCTTCGCCCAGACGACGCCGTCGCGGACGTCCACGTCGATCTTCACGAGGGGCCGTTCGGGCGGGCCGGCGGTCGGTTCGCCGTTGACCACGTCGAACACGCCGTCGTGGCAGGGGCAGAACAGCTCGTCGTGCTCGGGCTGCCAGAACACCACGCATCCGAGGTGGGTGCAGCGCTGGGAGTAGGCGCGTAGCTCGCCGGACTCGAGGTGCACGAGGATCGCCGG
This sequence comes from uncultured Aquihabitans sp., assembly GCA_964575165.1. Lineage (GTDB taxonomy): Bacteria > Actinomycetota > Acidimicrobiia > Acidimicrobiales > Microtrichaceae > Dermatobacter. The sequence goes on along the minus strand of CAZNQK010000030.1, from coordinate 23,413 downwards.
GTCGTCCTCGTCCGGGTAGCGGAAGAGGTGGTCGCCGCCCTTCGGCACCTTCGACAGCTCGACGATCGGGCGCGGTTCGCCGACGTTGGAGCCCTGCATCTGCGCCCACGCTGCAGCCCCGATCGTGCCGGCGGCGAACACGCCCGACGCGGCGAGGACGTAACGGGCGAAGTCCCGGCGGGCGACCTGCTCCTCGCCGACGGAGGTGTACGGGAACTCGTCGCGCCACAGCGGCGGCGCGGCAGCCGCCTCGTCGCACCCGACGCACGGCAGGTCGACCACCGTGCCGGGCTCGTCCCGGGCATCGGCCGAGTCGGTCGGATCCGTCGGGTCGGTCGGGTCAGGTCGGTCGGTCACACCCATCCCTCCTCGAGTCCGAAGGGGTCGTCCTGCCAGCGTGCCGGCCGCTCGCAGCCCATCACGTCGATGGGGCCGAGCGAGGCGTCGTCGACGACCGTGGCCACCTTGGTCGGAACGATCTGGTTGCCGAAGCGGAACTCGTGGACGAGCTCGCCACGGCGGGTCGCCGCGTACTCGGCCGGCGTGCCGAACCAGAGCGCCTGGCTCGGGCACACCGAGGCGCACATGGGGGCCAGGCCCGCAGAGGACCGGTCGTAGCACATGTCGCACTTCATCATCTGGTCCGGCAGGGCGAAGTACTTGGGGACGCCGAACGGGCAGGCCAGCACGCAGTTCGAGCAGCCGATGCAGCGGGGCTTGAGGGCGGACTGCACTACGCCGTCCTCGTTCTGCTTGATGGCGTCGGCCGGGCAGACCTCGGCACAGGTCGGGTCCTCGCAGTGCATGCAGACCATCGGGGCCGTTCGGGTGTCGACGTCGCGGTCGACGAACTCGAGGTGGATCAGCGACTGGCCCCTGTGGGTGCCGCACTCCTCGCACGCCTGGACGCACGCTTCGCATCCGATGCAGCGGCTCTGGTCGATGACGAACATCCGGTCCGCGATGAGCGGGTTCACGACTCATCCTCCCCAGATGCCCGTGCGGTGAGGGTGGTCACCCGCTTGTCGCGGATCTCGACGTGGCCCTCGGCCTTGGCGACCCGCACGGCGGACACCTTGTACTCGGGGATCTTCGACAGCGGATCGAGGGCCCGGTTCGTCAGCTGGTTCGCCGCCTGTCGGCCGGCCCAGTGGTAGGGGATGAACACCGTGTCGGGCCGGATCGTCTCGACGACCCGCGCGGGGGTCGTCATCGATCCACGGCGCGAGGTGACCGTGACCAGGTCGCCGGTCACGACTCCGAGCTTGTCGGCCAGTCGGGGGTGGATCTCGCACAGCGGCTCGGGGTACTGCTCGACGAGCGCCGCGATCCGACGGGTCTGGGTGCCGGAGAGGTACTGCGAGACGACCCGACCGGTGGTGAGCCAGACCGGGTACTCCTCGTCGACCACCTCGGCGGACTCGCGGAACGGCACCGCGTGGAAGCGGGCCCTGCCATCGGGGTGGGCGAACCGGCCGCCCTCGTAGAGGCGCGGCGTGCCGGGGTGGCCCGGTTCGGGGCACGGCCAGAAGATCCCGTGCTCGGCCTCGATCCGCTCCCAGGTCATGCCGTTGTAGTCGGCGGTGCCGCCATGGGACGCGACCTTCATCTCGTCGAAGATCTCCCGTGTCGACGAGTAGGGGAAGTACCGCCCCCTGCCGAGTCGCTCGGCGAGGTCGGTGAAGATCTCCCAGTCCCGGCGGGCGTCGCCCGGCGGGTCGACCGCGGCATTGATCTTGATCGCCCGCCCCTCGACCGAGGTCGTCGTCCCCTCGTCCTCCTCCTGGAGCGAGCCGGCCAGCACCACGTCCGCGTGCTGGGCCGACTCGGACAGGAAGAAGTCGATCGCCGTGTAGAACTCGAGCCGGTCGAGCGCCTCGGCGGTGTGGGTGGTGTCGGGCAGCGACACGACGGGGTTGAAGCAGATCGACAGCAGCCCCTTGATCTCGCCGTCGTGGATGGCGTCCATGATCTCCTGGGCCGTGAGGCCCTTGCCGGGGATCTCGTCGACGTCGCAGCCCCACACCGACGCGACGTACTCACGGTGCTCGGGGTTGGTGATGTCGCGGTTGCCGGGGAGCTGGTCGCACTTGTGGCCCTGCTCCCGACCGCCCTGGCCGTTGCCCTGGCCCGTGATCGTGGAGACGCCGCAGCCCGGTCTGCCGTACTTCCCGGTGGCGAGGCCGAGGTTGATGCAGCTGAGGACGTTGTCGACGCCCTTGGTGTGGTGCTCGATGCCACGGGCGTGCAGCAGCATCCCGGTGTCGGAGGTTCCCCACAGCCGGGCGGCCTCGACGATGCGGTCCTGCGGAACACCGCAGGTGCGGGCGCCCCACTCGGGAGTCATGTCGGCAACGGCATCGACGGCGGCCTGGTAGTCGACGGTGTGGTCGTCGACGAAGCGGTGGTCGATCCAGTCGTTGGCGACGAGGACGTGGAGGATCGTGCCCATCAGCGCCGAGTCGGTGCCCGGGCGGAGACCCAGGTACAGATCCGCGGTCCGGGCGAGCGGTGTGATCCGCGGGTCGGCGACGATCAGCTTGGCGCCGCGGTCGCGGGCCCTCCAGATGTAGCTCGTGGTGATGGGCGCGCACTCGGCGACGTTCGCTCCGGCGACGAACACCACGTCGGCCAGCGGGATGTCGCTCCACGGGTTGGGCGCCCGGTCCATGCCGAGCGCCTTCTTGTTGCCGACACCGGCGGAGACCATGCAGAGTCGGCCGTTGTAGTCGAGGTTCGCCGTCTGGAGAGCCAGCCGGGCGAACTTGCCGATCATGTAGGACTTCTCGTTGGTGAGCGACACGCCCGACAGCACCGCGAACGAGTCGCGGCCGTAGGTGTCCTGGATGCGTCGGATCTCTGCGACCGTCCGGTCCAACGCCGTGTCCCAGTCGATGCGTCGGAACCCGCCGGGCGCCGACGGGTCGCGCTCCATCGGCCCCATCAAGCGGTCGGGGTGCGCCCCCTGGAGGTAGCGCTTGACGCCCTTCGGGCAGAGCTTGCCCTCGTTGAACGGGAACTCGTACCAGGGTTCGAAGCCGACGACCTTGTTGTCGGAGACCTTGAGCTTGATGCCGCACTGCTGACCGCAGAAGCAGCAGTGGGTCTCGACCTCCTTCTCGACGTCGAGCCCGGCGTTCCAGCCGCCGGGCGGCGTGCGGTTCAGGTGCGGGCCGTAGCGCTCGATCAGCTCCTCTTCGGTGACTGGTAGCTCCGCCATCAGCCGAAGCCTCCGACCCGAGCCGTCTGCGCCGAGGTGACCGACGCCCGGCGGCACGGTGGGCACGTCTCCTGCCAGTGCCCGTCGGGCGACGAGTAGTCGAAGCCGACCATCGGGAGCACCTCCTTCAGGTCCTGGACCTGCATCTGCGACGCGTACGGCGCCCCGCAGCGACGGCACTCCTGCTGGGCGCCGACCCGTCCGGCGTCCCGGTAGAAGTGGACGCCCAGGTTGGCGGGTCGCTGGAAGATGTGGAACAGCTTGCCGAACGGGATGTACAGCAGACCGAGGATCACCGTCAGCGCGTGCAGGTTGTTGAGGAAGCTGTAGTACTGGCCCTCGAGCCACAGGCTCGAAGCGGTGAGGAACAGGCCGGTCACCGACACGGCGAACAGCCCGGCGAGCGCCAGGAAGTCGCCTTCGCGCTCGACCGCCAGCGCCCCGCTGTCCCGGAGTCGGCGGTGGAGGAAGACGAGAACCCCTGCGATCACGAGGAATGCTGCGATGTTCAACGCGTGGAACGTGAGGAAGCCGACGACGCTCTGGGCCTGGAACGACGCCGTGCCCACGCCGAACAGGTACGCCCTGTAGTCGCTCCCGTCCTGGCCGACGGACTCGAAGTGCAGCCAGCCGAACGTCAGCGGGAACGTCACCAGCGCGGCGAGGATGCAGCCCCAGAACACGAGCTGGTGCGCCGCCCACCGAACGGTCGAACGCCTGCGGATGAAGCCCTGAGCCAGGAGGTTCGTGACGGTGAGGCCGGCCAGGCCGACGGCGTTGCGTCCCCGTCGACCCGATGCTCCGAAGGACTGCCAGCCCCGCTGGTTGAGTCGTGCGGTGGGCGGTCGGCGGAGCCAGATGAGATAGCGGTAGACGGTGGCGAACACGCTGAGCAGGACGCCGATCAGGTAGCCGGCGAGCGCGGCATCGAACCACTGGAGGCCGTCGCTGCCGAGGAACACGCCGATCAGCACGACCACGACCGCAGCCGTTCCCCAGGCCGCCGCGCTGAGGTCGACAGGTGCGCCCAGCACAGTCCGGTCCCTCCGGCTGCGGTGAGCTCCGGTCCGAGGGGCGCTGTCGAGGCTCATCGGGAGTGTGTCTAGCCGATCGAGGCGGGTCGGTCGGCCCCGGGGAGGGGGCCGGACGGCCCTGTTTGTTCCACCTCGTGATCGGAGGTGCCGATGACGTGGCCATGGGCCGGAAGGATGGATCGGATCTCGTTCGGGGTGCCTCGGTTCCCACAGCGGAGCGGATGCGCGTGGTGGTCGCCGGGGCGATGCTCGTCGTCGGTGGCCTGTTCGCCGTGGTCACGGCGCCGGACATGGATGCGCACGTGCCCTTGTGGGTGGCGGTGCTGATCGGCTCGATCGTGACCGTTGCGGGAGTCCTGGTCCTGCGGCTCCCCGACCAGTTCAACGAACGGAGCCAGCACTACGGGTTGCTCCTAGGTGCCGCCGTCATCGTGACGACCGCCGCGTTGAGCGAAGGGGTCGAGGGGCTCGCTGTCGGCAGCGGCTTCATGGTCTGGGTGGTCGTGTACGCCGCGTGCTTCCTGACGCTCCGACAGGCTGTCGTCCACGGGTTGATCGCCTATGCCGGCCTCGCCGTTGCGGTGCTCCACATGCAGCCCGCCGTCGCTCCTCTGGTGGTCGGAGGGAGCTTCGTGAACGCGGTCGTCATCGGTGCATGCATCGGTTGGATGTCGGAGCGTCTCCGCAGCGCCGCCCTGCTCGACCCGCTCACGGGAGTGGCGAACGCCCGGGCGTGGCGTGACATCGTCGCCGACGAGTTCGATCGGGCGGATCGGACCGGCCAGCCTCTGTCGGTGGCGTTCGTCGACCTCGACGGGCTGAAGGAGCTGAACGACGAGGAAGGCCACGCCGCCGGGGACGAGGCGATCGCCTCGGTCGCCACCGCGTTGCAGTCGGGAGTGCGGTCGATCGACGTCGTCGCCCGCATCGGCGGGGACGAGTTCGTCGTGCTGCTGCCCGACACGGAAGCCGCAGCCGCGGAGCGGGCGCTGATGAGACTTCGCTCCGGGAGCCCTGTCTCGTTCTCGATCGGCGTGGCGGAACGGGCCGCCGGTGAGGGCGCGGACAGCGTCCTCGAACGTGCCGACGTCGCGATGTACCGGATGAAGCGCGATCGCTCCGGTGCGACCCGTTCGGTTCCCTGTTGCGTGGTGGTCGATCCGCCCTGACGCCGGCGTGTCGCCGATGCACCTGGCTCGAGGGCCGACTCCCGGCAACGTGGCGGTCAGAGACCGATGCCGTAGGCAGCCATCGACAGCGAGCCGTACTGGTAGCCGCCGACGATCTGCGTGACCGACTCGCCCGATGCGTCGGCGAGTCCGGCCAGGTACGCGAGGGGCAGGAAGTGGTCGGGGGTAGGCGCCGCCAGCGACCAGTCGGGATGGCGAGCCATCTCGGCGAGGTCGCCGGGTCGTTCGGTGAGGATCTCGTGCACGGCGACGTCGAACCGTCGGTTCCAGTCGGTGCCCTCCTCCGCGAGGCCGGGATCCATGAGACGCAGGTTGTGCACCACGTTGCCGCTGCCGACGATCATCACTCCGCGATCGCGCAGGGGTGCGAGGCGTCGGCCGAGCTCGACGTGGTACCCGGTGTCCTCGAGAGCGTGCACCGAGAGCTGGACGACGGGGACGTCGGCGTCGGGGAACATGTGGGCCAGGACCGACCATGTGCCGTGGTCGAGTCCCCAGCTGTCGCGGTCGAGGCCGACGTGGTCCGGCCGCGCCAGCTCGACGATCTCCTCGGCGAGCTCGGGAGACCCGGGAGCGGGGTAGTCGAACGCGAAGAGGTCCTCGCCGAAGCCGTAGAAGTCGTGGATGACCGGGGGTCGGGCCATGGCGGTCACGGCGGAGAGCTGCACGTACCAGTGGGCCGACACGCACAGGACGGCCCGTGGGCGTGGGACCGTCGAACCGACCCTGGCCCACGCCTCGGTGTAGCGGTTCTGCTCGAGGGTGTTGGTCGGGCTGCCGTGGCCGATGAACACCGCCGGCATCAGACCCGGCGTCTCGTGGTTGGGGGAGTCGGTCACCTGATCACCTCCGGTCCGACCGGAACGGACCCGTTCGCCAGCTGCGCACGGTTCGCTGCCCGGTCCTCGGGTTCGTAGCGGTAGTTCACCATCACCCCGAAGGAGCGGTCCTGCCCACGCGCGGACGGATCGGCGTCCGGGAGGACCCGCCACAGGCGGGCCCCGTTGCCGAGGTGGAACCGGGCGACGGGGTCGAGCGGCCGACCGTCGTCGCCGAGCGACGTCAGGTAGCTGGTCGCCGCAGCGACGAGCTCGTCGCCGGACAGTGAGGCCGGACCATCCGGTGGGTGTCCGTCGAGCCAGCGCCGCAGGCCCGGAACAGGTGAGAGGGTGATGAACGTGTCGATGCCGGGGAGCTCACGGCGGAGCAGGTCCGTCGCCCCGTAGATCAGGTCGCTGCCACGACCGAGACCGGCGAGACCTGCCTCGCCGTTCCAGATGGACCAGAACACGGCGGTGTCGGCGTCGCCCGGATCCAACGCAGGTCGGTCGTCGAGCAGTTCGGCCATCGTGGACGGGATCCCTCGGCAGAGGGCGACCCACACCACGTTCAGGGGTCGGCCCTCGAGCGCCGGATGGACAAGCTCGAACAGGCGACGGTCCACGTCGGTTCGGTCGGCGAGGGCGGAGGCGAACGCCGAACCGGACGAGGCGGGGTCGACGGGGTGCACCGGCTCTCGGCGGAGCAGGTCGGCGGCACGACCGACGTCGGTGACCTGACGCACGAAGGGCTCCCCGTCGGTGAGGACCGCTCGGAGGCGGTCCGTGACGTCGTCGAGCTCGTCGGACGGCCCTGCGTCGAGCAGGGAGGCCCGGAGGTCGACGAGGTCGGTCGGTCGTGCTGTCACCGTCCTCATCGGAGCAGGGTCCCGAGACCCCGGGCAACACGACCAGCGGTACCCTTCCGGACGTGCGCACCCACCTCAGGATCGGTCGCCTGCTCGGCGTGCCCATCGGTCTGAACTGGGGTGTCGTCGCGGTCAGCGTGCTCCTGGCGATCAGCCTCGCCGAGCTGTCGCTGCCCGGGATCGCCCCGCGCCACCCCACCAGCGCCTACTGGTTCGGCGCCGTGCTGGGCGTCATCGGCTTCCTGGTCTCGCTCGTGGGACACGAGCTCGGCCACAGCTACGTCGCCAAGCGCAACGGCGTCCACGTCGTCGAGATCACCCTCTGGCTGTTCGGCGGGGTGGCCAAGCTCGAGGGCGACGCGGACGATCCCGGCGCCGAGTTCCGGATCGCCGCGGCGGGCCCCGCCATGAGCATGGTCATGGCGGTCATCGCCGGTGCCGCTGCATGGGGCGTGGACCGATTCGACGGCTCAGAGGTGCTGGTCGGCCTCACGATCTGGCTCGCGGCGATCAACGTCGTGCTCGCCGTGTCGAACCTGCTGCCGGCATTCCCGCTCGACGGGGGGAGGATGCTACGAGCGGTGCTGTGGCGTCGATCAGGCCGAAAGCGAACCGCCACCCGGCTCGCTGCGCTGATCGGCCAGGTGCTGGCGGCAGCGCTCGTCGCCCTCGCCGTCGGGCTGCTGATCTGGGGTGACCGCTGGAGCGGCGCCTGGATCCTGGCATTGGGCGCCTTCCTGTTCGTGGCGGCGAGGTCGCAGTGGCAGAGCGCCGCCGACCAACCCGAGCTGCTGGTGCACCCGGTCGACATCCTCAAGCGGCCGATCCCGCCTCCGATGGCTCCCGACGCGAGCGTCGCCGAGGTCGAGCGGTTGTTCGACGGTCAGCCGTCGGTCGTGTTCGTCCCGGTGCTCGACGACAGCGGGGGAGTTGGGTCGCTGGTCACGCGAGGCGCCGTCCAGCGGATCCCGCCTGCGCAGCGAGGAGTGGTCCCGATCCGCTCCTTGTCCGAACCGCTGGTCTCGCTGCCGAGGGTCCACCCGACCGAGACGGTCGAGGCAGTCGTCGGCCGACTCGGCAGAGGACGTTCCTGGTGGGCGCTCGTCGTCGACGGTCACGGCGTCGAGGGTGTCCTCGTCTCCGACGACGTCGACGTGTTGCTCGATCTCGCGACGTCCTGAACGCGTCCGTGCCGTCTTGACGCCGATAGCGTGGTCGGCGTGAACCCGGGGAGTGCGACCGACCCCGGCGGTGGGCGTCGCACGCGGATCTCGACCGGGTCCGCCGCCATTCGCCGCTCGTGGGAGTGGCTGCCGCGGATGCTCGTCGCCCTCCTGCGCCAACGTCGACGGCTGCTCTTGGCCACGGTCGCGATCGCGCTGTCGGTGGGCTACCTGGCCGGGGCGCTCAACCTGCTCGACAGGGTCGGCAACGGGCTGGACGCAATCGCAGCGGCGGGGTCGGGGCGCGCCGATCTGGTCGTGGAGGGCGGTGTCGCCTACGAGTCGCCGATGGAGCAGGTCCGCCGGCTCGTGCCGTCGTCGATCGAGCCGCTCATCGCCGGCGTCGAGGGTGTGGCCGCCACCTCCGCCCGGATCGAGGACACCGCTCCGATCGTCGGTCCGGACGGAACGACGCTGGTTCGTCTCGGGTTGACCGAGCAACCCGTCGGAGCCAACTACCCGACGGACCCGCGGCTGTCGCCATACGAGTTCGTGTCGGGCGGTGCGCCCGCGTCGGACGACGAGGTGGCGATCGACAGCCGCTCGGCCGAGGCGGGCGACATCGACGTCGGCGACGACGTCACCGTCGTCGGCCGCTCCGGTGCGCGGACCTACCGGGTGTCGGGGATCGTCCGCACAGGCAGCGGAGGGCTTCCGAAGGGTTCGAGCCTCGCTCTGTTGAGCACCGACGAGGCACGTGTTCGCTTCGACCGGCCGACCGACGACAACACGATCGACGTGCTGCTGGAACCGGGCGCCGATCCCGACCGGGTCGCCTCATCTCTGAGGGGGCTGCTCCCCGCCGGCATCGAGGTGGTCGACGCGGCGACAGCCGCCGTCCACAGACAGGAGAGCATCGATCGCAGCTTCACCCTCGTGAAGAGTCTGATCCTCGGCTTCGCCGGTCTGGCTCTCGTCGTGGGCATGGTGACCGTCGGGAACTCGCTGGCGCTGCTGTACGCGGAACGGCGTCGCACCTTCGCCGGGCTGCGACTCGTCGGGGCTCGACCCCGTCAGCTGATGACGGCTGCGCTGATCGAGGCCACCCTCCTCGCTGTCGTCGCGTCGACGATCGGCGCGCCGATCGGACTGCTGCTCGGTCGGATCATCGAGGCCGCCCTCGGTGCGCTCAACACGTCGGTGCCGGTGGCGGGATCAGCCGTCTCGTGGTCGGCGCTCGGTTGGGCGGTCCTCATCGGCACGGCGGCCACGGTGGTCGCCGCCGTGCTCCCGGCCTGGCGGGTGTGCCGCGTCGCCCCGATCGAAGCGGTCGTGGACTCCGGCCCGCCGCGGCCCAGGACCCTCTCCCAGTCGCTCATCACCGTCGGAGTCGTGTCGGTCGTCATCGGTCTGGCCGCGGCGCTGCTGGTCTCCAGGGGAGAGGCAGGGATGCGGCCCGTCCCTCTCGGTGTCGGGGTCGGCACCGGTGTCGCCGTCCTGGGTCTCTTGCCCTTGTTGCTGTCGGGTCTGGTCGCCGGTGCCGTGCGGATCCTGCCGATGCGGCCGCACGCCCTTCGCTCGATCGCTGCACGGGACGTGTCGCGGCACCGCTCGCGGACGGCGGCGACGGCGGCAGCGCTCATCCTGGCGACGGCGGTGGTGGCCGGACTCGCCGTGTTCCTCGCGTCGTTCACGACCTCGGTCGACGGGCAGGTCCGCGACCTCGTGACGGCAGATCTCGTCATCGACTCGGGCACGTTCACGAAGGGTGGCCTGCCGGAGGACCTGGTGAGCAAGGTCGTGGCGCTCCCCGCGACCAGAGCGTCGAGCGGCTGGCAGGTGGGTCGAGCCTCGATCGGGGCGACGCCGCTGCGCGTGACCGGCTTCGATCTGGCGGCCTTCTCTTCGCTGCTGCATCCGACGTGGATCGGCCCTGCTCCGACGACGCTGACTCCGTCGTCGGTCCTCATCTCGTCACGTCTCGCCGAGTCGACCGGACTCGGCGTCGGTGATGTGGTGCCGATCACGTTCACCAGCGGCGGTGTCGAGACGCTCCAGGTCGACGGTGTCTACGGCGCCGGCGACCTCCTGCTCGGCGAGGCGGTGATCGACAGCTCGATCCTCGAGCGGCAGGTCCCGGCGACGACCGACATCGCGGCGCTCGTCAGCCTCGACCCCGACGACGCCGCCACCCGGGCCGAGGTGAAGGCGCTCGCCGCCGCGTCGGGTGTGGACTCCGTGCTGGGACCGGAGTCGTTCGTGCAACGCCGCTCGGAGGTGGTGAACGGCTTCCAGCGGGTCATCGAGTGGATGCTCCTGTTCACGCTGGTCCAGGCCCTCATCGGCGTCGTCAACACGTTGCTGCTGTCGGTCGGCGAGCGGCGCCGGGAGTTCGGGTTGCTGCGTGCGTCGGGTGCGTCGCGCCGCCAGGTTCGACGGATGGTCCTGGGTGAAGGCGTGTCGCTCGCCGTGGTCGGCACGCTGGTCGGGCTCGTGGTCGGCGTGGTCGGAGCCCGCCTCGGCGTCGGGGCGTTGGCGTCGCTCGGACTGACGTCGTTCGTCATCCCGGTCGCCTCTGTGGCGATGGTCGGCGCCGCTGCGGTCCTGCTCGGCGTCGCCGCGACGGTGGCACCGGCACGGTGGGCGGCCGGTGTTCCGTCCCTCGAGGCGGTGCTCGACGACGGCGACCTCCGCTCCCGGCCGCGGCGGGCCCAACGTCCTCGACTGCACAGGCTCGGTCGGGCCGGGTTCCATTGGGCGGGGTTCCACTGGGCCGGTGCAGGGGCCGCGTCCGGCGGAGCAGGTGACGAGGCATCGACGACCGGCCAGGTCCCGGCGCCGCCCCAGACTCTGCCGCCCCAGTTGCCCCCGCCGATCTCAACACCTCAGCTGCCCTCGCCGATCTCGACACCTCAGCTGCCCACGCCGATGCCACCGCCGTTCCGTCCGCAGCCGTCGGGTTCGCAGCCGGCGACGACTCCACCACCGTTTCCGCCGACAGGGGCCGCGTCGCCGGTGGCTCCCCAGACGGCCGCTCCCTCGCCGAACCCGGTCGTGTCGGATCCGGGCACCGCAGGCCACGTCGCGGGAGAGCCCGACGTGCGAGGACCGGCGGACGCGGTGCCGATGCAGGTCCCGTCGGGCAACGTCCGACGCCGGGCCCGATGGAGCGGAGCGGGCACGACCCGTCGACGTCGGTCACGTACCGACTCGCTCGAGGACCGGATTGGTGCCGACCCTCGGGAGGTCGCTCCCCGAGATGCCGTGGCCGGCGACGCCGGTGGTGGTGATCTCGGTGGCGGGGTCCCTGGCCGACCGGGGCGGTCCGGCGACCACGACGGAGCGTCGGACCCGGCACAGGACTCGTTGCGTCGGGCAGCCGCCCGCCTCGATCCCTTGTCGTCTGGGGATGTCGCAGGGGCTCTGCGGATCGTCGGCTCGACGCTCGCCGAGGGGGAGCAGGTCGAGCGTCTCGTTGCCGGCCGTGTGAAGGACATCCCGTGTGTGGTCGTGAGGACGGAACGCCGAGTGCTCGTCGTGGCGGATCGCTCGGGCCGCCCCGTGGTGGAGTCGATGCATCCGCAGCGGACGTCGGTCATCGCTCGTGCGGGTGGCGACGGGACGGTGCATGTGACGGTGTCGGACGGTGGGCGCGAGATGCGCCTGACGGGTGTCCGTGACGCGACCGAGGCCGAATCCCTGGCGGGGTCCGGCGTCCTCCCCCGATGAACGGCACGTGGAAGGGGGTTGATCTGGGCGTTGACAGTGGGCTTACTCTTCGGGTGAAGAGGGAGGTTTCCGATGACTGGAACATGCACGCCGCGTCGTTCTCGTCCGGTGGTCATCGCTCTCATGGTGGTGGCGCTGGTCGGATCGTTGGGCACCTCGGTCTCGGTCGCCGGTGCCCAGGAGGATCCTCCATGGGCCTCAGTGAGCATCGATCCGTTCTACCAAGGTCCGACTGATGACCCCGTGCCGGTGCCGCTGGGTGCACCGTTCACCATTCGCTTCCAGTGCTCGACCCCTCACTGCCAGGCCTTCCTGTCCTCTGTGCCCGTTCCGCCGCTGCCGTCGAATTGGGAGCCGGATGCCGGGACGCTCACCCAGGTCGCCGATGGCGACCTGCTCGACACCTCCACCATCGGGCAACGCACGGTCGTGGTCGCGGCGGGAGATCCAGCATCGCCCACCTGGTTGCACCGGCAGGTGTTCGACGTCCAGGTGTCGAACGGGCCGGAGATCAATCTGAACATCAGCGGGACGTACCCCGTCCCAGATGAGGAGAAGTCATGGTGCGAGGACCGGTTCTCCGGGACGCGTACGTTCATTGACCACGATGACGACGACGTCGGTCTCGCCGCTGAGTGCCGAGTGATCACCGTTCCCGGCTGGACCGACGATCCGCCCGGAGATCCCACCACGTGGACCAACATGCGATGGGGTTTCTGGCGAGGTGCCTACGATCCAGGTCGGTTCACGATCTTCGTCTGGTCCCGCGACTACGTCGGCAACATCGCGACACGACACGCCCAGTTCGAGAACGTCGACCGCGTCGCCATAGGTCCGGGATCCAATCACCTGAGCAGCGGCGGCGATCCGACGGCAGCCGACACGGTGAACACGGAGGTGCAGCTCCAAGAAGGGGATGTCTGGTGGGGCATGCTCATCCAGGAGGTGCCGACGACGTCGGTCGCCCCAGCGGGTCACGAGGTGTTCGGTCGACAGGCCGAGCTCCAGTTCGACGCGAGCTCCGGACCCGGCACGGTCCGCTTCCGACTCCACTCGAGCCTGCTGGACGGCACGCCGCCGTGGCAGGTGGAGGTGTTCCATCGAGGTGCGGTCATCCCGGACTGCGAGGTCGCCTCCTTGCCATCTGCCCAGCCCGACCCGTGCATCCGCTATCGAGCACCCCGAGCGTGGGGGGTCGAGATCTGGATGCTCTACACGGGTGAGTCCACCACCTGGTGGCCGTTCTCGTTCGGGCGTGACCCGTCCGTTCCGCCTGGGCCGGCACCCGAGCCCGACGTGACGCTCCCGACCGTCACGGTGACATCGGGATCTCAGCCGTTGCAGGCCGTCTACCCGCGCCAAGCGTGGGTGCCGGTGCAGACCACGTGTGCCGACCCGGGCTCACCGAGCCCCGCGATCGCGTCATGTGAGGCGCACGTGGTGCCCGGCCACCCGGCGACGGACCCTGGCGGTGGCACAGTGCTGTGGAACGGGGGCGGCCTCAGAACCTGGGAGCTCGGGGAGTGGACGGTGTTCGCGACCGCCGTCGACCTCGCCGGCAACACGACGGTCTTCCGGCACGAGTACGAGGTCCAACCCGATGGCCTCCTCGTTGCGCAGCTCGCCCCAGGCGAGGAGGGCCTGATGGATGCGTACCGGGGACCCGAGAACCAGGTCGTCGCTGGGATCACGCTGCCGGTCACCGGCGACGTCCGCTTGTGGCGGGAGCCGACCGACTCCTTCCCACGGGGCTACTCGCTCGTCTCCGAGCAGATCCAGGTCGAACAGCCCGTCCTGACGGCTGCCGCTCCGGCGCTGCTGCGCTTCCGCATCCCGACCGGTCTGCTGAACGGGGCGACCGCGAGTCAGCTCAGGGTCCTCCGCGACGGGGTCGCCGTTGCCAACTGCAGGGCAGCGTCGTTGCCGGCTGCCAGTCCGGACCCGTGTGTGCAGAGCCGACGCAACGTGACCGGTTTCGGCGTCGAGGTCCTGGCCAGAGCCTCGGCCGGCGGGGTCTGGACGTTCGGAACCGTGGCAGCGACGTCGCCGGATGTGCCGTCGATCATCGAAGCAGTGCCGGGGGTGAGACGGGCGGACGTGACCTGGAACGAGCCGGGATGGGATGGTGGTGCGCCGATCTCGGCGTCGCAGATCACGGCGACGCCGTTGCCGAATGCCGTTGATCCGGTGACGGGATTGCCGGTCAGCATCGATCCGGCGACGGGGTTGCCGGCTGTGGTGCGGACGGTGACGGTGAACTCGTCGGCGACGTCGGGGAGTGTGGCGTTGTCGACGGGTGTGTCGTATGAGGTGAGGGTTCGGTCTCGTAACGCCGTGGTGGCTGCGTACGGTCCGTGGTCGGATCCGGTGGTGGTGACACCGTTCGGGGTGCCGGACCCACCCACGGTCACCCAGGCGACCGCCGGAGTCCGTAGGGTCACCCTCGAGTGGGAACCGCCGTCGACGCAGTCGCCGATCACCGGGTACACGGTGGTCGCGACACCGACTGGTGGGGGTGCTGCGATCACTCGGTCTGTGGCGGCGTCGGCTACGTCGTATGTGTTCAGCGGGTTGTTGAACGACACGGAGTATTCGTTCACGGTCGCGGCCCGTTCCGCGGTGGGAGTGTCGGCGCCGTCGGATCCCGCGTTGGTGGCCAGGACCCCGGCTCTGCCGGTCGCCCCGGTCGTGTCGGCCGGTCCCGGGGGGAGTTCGGCGATCCTGTCCTGGAGCGATGCAGCGGTCGATGCCGACTATCCGATCACTCGTTACACGGTGACGCTCTCGGCGACTCGTCCTGATTTGTCGGTCCACACGGTGACGAGGAACGTCAACAGCGTGCTCGGCCTGCCTGCGGCCACCGCCCTCACCGTCACGGGACTGCAACCGGGGTTGAGCTACTCGGTGACGGTGACGGCCAGGAACGCGGTGGGAACCGGTCCGGCCTCGGCGGCTGTGTCGGTGTCGCCGTTCGTCGGGTTGTCGGTTGCTGATGTGACCCGGGTGGAAGGCACCGCTGCAACGACACTGGCGGTTTCGTTCAGCGTGCGCTTGTCCTCGGCGGCTGCATCGGATGTCACCTTCACGGCGCAGAGCGTCGACGGCACGGCGGTGGCGCCCGGTGACTACACGGCGGTGGCACCGACGTCGTTCACGATCCCGGCCGGGTCCCTGACCCGGGCTGTGACGGTGAGGGTGGTGCGTGACAGCCTCGACGAACCGGATGAGTCGATGCAACTGGTCGTGTCGAACATCACCGGGGCGACCCCAACGAAGCCAAATGCAACGTTGACGATCGCAGACGACGACTGACCCCACGGACCGCCCTGATAGGGACACCCCCCCCGATACACGGCACGCGGATGGGTGGATGGGAGTGTGGGGTGCGTCGGATCAGGCCGAGACGGCCACGGACACGTCGGGGTCACCGTCGACGGCGGCGATCACCAGCCGAGTGGCCAACACCTGCTCGGCGACCCAGTGGCGATGGGTCTCGACAGCATCGGCCGACTCGTGGGGAAGGGCCAGCGTCGCCGTGATCCGGTCGGTGACCCGGAGATCAGCGTCCTTGCGGGCCTGTTGGATCATGCGCACGACGTCGCGGGCCAGGCCTTCGGCCTCGAGCTCGGGAGTGACGTCGATGTCGAGCTCGACCACCGCCCCGTTGTCGCGGAGCGGAGCAGCTGCCGCACCGTCTCGGGCCTCGAGCGCGAGGTCGAACTCGCCTGGCTGGAGGATCTGACCGGCGACGTCGACGGTCCCGTCGTGCTGAGCGCTCCACTCACCGGCCTTGGCGGCCTTGATCACGTCCTGGACCGCCTTCCCGAGCCGCGGTCCGAGCACTCGGGCGTTCGGGCGGAGCTGGAACGTCCCGACCGAGGCGAGGTCGTCGGTGAGGACGACCTCCTTCACGTTGAGCTCGTCGCGCACGAGTCCTGTCAACGGCTCCAGGCCGGCGACCTCGCGTCCGGCGACCGTCAATCGTTGCAGCGGAAGGCGGGCCCGCAGCCTGTTGTCCTCGCGCAGCCCGAGAGAGACCGAGCACACCTCCCGGATGCGGTCCATCGATGCCACGAGCTCAGGGTCCGACGGCAACGTGTTGACGTCGGGCCAGTCCTCCAGGTGAACCGACGCGCCGTCGTCCACAGCTCCGGCGGCGGATCCGGCCAGGCCCAGGTGGATCTCCTCGCTCAGGAACGGCAGCAGCGGCGCCGTGACCCTGACCAGCGTCGAGAGCACGGTGAACAGCGTGTCCCGGGCTTCGGAGCGGTCCTCGGCGGTCACCTCATCCGAGGACCCCCAGAACCGCTCCCGCGACCTGCGGATGTACCAGTTGTTGAGCGCGTCGAGGAAGGCCACGACGTCGTGGCAGGTGCCGGCGATGTCGTAGGCGTCCATCCGCTCCTGGGTCCGCTCCACGAGCTCGCGGGTCTTGGCCAGGATGTACCTGTCGAGCAGCCCACCGGTGCTGTCGGGGCGGGGCGTCTCGGTGCGGAGCCGACCCCGCTCGCCGTCCGCGTTCGCGTAGAGGGTGAAGAAGGAGTAGGCGTTCCAGATCGGGTTGATGACGAGCCGGATCACCTCGCTGATGTCGGACGCGTCGGTGGCGATGCGCAGGTCGCCGCCGCGGAGGATCGGCGACGCCATCAGGTACCAGCGCAGGGCGTCGGAGCCGAGGGTCTGCATGACCTCCTCGGGATCCGGGTAGTTGCGCAGCTTCTTCGACAGCTTGCGGCCCTCGTGGTCCAGCACCACGCCGTGGCAGATCACGTTCGAGAACGCCGGGCGGTCGAACAGCGCGACCGACAGGACGTGCATCGTGTAGAACCAGCCGCGGGTCTGGGCGATGTACTCGACTATGAAGTCGGCGGGGGAGTGCTCCTCGAACCACTCGGGGTCGTGCGGCGAGTCGGTC
The DNA here is from genome assembly GCA_964575165.1 of uncultured Aquihabitans sp. Lineage (GTDB taxonomy): Bacteria > Actinomycetota > Acidimicrobiia > Acidimicrobiales > Microtrichaceae > Dermatobacter. Next base: position 6,475 of record CAZNQK010000030.1, on the reverse strand, counting down.
GAGAACGGGTAGTGGACCTGGGCGAAGGGCATCGAACCCGACTCGAACCAGCAGTCGAACACCTCCGTCACCCGACGCATCATCGACCGACCGGTCGGGTCGTCGGGGTTGGGCCGGACCAGTTCGTCGACCGTCGGTCGGTGCAGGTCGTCGGGTCGTACTCCGAAGTCGCGCTCGATCTCGTCGAGGCTGCCGTAGACGTCGACGCGCGGGTGGGCGGGGTCGTCGGAGCGCCACACCGGGATCGGTGAACCCCAGAACCGGTTGCGGCTGATCGACCAGTCCCGGGCGCCCTCCAGCCACTTGCCGAACTGGCCGTCGCGCACGTGGGAGGGGATCCAGTTGATCTCCTGGTTCAGCTCGACGAGCCGGTCGCGGAACGCGGTGACCTCGACGTACCAGGACGACACGGCCTTGTAGATGATCGGTGTGTCGGTGCGCCAGCAGTGGGGGTAGTTGTGGTCGTAGGTGTCGTGGCGCACTATGACACCGCGGGCCTTGAGGTCAGCGATCACGTTCGGGTTGGCGTCGAAGACGTTCTGGCCCTGGTAGTCGGACACGTCGGCGGTGAAGCGGCCGCTGTCGTCGACTGGGCAGACCAGCACGATGCCGTTGGCCTCGCAGACCCGCTGGTCGTCCTCGCCGAAGCCGGGTGCCATGTGCACGACGCCGGTGCCGTCGTCGTCGGTGACGAACTCGTCGTTCAGCACGACGAAGCTGTTCGCCCGCCCGGCGAAGTAGGGGAGCATCGGCTCGTAGGCGAGGCCGGAGAGGTCGGCGCCGGTGAGGGTGCCGACGACCTCGTGGTCCTCGCCCAGGTCCTTGGCGTATCGGTCGAGCGCACCGCTGCCGATCACCACCCGGCGTCCGGCTCGCTGGCCGTCGCGGATCTCGACGACCGAGTAGCCGATGGCAGGCCCGGCGGCCAGGGCCAGGTTCGACGGCAGCGTCCACGGCGTGGTGGTCCAGGCCCAGATCTCTGCGGTGGCGTCGGCGAGCAGCTCGGCGACCCGACCCGTTCGACCGGCGGCGGCCACGGTGAAGGCGACGGTCAGCGCGGGGTCCTGGCGGGGCCGGGTGGCGTCGTCGAGGCGGATCTCGAAGTTCGACAGCGGCGTCTCGGCACCCCACGAGTACGGCATGACCCGGTACGCCTCGTAGACGAGACCCTTGTCCCACAGCTGCTTGAACGCCCAGATCACGGACTCCATGTAGGGGAGGTCCATGGTCTTGTAGTCGTCGGCGAAGTCGACCCAGCGGGCCTGGCGCGTCACGTAGCGCTCCCACTCGTCGGTGTAGCGGAGCACCGACGTGCGGCACATTTCGTTGAACCGGTCGATGCCGAACGCAGTGATGGCGGCACGGCCGGCGACGCCGGACTCCTGCTCGACCATCATCTCGGCGGGAAGGCCGTGGCAGTCCCAGCCGAAGCGACGCTCGACGCGTCTGCCCCGCATCGTCTGGTAGCGGGGGACGACATCCTTGACGTAGCCGGTCAGCAGGTGGCCGTAGTGGGGGAGGCCGTTGGCGAACGGCGGGCCGTCATAGAACACGAACTCGTCGTCGGCGGGGCGTTGCTCGATCGACCGCTCGAACGTGCGCTGCGCGGCCCAACGGTCGAGGAGGCGCTGCTCGATCCCCGGCAGGTCGGGTCGCGACGGAACCGTCGGATACGGCTGTTCGGGGAGTTCGTTGGGGTTGGACGGCGCTCGATCCATGGCCGGTCCAGAGTAGCGGCGGCCCCTGAGGGGCTCCGATGGGGTATCGGGTCGGATCGCGGCCGCGCTGCGTCAGAGGTAGTAGCCGAGGATGTCGATGATGTAGTGGGTGGATCCGCCTCGGGCGGTGGTGCGGATCTGACGGTTTGCGTCGAGCTTGACGGTCAGGCCGTTGCCGAGGATCTGGTTGCTGGAGTACCAGTTGATGGAGGCGGAGGTGACGCCGCTGACATCGCCGGGGGCAACCTGGAGGAAGCCGCTGGCGACGGTCTCGGCGATGCTGAGGTTGTACTGGATGGCGGTGGCGCCTTGTGGGACGAGGTTGGGGACGGTGACGGTGCCGGTGGTGGGGTCGATCCCGTTGGCGACGCTGGTGACGCGGTCCTGGCCGCCGGAGAGTCGGCCGGCACTGAGGCGTGAGTCGTAGACGCGGGTCGGGTTGACGGCGGTGAAGGCGCCGGCGGTGCTCGGTCCGCAGACGCGGCGCCACGTGCCGGGGTTGCCGTCGGCGACGCACTGGTACAGGTCACCGATGGAGTCCACGTAGAAGTCGCCGATCCGGGCCAGGACCGAGAACGTCGGGGGTCCGGGGTAGCCATGCCGGGGGATCGACAGCGGGAAGGTGCAGCTGGAGATCTCGACTCCGCGGAGGCCGCCGAGGACGGTGACCCCGGTGTTGTCGAAACCGGCGGGCATCAGCGTCTGTATCGCCGATCGCACGCCGGTCGCAGCGACACCGATGCTGTTGGTCCCATCTGAGTTCGCCGAGAGTGCGACCGCATCAACGCCGGTGGCCTTCGCCCTGACCCCGATTCCGCCATTGCGCGTGTTGTGGCCGAGGACGGCGAAATCCAGATCCTGCGCGTAGCCGCTGAGCGATGCGCGTCCCGAGTTGGATGGCGCACCGGTGAGCCTGTCGGAGAACTCGAACAGGTGGGCGTCGTCGGTGAAGACGTTGGCGGCGCGGGTCGGTGAGGAGGCCTGGTTCGAGACGTTGCCGACCAGGAGAGGGTCGTTGTCCCACGCCGCGGCCGGCGACGCGTCGAGCGCCGTGGCGGCCAGGCCCGCCGCTGCGGCCGCGCCCACCGCGATCCCTGCCCGCTTGAACAGGTGCCGTCGGTCGGTCGAATCGTCCTGCAGGCTGGCGCGGGAGTCCGGCTGATGATCGGTGTCGGCGTGGAGAGCGGTGTCGGCGCGTGTGTCGGTGTCGGCGCTCCGACGCGAGACGGCCTCCCGGGGTGCTGCCGTGAGCGAATCGACCTGAGCGATCAGGCGCTCGATCGTCGCCTCGGCCTGCGACAGTCGCTCCTGCAGCTCTCGCTGGTGAGCTTCGATCTGGTGGTCGTCCATGTCGTTCCGTCCTTCGTGCGGCTGTGCGCACCCAAGGACTGATCGGCTCGACCATCCAGTCGGTTGAGGGAACGGGTAGGCCCCGCTCAGGCGTCGGACTCGTCGAGCTCGATGTCCCAGCGGTCGAGGCAGTCCGCGCAGCGGTACGACACGATGTCGCCGACCTGGAATCCGAGACGGCCGTGCTCGTCCTCTGCCGGATGGCTCAACAGGTGGCATGTCCCGCCGCAGTCCACGCAGACGATGGTCTCGGGTGCCGTGATCCCGGAGCGTCCGCCGTTTCCCATGCGGTCGGGATCGCCCGGATCGACCTCGAGATCGTCCATCAACAGTCCTCGCGGACGTAGCTCCACCGATCGCCCATCGAGAGGCGGTGTCGGGGACCCGGTGCCTCGAGATCGACCTCGGCCATGCCGCCGGCCGTCCCCAGCTCCTCGTACGTGACGTCGCCGTGGTACACCGCGGTCCAGCCGCCCTCGCACGTAGCGACGCGCGTCGAGAAGTGCTCGATCGACCGCCGCCCGGCGGCGCCCAGCACGGACGCCGTGTCGGCGTGGTCACGTAGCTGGATCAACGTCACGAACGTCGGCGGTGCGAGGGCGATCTCGCCAGCGTCACGCAGCTCGATCGCTTCGCCCGGCCGTGCCCAGCGATGAGCCCGGATCTCGCCGTCGTCGATCACGATCTCGGCTGTCGCGTCGGTGGCCACCGCCACGAAGAACGCCGTCGAGAACCGTTTGTCCTGGAGCGGCGGCGGCGTCCAATGGGTCCAACGGTGCAGTCCCTCGGGATCGACGACGAGACCGGACTCCTCGGCGGCCTCTCGCACGGCGGCCCGCCGAGCGGACGCCTCGAGGGCATCGAGCTCGTCGCTCGGATCATCGGGTGACCGGTCCTCAGCGTCGATGCGGCCGCCGGGGAACACCCACATGCCCCCGGCGAAGCTCAGGTCCTTGTCGCGTCGCAGCATCAGCGTCTCGAGGCCGTCCGGTCCGTCGCGCAGGACCACCACCGTCGCCGCCGGAACGGCGCGTGGGTCCCACAGCGGACCATCGGGTGAACCCGGCAGGATCGCCCCGTCAGAATCGCTCACAGCGGCTCACGCCCCGTCTCTGTCACGGTCCGGGGCTCACGCCCCGTCTCTGTCACGGTCCGGGGCTCACGCCCCGTCTCTGTCACGG
>CAZNQK010000030.1:0-2126 GCA_964575165.1 uncultured Aquihabitans sp. | reverse complement strand
TCCGGGGCTCACGCCCCGTCCAGGCCACGAACAACTCGGTCGTCGTCGCGTCCGCCGGTGGCTCGACCTCGACGGCGAACACCCGCCCGCCTCGGGTCACCTCCTCGGGGAACGGATCGACGACGGCGTGGGTGAACGTGATCACGTCGTCGGGCACCTCGATCGGGCGTCCGGCTGCGGCCGAGATGTCCCAGGCGTGGACGAACAGGTCGATCGCTGGGAACGCAAGGCCCTCCTCGACGGTGCGCCGCCCCATCGGCGTGTCACGGAGCGACGTCAGGTCCACATCCCGAAGGGCCGACCGGAGCTCGGACGCGATCGGCTCCCACTCGGCAGCAGGATCCGCTCCGACGAGGTCCCCGGGGCGATCGAAGCTCGGCGGTTCGACCGGCGTCCCCTGCATGATGGCGAGTCCCATCCGCATGCTCGAGACCAGATGGCCGAGAACGTCGCGGGCGCTCCACCCCTCGCATGGCGACGGTTGATCCCATTCGTCGCCGGCAAGTCCCGACACCACAGCGGTGCAGACGTCGAGACCTCGCAGGAAGACGTCGTCGGAGCGAGGAAGGGCTGATCCTGCGGGGGAGTCCGGGGCGTCGGAGGCGGGCGACGTCATGACGGCCGAGTCTGCCACCTGCTGCCGAGCGCAGGGGTTCCCGCCACGGAGAGTGATGTCGGAGCGCGGTCGTGGTGACGCGGAGCGAGGTTTCCTGAAAGCGTTGACAGCGTCGTAGTTACCTGGCTGTAATTACGATCCTGTTCCCACATCTTGGGGTTCAGCGTTCCAACCGCCACAACATCTGGTGTTCGGAGCAACGGGACGGTGTCAGGAGTCACACGTATCGACCGCAGGGGTCGGTGCGACGGTTCGAGCGCAGGGTGCGCAGAAGGGGGAGGTCGGATGACACTCCAGCAGGACGTCATCGACGAGGTCGGGATCCACGAGGCAGCTGATGTGCAGGCCCATGGCGGACCCGGGGCCGATGGGCAGATCGGAGTCCACGCCGTCCAGGTGATCGACGCCGCGGCGACCGTTCGCCCGGCGACGCCGGCTGTCGTCGACCTGACCGACTCCGCCACCGGTTCGCAGATGCAGGTCCGCAAGCGCGACGGCAGCCTCGAGCCGGTCGACCTCAACAAGATCGTCCGGGCCGTCGCCCGATGCGCGGCCGGGCTCGAGAACGTCGACCCGATGCGCGTCGCCACCCGCACCATCTCGGGTCTTGTCGACGGTGCCACCACAGAAGAGCTCGACGAGCTGTCGATCCGCACAGCGGCGTCGCTCATCGCCGAGGAGCCGAACTACTCCCGCCTCGCCGCCCGCCTCCTCGCCACGGTGGTCGACAAGGAGGTCCAGAACCAGGACATCTACTCCTTCAGCCAGTCGGTCGCGATGGGTCACGCCCAGGGGATCATCGGCGACGAGACGGCTGCGATGGTCGCGACCAACGCCCGCAAGTTGAACGACGCGGTCCTGGCCGAGCGCAACTGGCTCTACGAGTTCTTCGGACTGCGCACCGTCTATGACCGCTACCTGTTGCGCCACCCCGAGACCCGTCGGGTCGTCGAGACGCCGCAGTACTTCCTGCTGCGCGTCGCCTGCGGCCTGTCGCGCAACCCCGAGGAGGCGATCGAGTTCTACGAGCTGATCTCGAGCCTCGAGTACCTGCCGAGCTCCCCGACGCTGTTCAACTCGGGGACCGCTCACCCGCAGATGTCGAGCTGCTACCTGCTCGACTCGCCCGAGGACAACCTCGATGCCATCTACGACCGCTACCAAGACGTCGCCCGGCTCTCCAAGCACGCCGGGGGCATCGGGCTCTCCTACAGCCGCATCCGCTCACGCGGCTCGCTGATCCGTGGCACCAACGGACTGTCGAACGGCATCGTGCCGTGGCTCAAGACGCTCGACAGCTCCGTCGCCGCCGTCAACCAGGGGGGCCGTCGCAAGGGCGCGGCCTGCGTCTACCTCGAGACCTGGCATGCCGACATCGAGGAGTTCCTCGAGCTGCGAGACAACACCGGCGACCACGCCCGCCGGACCCAGAACCTGAACCTCGCCAACTGGGTCCCCGACCTGTTCATGGAGCGGGTGGAGCAGGACTGGCAGTGGTCGCTGTTCGACC
>CAZNQK010000029.1:0-30126 GCA_964575165.1 uncultured Aquihabitans sp. | reverse complement strand
TTCTGCTTCTCGAGCAGCTTGCGCTTGCGGGACACGTCACCGCCGTAGAGCTTGGCCGTCACGTCCTTGCGGTAGGCCTTGACGGTCTGACGGCTCAGGATGCGACTGCCGATCGCAGCCTGGATCGGCACGTCGAACTGCTGGCGGGGGATCAGCTCGCGCAGCTTGTCCACCATCTTCTTGCCGTAGTCGTACGACTTGTCCTTGTGGACGATCGAGCTGAAGGCGTCGACCGGATCACCGGCGATCAGGATGTCGACCTTGACGAGATCCGCCGGCTCGTCGCCGATCGGCTCGTAGTCCAGGCTCGCGTACCCCTGCGTCCGGCTCTTGAGCTGGTCGAAGAAGTCCATGACGACCTCACCGAGAGGCATCCGGTACTGGAGCTCGACACGCTCCGGCGACAGGTACTCCATCTTCACCATCTCGCCGCGCCGCGTCTGGCACAGGTCCATCAGCGCGCCCGTGTAGGCGGTCGGAGTGATGATCGTGGTGCGCAGGTACGGCTCGAGGATCCGTTCGATGGAGGCGGGGTCGGGAAGGTCCGCGGGGTTGTCGATGACCATCTCGTGGCCGTCGTCGCGGATCACCCTGTACTCGACCGACGGTGCGGTCGCGATGAGGTTCAGGTCGTACTCCCGTTCGAGACGCTCCCTGATGATCTCCATGTGCAGCAACCCGAGGAACCCGCAGCGGAAACCGAACCCGAGAGCCCCCGATGTCTCCGGCTCGTAGGTGAAGCTGGCGTCGTTGAGCCGGAGCTTCTCGAGCGACTCCCGAAGGTCCTCGAACTCGTCGCCGTCGACCGGGTACAGGCCGCAGAACACCATGGGCTTGGGGTCCTGGTATCCGGCGAGCGGGGCCTCCGCCGGGCGTGCGGCATCGGTCACCGTCTCTCCGGAGCGGGCCTCCCCGACGTCCTTGATGCCGGCGATGAGGTAACCGACCTCGCCCGGGCCGAGTCCGGCCACGGGCAGGTTCTCCGGTGTGCGGACGCCGACCTCGATCGCGTCGTGGGTCGCTCCAGCCTGCATGAACCGGAGCCTCGACCCGGTCCGGAGGTGACCGTTGACCACCCGGACCGAGCTCACCACACCGCGGTACTGGTCGAAGTGCGAATCGAAGATCAGCCCCTGCAACGGGGCGTCGGCGACACCGACCGGCGGGGGGATCCGCTCCACCACGGCGTCGAGCAGGTCGGCGACCCCCTCGCCCGTCTTCGCGGAGATCCGCAGCACGTCCTCGGCGGGGATCCCGAGCACGTTCTCGATCTCGGTCGCGTAGGTGTCCGGATCGGCCGCTGGGAGGTCGATCTTGTTGAGGGCGGCGACGATCTCGAGGTCGTTCTCGAGCGCCAGGTAGCAGTTGGCGAGCGTCTGGGCCTCGATGCCCTGCGAGGCGTCGACGACCAGGATCACTCCCTCACAGGCAGCCAGCGACCGCGACACCTCGTAGCCGAAGTCCACGTGACCGGGCGTGTCGATCAGGTTGAGGACGTGACCCCTGTGCTCCAGACGGACCGACTGGAGCTTGATCGTGATGCCCCTCTCCCGCTCCAGATCCATCGAATCCAGGTACTGGGCCCGCATCTCCCTGGGATCGACGGCCCCGCACAGCTCGAGCATGCGGTCGGCGAGGGTGGACTTGCCGTGGTCGATGTGGGCGATGATCGACAGGTTGCGGATGTGGTCGATTGCGGTCATGCGGGCGGTCCGGGGAGGGAGGTCGGGGCCGACGGGTCCTCCAGTCTGTCAGCGCCGCACACCGCGACCGGCATCGTCGCTGCCGCGTCGGGCCGCCTCACGGCTCCCGACCCCGCATCGCCAGGGTGCACGAGGGGTCGCCTGGCGGCTATCGTTGCCCGGTCGCCGAAGGGCACCGGCTCCGAGCCGCCCATCCGGCCACCCCCGTACGCACCCGTCCGGCCGCACCGGTCGGGATCGACCCAGGATCCGCAGCACCCGCCATGGCGAACATCAAGAGCCAGATCAAGCGCAACCGTCAGAACGACAAGGCGAACGAGCGCAACCGCGCCGTCCGCTCCGAGATCAGGACCCGGACCAAGAGGGTGGACGCAGCCATCGAGGCCGGCGACGGCGTCGACGACGCCGCTCGCGACGCCATCAAGCGCATCGATCAGGCTGCCGCCAAGGGCGTGCTCCACAAGAACACCGCGGCACGGCGCAAGGCGCGGATCATGAAGAAGGTCAACGCCGCCGGCTGAACCAGCCGTCGTCGGAGCCGGGTTCGACCCGGCCTCAGCGACTCCGCCCCGCCAGCGAGGCCAGACGGGCGACGAGCACCTCGAGCACCTGCTCCGGCGGAGTCGCCGTTCGGCCACGCAGGTCGACATCAGCAACGGCCAACAGCCGCACCGCCCGGGCAATGCGGGCCGAACCCAGCTTCGCCGTCGCGGCGAGCGCCTTCTTGGCCGGGTAGGTCGAGCCCTTCATCCCGAGCAGCGCAGCCGCGTCCTTCTCGGACCGGATGCCCGATCCGTCGAGGCGCAGCATCCGTCCGTAGTGGGTCGTGAGCGTCGCCATCACCTGGAGCGGGTGACGTCCACCTCCCTGCACCATCCGGCGCACGTTCGTCACGGCGTCGGAGACCCACCCGGCGTCGAGCGCGTCGGTCAGGTCCCACGGCGGGACACCACCGGCATCGCCGATGAAGGGCTCGACGTCGTCGGGACCCAGAGGACCGGCACCCGGGCCGAAGGTGGCCTCCAGCACGGTGAGGACCCCGCCCAGGCGGTTGAGGTCCTCGCCCAGGCGTCCGGCCAGGAGGTCCCGTGCCGACCTCGTCAGCTGAACCGAGGCGGCGTCGACGTGGTCGGCGAACCACATCGCCTGACCCTTTCCGGCGGGGAGCCCGTGGTCCGACACCGTCCCGCCGCACGCCTTGACCGCGTCGGACAGCTTCTTCGGGACCTTGTCCAGCTTCGAGCCCGAGGCCACCGCCTTCTCCCAGACCAGCACGAGGTCCGCGTCCGGAACCGGATCCTCCAGGTACTCGAGCAGCGGGACCAGCTCGTCGGTGGTGAAACGCCCCACGTTCCGGGCCACCACGACGCGGTCGCCGAACATCGAGATGGTCGACACCGCGAGCACGACCGCGTTGAGGTCGTACTCGTCCCCATCGAACTCAGACAGCACCTCGTCGCGGACGGCGTCCCCGACCAACCTGTCGAGCAGCTCCAGGACGGCGTCGTTGAGGAGCACGTCATCGGATCCCTTGAGCAGGTGCACCTCGCCGCTCACGTCGACACCGCTCCGTACCGGGCGGGAGGAGCACCCCGTTCGATGAGCAGCGCCTCCGTGAGGTCCGCCGTCCGTCGCACCTCACGGGCCAGGCCCGACTCCTCGGCACCCTCGGGGAGGACAAGGACCCTCGCTCCGGCCAGGATCGCAACCGTGACGACCGCTGACGGCGGGCCATCCGACGGATCGACCTCGAAGCCGATGACGAGGCCGTCGTCACTCCACCTCGCCACCCGGTCCAGCCTGTCGCCCAGGCTCCCGGAGCCGACGACGACGACTCCGTCGCGATCGTCGCGGACCTCGTCGGGCGAACGACCGACTCCGACCACCAGCTCGGTCCGGGGATCGTCGTGTCGGGCCGGGTCCGGCCGCAAGCGGATGAGGTCGGCGTCCAGAGGGAAGGCGACCGCTGCACGGCGGCGAACGTCGATCTCGATCGTCGACGACGACTCCAGGCTCCCGGCGATGGCCGCCCCGGTCCCGGCCGACGGGCCGGAGGAGGGTCTTCGAGCGGCCCGGAGGATCACGGAATCACCGTACACGGCAGGTCGGCGACCCCTCCTCGACCACCACGGCTCCGAGCTGGTCGGCGACCATCGCGGTCGCGTCGTCCGGCTTGCCGGACACAAGGTCCGCCCTCACGATCCCGGCACGCTGCAACACGGCCAGGGTGGCGATGACATCACCCGCGGCTCCCAGCTCCACGACCCGCACGGCCCGATCGTGGCAACGGGACTCACGGACCACGACGCCACGGCCGAGGACGGCCACTCCGGCCGGCGGCCTCACCGGCCACAGCGCCATGGCGATCAGAGGCGCGACGAGGAGGGTCGTCACCGCCCTCGAACGGCCCGGCCCACGCCGGAGCAGGACGGTCCCGATCGAGACAGCGAGGAGCACAAGGCGGTCCGGGCCGAGGAGCGGGAACGGCAGCCTCGATCCGTTCGCGGCGACCTGGGAGATCCAGTCGACCAGCAGCCTCGCCGGCTGGTTGAGCACCACAGCGACCGGGGCCGCCACGGTGCCCGCGAGCACCCCGACGGTGAGCCCGAGGACCATCACCAGCCCAGCGGCAGGCACGGCCAACACGTTGGCGATCGTCGCCACGGACGGGACTCCTCCGTTGAGCCCCAGCAGCAGCGGCGCGGTCGCTGCCTGCGCAGCAAGCGTGCATGCCGCCGCATCGACCAGCGGGCCTGGGCCACGCAGCAGCCCGGCGATGGGACGGGCACCGACGATCATCCCCACGGTGGCGCACACCGACAGCTGGAAGCCCAGACCGTCGACGATCAGCGGGTCGACGACACACAGGCCGAGGACGGCCAGGGACATGACCCTGGCTCCCGATGCGAACCTCCCGGCACCCCCGACAGCGAGTCCGACCGCTGCCATCATCGCAGCGCGCAGCACCGACGCCTCCCCCCTGGTCAGCACCACGAACGCCGCCAGCACGCACAACCCCAGGATCCAACGGCTGCGCAGGCCGAGCCGACGCATGATCGGACCGGCGAGGAGCATGACGAAGGCGACGTTCTGACCGCTCACCGCGAGAAGGTGGCCGAGCCCCGTGGCACGGAACCGGTACCGCTCGAGATCGCTCTGGTCCCGGTCGTCGCCGACCACGAGACCGAGGAAGAGCGCCCGGGCGTCCGGGTCGAACGACGACGCTCCAGCCGAGAGGGTGCGATGCACCCAGTTGGCGGCACGGAACCAGACCTCCGCCGGCGGGCCGCGACGCAGGCCGCTCACGGCGATCCGTCCGGCGAGGTGTCGCGACACCCGCCACCCCTCGGGAGCCCCCCTGAACCGGCTCGTGCGCCCCTCGACGACCACATGGTCGCCGCTCATCAGCGGGCGCAGCACCCACTCGTCACTCCGCGGGACCTGGGCCTGGAACCGGCGCCCGGCGACGTGCAGCTCGACCGAGGTCCCGAATCGGCCGGGACGGGGGTCCGACACCAACTCCGCGCCGCCGGCCACCCGATCCGGCAGCGGCTCGTCCAACGCAGCGCGCTGCTCCGTCGATCGGACGCCTACAGCGAGCACGACAGCGAGGACCACGACCAGCGGATGTCGCAGCACCACGGCCGTCACGATCACGGCCAGCAGGATCTGTCTGGGTGCAGGGATCCCCTGCCACGCCGCCGCGGCGACGACGAGTGCGGTCAGGACGAGGGCCCGGTCGCTCACCGACCGACGACGACGAGCTCACGCAACGTCGCCAGCTTCGCGTCGCCGATGCCGCGCACGTCGAGCAGGTCCTCGACCGACGCGAACGCCCCGTTCTCGCCTCGATGGGAGACGATGGCCTGGGCGGTCGCGGGACCGATACCGGGCAGCGCGTCGAGCTCCTCCAGGGACGCGGTGTTGAGATCGACCGGCCCGGAGGCCGCACCGGTCCCGCCTGACCTGCCCGCTCCCGCACCATCGGATGCGGGCACCTGCGGGGCGAGGGCTGCCGGCGCCGGCTGGCCGATGAGGGGGACGACCAGCCGCTCCCCGTCGAGCAGCGGCGCCGCCAGGTTCACCCGATCGGCGTCCGCCCCGGGCGAGAGCCCGCCGGCGGCCTCGACCGCATCGACGGCGCGGCTGCCAGTCCTCAGCGATACGACACCCGGGCGTGCAACCGCTCCCGCGACGTGGACCGTCACGAACGACGACGACGTCCCGGTCGGGTTCAGCAGCGTCGTCGTCGGTCCGCCGGCATGGCTCCCGGGGCTCCGCTCCGAGGTCGTGGTCGACGCCCTGGGAAGGCTCCGCACGACGTCCGGGGCGCGACGCAGAGCGGACCACGTGCCGACACCGACGACGAGCAGGAGAACGACCGCCGCCGTGGAGGCCCAGGAGGGGAGCCCGACCCACGCTCCACGCACGGACGCCGGCGTCGATCCCCCGGAGCGGACCCGCCGGACTACCTGTGCCATGGACGCGTCGGCCTCGTCGTCCGCCCCGCTCCCCGGACTGCCCTCCGGTGCGCTCGTCGGATCCCGGTCGGGGATCCACCCGTGACGGGACTGCATCCGGGCGAAGAGGGAACGACGAGGCTCGGGACGTGTCAGCTCCCGCAGCGCCTCGGCCCTGGTCTCGTCGACGATCGACTCGTGCACGGCACACCCCCGGGATCACACCGGGCGGCACCCGGCGACGACAGGGGAAGTCAGCGGCACGATACGCGGTCGGTCGTCGGCTGCACCACGGGGACCGGTCCCCGGTCGCGGGCTGCCCGCAGGCCACAGCGGGCGAGCGGTCCGCTCAGCGCGTCTGCGGGAACCCGAGGTCGACCGAGCTCGTGGCCGGGTCGGGCCAGCGCGTCGTCACCACCTTCGAACGCGTGTAGAAGTGCAGGCCTTCGGGCCCGTACATGTGGCTGTCGCCGAACAGCGAGTCGCCCCAGCCCCCGAAGGAGAACGCTGCGACCGGGACCGGGATCGGCACGTTGACGCCGACCATGCCCACCGGCACCTCGTCGGCGAAGCGGCGGGCCGCTCCCCCGTCCCGGGTGAAGATCGCGGTTCCGTTGCCGTACTGGTTGTCGTGCAGAAGACGCATCGCCGACTCGTAGTCGGGCACCCGGACCACGCTCAGGACCGGACCGAAGATCTCGTCGCGGTAGCAGTCCATGTCGGGGGTGACGTCGTCGATGATCGACGCTCCGAGGAAGAAGCCGTCGCTGTCGAAGCGCTGTTCCCGGCCGTCGAGCACGATCCGGGCGCCGGCCTCGGCCGCGCTGGGTATGTACGACGCGACCTTGTCCCGGTGCTCACGGGTGACCAACGGACCCATCTCCGAGTCGGGATCCGTGCCAGCGCCGATGCGCACCACCCGCGCCCGATCTGCGACGGCGGCGACCAGGCCGTCCGCGATGTCGCCGACAGCCACCACCACCGACACGGCCATGCAGCGCTCACCCGCCGAGCCGTACGCAGCGGAGACCACGGCGTCCGCGGCCATGCCCAGGTCCGCGTCGGGCAGGACGACCATGTGGTTCTTGGCGCCCCCGAGCGCCTGGACCCGCTTGCCGTTGGAGGTGGCGGTCTCGTAGATGCTCCGGGCGATCGGGGTGGAGCCGACGAAGCTCACCGCCTGGACGGTCGGATGCACGAGAAGAGCGTCGACCGCCTCCTTGTCGCCGTGCACCACGTTGAAGACGCCGTCGGGCAGACCCGCCTCGGTGAGCAGCTCGGCGAGCATCACCGATGCCGTCGGGTCCTTCTCGGAGGGCTTGAGCACGAACGCGTTGCCGCACACGAGGGCGTTCGGGAACATCCACAGCGGCACCATGGCCGGGAAGTTGAACGGTGTGATGCCGGCCACCACGCCGAGCGGCTGGAGCATCGAGTGGACGTCCACGCCGGTCGACACCTGGTGGCTCATCGCGCCCTTCAGCAGGTTCGGCGCCCCACAGGCGAACTCGACGTTCTCGATCCCCCGCTGGACCTCGCCTGCCGCGTCGGACAGCACCTTGCCGTGCTCCGAGGTGACGGCCGCGGCGACGTCGGACCGGTTGGCGACCAGGAGCTCGCGGAACCGGAACATGATCTCGGCCCGACGTGTGAGCGAGGTGCTCCTCCAGGACTCGAACGCATCCGCGGCGACCTTCACCACCCGGTCGACCTCGGCCGTGGTCGCGAACGGGACGGTCGAGGTGACCTCGCCCGTTGCAGGGTCGAACACGTCGCCGGATCGGCCGGGGGCGCCGGGGTCGCGGGTTCCGCCGATCCAGTGGGAGATCGCGTTCAGGGACATGGACATCGGTTCCTTGGTGATCGTTGTCAGAACAGGCGCGCCGAGAGCCGTCGGCGCCAATCGGCACGGGCGGCATCGTCGTCGAGCAACTCGAGCAGGTCGACGAACTCCTGACGGGCCTCGTCGTCTCCCTTGACGTCGTCGAGCAGGACCTCGAGCCGCGAATCGACGTCCCCGCCACCGTCGGGACCCGTCCGGGCCAGCGCCGCCACCCGCCGGGTGGCGGCCGACTCGGGTATGCGCTCCAGCAGGGCGAGCGCCTCGTCGGCTCGCTCCTCGCCAGCCAGCAGCTCAGCCAGCGCGACGACCGTCCGCTCCTCGGATGGCGCCAGCTCGAGTGCAGCGCGGAGAGAATCCTCGTCTCCGGCCTCCAGGAGGCGGCTGACCTCGTCGTCCTCGGCGCTCGGGAAGAGACGCTGGACGAACTCCGCCACCTGCCACTCGGGCTGAGCACCGAGGAAGCCGTCGACCACCTTGCCGTCGACCATCGCGTACACGGCCGGGATCGACTGCACCTTGAAGGCGTTGCCGACGCCGGGGTTGGCGTCGATGTCGACCTTGGCGAGCTCGACCTTGCCGTCGGTGTCGGCGATCACCTTCTCGAGGATCGGCCCCAGCGTGCGGCACGGTCCGCACCACTCGGCCCACAGGTCGACCACCACTGGGACTGTGCGGGACCGCTCGACCACTGCCTGCTCGAAGGTTGCATCGGTGACATCGACCATGACGGGGATCGGGCTCCTCTGGTGCGGGTACGCGGGTTCGCCCCGCACGGCCACGACGGCAGACGGAACGGCGTGAGAATTGTAGTGAGCGCCGTTGTAGCTTGAGAGGCCGACCTGCACCCGGGGGAGCACCACGTGGCCGACACGTCAGACGGAGACGAGCGAGACCGAGCCGACGAGCTCGACGGCCTCGACGCCGTCCGGGTCACCGAGTGGTTCGAGTCGAACGTGCCATCGGTCCGCCCGCCGCTCGGGTTCCGCCTGATCGCCGGCGGGCACTCCAACCTGACCTTCGGGGTGACCGACGCGGACGGCAGTCGGTGGGTGCTGCGTCGTCCCCCGTTGCAGCAGGTGCTGGCCACTGCGCACGACATGTCCCGCGAGCACAGGATCATCTCGGCGCTGGAGCCGACCGACGTCCCTGTGCCACCCGCGATCGGCCTGTGCACCGACGAGGCGGTGAACGGCTCGCCGTTCTACGTGATGGGCTTCGTCGACGGCCGCGTCGTTCGCAGCGGCGCTGAGGCAGCCGACCTCTCCCTCGACGCGCGCCGGAGGGTAGGCGAGTCCATCGTCGACGTCCTCTCCTCGATCCACGCCGTCGACGCCGACGCCGTCGGGCTCGGCGACCTCGGCCGCAAGGAGGACTACATCGCACGTCAGCTCCGCCGCTGGTACGGGCAGTTCGAGAGCTCCGAAGCGCAGGTGGCCGGTGGCCTGGGGCTGCCGGAGGTCCACCGGATGCACGACCGCCTCGCCGCCCACATCCCGGAGCAGGTCGGCGCCACGATCGTGCACGGCGACTACCGCCTCGACAACTGCATGCTCGGGGCGGACGGTTCGATCGCGGCCGTCCTCGACTGGGAGATCTGCACGCTCGGAGACCCGCTCGCGGATGTCGGGCTCCTGTGGGTGTACTGGTCGGACCCGGGCGATCCCGCCGTCCTCCCCGGGGCCTCTCCCACCGCGCTGGACGGGTTCCCCCGCAAGGCCGAGCTCATCGAGCGGTACGCAGCGGCATCGGGCCGGGACCTGTCGCAGCTGCCCTTCTACATCGCGTTCGGGTTCTGGAAGCTGACGTGCATCATCGCCGGGGTGTACGCCCGCTACGCCGGCGGGGCGATGGGTGAGGTCCCCGAGGCACAGGTGGAGGGCTTCCGCGCGATGCTGGACCAGTTGTCCGACCTCACCCTCGAGGCGGCAGAGGGGATCGGTTGACGTGTCGCTCGTCGAACGGGAGCTCACCCCGGACCTTGACCGTCCGGTCATGGTCATCGGGCTCGAGGGATGGATCGACTCCGGCTCGGGCGCCGCACAGGCCATGGCCGCGGTCGTCGCAGGCGCCGATCCCGAGGTCGTGGCGACCTTCGACGCCGACCGGCTCCTCGACCACCGGGCTCGGCGGCCGATCATGCACCTGGTCAACGGGCTGATCACCGGCCTCACCTGGCCGTCGATCGAGCTGCTGGCCGGCACCGACTCGGCCGGAAACGATCTGCTCCTGCTCGTCGGCGCCGAACCCGACTTCGAGTGGCAGTCCTTCACCGACACCGTCGTCGAGCTCGCGCTGGAGTTCGACTGCCGCATGGTGGTCAGCCTCGGCGCCTACCCGGCACCCGTGCCGCACACCCGAGAGGTGAACCTGTCGGTCACCACTGCATCGCCGACGCTCTCCGACGAGCTGCACGGCTACGTCCGCGGCACCCTCGACGTGCCCGGCGGCATCCAGGCCGTGCTCGACGTCGCCTGCCACGACGCCGGCATCCCGGCACTCGGACTGTGGGCGCAGGTCCCCCACTACGTCTCGACCATGACCTACCCGGCAGCCAGCCTGGCTCTGGTCGACGGACTCGCCGCCGTCGCCGGGATCGACGCCCACCGAGGTCAGCTCGCCGCTGACGCCGCAGCGACCAGGATCCGCATCGACGAGCTCGTCGCGGAGAACCCGCAGCACCAGGCGATGGTCACCCAGCTCGAGGGGTTCGTCGACCAGGGGCTCGGCGACTCACCCGAGGCAGCGCCGGGCATCGGCTTCGATCGCATCCCCTCGGGCGAGGAGCTGGCGGCGGAGCTCCAGGAGTTCCTCCGCCAGCACCCCGAGGAGAAGTAGCCCGCCCTCCACCGGCTCTGTTCCTCGATTTCGACGTTCCAGCGTCACGATCGAGGAACAGAGCACGAGGTGTCGAGGCCGATCAGCCTCCCGACGCCGGTGGCAGCGGCTCGTAGGTGGGCAGGTCCATGCCCGCAGGACGCTCGGTGTAGAAGGTGACCGGGTCCTCTGCGTTGGCGAACACCGTCGCCTGGGCCTTCGGCCACTGACCCGGCAGGTAGCGCTTGCCACCGTCGACATAGGCCCACATGCCCTTGCCCTCCTTGTCGAGCTCGTCGACGCCTGTCGCATCGGCATCCCAGAAGACCTCGGTCTGGTCGTCGATTCCGGCATAGTCGGTCTCCGGCCAGATCTCGCGGTTGCCCCAGCTGAGCTGCGGAGACAGCACCGAGCTGTCGATGATCGGAGCGTTGAAGATGGCCGTCTGGAACGTGTCGGGGGTCAGGGTCGGCCCGACGCCCTGGAACACCGAGTAGAAGAACTGGATGCCCGGCAGGAGCAGCGCGACCTGATCGGCCGGCGGCTGCTTGCCGTAGAACCACTCGTAGAGGAACGCCGGTCCCGAGAGATCCGCGCTGGACCGCGCGAACAGGTTGGACGGCCCGAAGGCGTGGGCCCACTGGGTCTGGTCGTAGGTCCGGGAGAAGATCGTGGTGTCGACGAGAGCGGAACCCGACATCACCCATTCGGGGTGGAAGCCCTGCTCGGTCGCGTTCTTCGTCAAGGTCTGGGGAGCGAGAGGGTCTCCGTAGAAGATCACCGTCGTGATGCCCTCGGACTTCATCTTGGCCATCATCTCGCCGGCCGACGAGGCCAGGGCCACGGGGTCGGTGTAGGTGGCGACGTCCGCGATCTCGGTGTCGTAGTTGTCCTTCAGGTCCTTCAGGAACCCGTTGCGGAGGTCCTCGGAGGCCGCCGAAGACGACAGCGCAACCAAGCCGAGCTTGCGCTCCTTGCCGTTGACCTCGTCGCCGCCGTACTCCGCCTCGCGGTTGGCCACCCGCTTGCCGATGTACTCGGCGACCATCTGGAGGTTCTGGTTGGTGTTCTTCTGGATGTCCCAGACGTACGGGCCCCTGTCGACGTAGAACTGGTTCGTCTGTCCGGGGGTGCAGGCGAGGCACATGACCTTGTTCTGGGACAGGGTGTCGGCGAAGGCCTCGGTGAGCCCCGGGCCGCCGATCACGGCGAAGGGCTTGATGTCACGGGCGATGGTCTCGGCGTCCGAGGTTGCCGCGACCTCGTCGGATATGTTGCCCGTGGCGTCGTATCGGACGAGCTCGACCTTGCGGCCGTAGGTCTCGTAGTACGTCGCGAGGAGCTCGTTGTAGCCCTGGTAGCTCTGGAAGATCTGGTCGGGCGTGTCTGTGACTCCGACCTGCTTGTAGATGAAGCTCAGGACGGGGTCGTTCGGCTGGTTGAGGTACACGACGATCTTGATCGTGTCGCCTGTGACGCCCGTCGTCGTCTCACCGCCGTTGTCGCCGGTGAACGGCTTGTAGCACTCCGGTGCGGGGAAGATCGGGATCGCCAGAACGCCGGTCTCGGTGTCGCATCGCTTGCCCCAGTCGATGTCGTCCACCGTTCCCGCCGCCTTCGCCGAGCTGAACGAGACGACTCCTTCGGGCGGCTTCGTCGAACCGGAGGAACCTGCGACCGTGGTCGTGGTCGCCGACTCGTCCTCGCCGCCCCGCGTGAGCACGAATCCGGCCACCACCGCCACCACCACGATCACGGCGACGAGCGGGCCCCACTTCCGCAGAGCACCTCCGCCCGAGGACTCCTCCGACTCCATCGACTTCATGGCTGTCCTCCTCAGTGCTGTCGGGTCTGCTGTCGGGTCTGCTGTCTGTCGTGCCTGCTGTGCTGTCGGTTCTGCTGGACTCAGTCGCCCGCCGGCACGCCGGATCGGGCAACCGCCATCCGATCGTCGCCGAGGTACGACGCGATGACCCGCGGATCGGCCAGGACCTCCGCGGGTCGGCCGTCGGCGATCACCGCGCCGGTCTCCAGCGCCACCAGGCGGTCGGCCAGGCCCGCGACCAACGGCATGTCGTGCTCGATCACCAACATGGCGCAGCCGAGCTCGTCCCGGATCCGTCGGAGAAGGGCTCCGAGCTGCTCGACCTCCTTCTGGGCCACACCGCCGGCGGGCTCGTCGAGCAGCAGCACCGACGGTTGGTGCCCGACGGCGCAGGCCAGCTCCACGATCCGCCGGGTACCGGTCGACAGCTCCGAGGTGAAGCTGTCGCGGTAGTCCCACAGGCCGAACAGCTCGAGCAGCTCGCGCACGCGTCGACCGACCCGGGCCTCGCTGTCGTAGGAGGCGGGCAGGCGGAGCGCGGCGTTGAACGGGTCCTTCACCGCGACGGACCTGTCGAGGGAGACCGCGACCGTCTCGGCGACGCTGAGCCCGGGGAACAGCCGTCCTCCCTGGAAGGTCCGACCGAGCCCTGCACGGGCACGACGAGCAGGGGACCAGCGGTCGATGCCGACGCCGCCGAGGCGGATGCGGCCGCCGTCGAGGGGCTGGAACCCGCTGACGAGATCGAGGATCGTTGTCTTGCCGGCACCGTTCTGGCCGATCAGCCCGACGATCTCGCCGGGTCGGACGGAGAGGTCGACCGCATCCACCGCGTTGATGCCACCGAAGCGCCGAGTCACGCCGACCAGCTCCAGGACCGGGACGGCGTCGCCCGAGTCGGCAGGCTCGACCATGCGGGACGGCCCCACCGCTGGCGCCCTGTCGGGATCTGCACCGGCAGGCCTGCCGACGCGACCGTCGTCAGGAGACTCCGGCTGCGACAGGAACACCGCCCGCAAGAGGTCGGGGCGGTGCAGCAGCTCCTCGGCCGGACCGGAGAAGCGGACCTGTCCCCGCTCCATGAAGTAGGCGGTGCTCGCCATTCCCAGTGCGACGTTCACCGACTGCTCGACCATGAGGACCGTCGTCCCACCCGCAGCCACCTCCCGCACCAGCTCGGCCAACTTCGACACGACCACGGGCGCCAGGCCGAGGCTCAGCTCGTCGATGATCAGGAGCTTCGGGCGGGCGAGCAGCGCCATGGCGAGCGCGAGCATCTGCTGCTGACCGCCTGACAGGTTGGACGCCGGTTCGTCGAGCCGCTCCCGCAGGATCGGGAACACCTCGAGCGCCTGGTCGATCCGCTCCTCCAGCAGGCGACGGTCACGACGCACGAGCCAGCCGGCGGAGCGCAGGTTCTCGCGCACCGACAGTCCCGGGAACACCCCTGCACCGCCCGGCACCGCGGCGACCCCGAGCGCGGCGATCTCGTTCGGTGGGGCGTGGGTGATGTCGCGTCCGTCGAAGATGACGGCGCCGAAGTCGGCCTCGGTGATTCCCGTGACAGCGCGCAGGAGCGTCGACTTGCCGGCCCCGTTGGTTCCGAGGAGGGCGACGACCTCGCCCTCGGCGACCTCCATGTTCACGTCGAAGAGGACCTGAAGGCCGTCGTAGCCGACGTTCAGGTCACGCACGAGGAGGATCTTCGACCGGCCTTCCCGGCGTTCGAGCATGGCCTGCGAGCGAGCGGCCGAGGACTTCCAGACGTCTTCGATGTCTCGGGTGATGACCGAGCCGCCCGAGGAGATCATGAGGCCGCCGACGAGCAGGACCGGGGTCATCACGAGCATGCCCAGTCGGGTTCCCCAGGTGTCACCGATCCAGCCGATCAGCGGGAGCATCGCCAGACCCGGGATCGCCCACCAGGAGGCGACGGAGAAGCCGACGGCCCGGGCCCGAGCGGGGATGGCGAGCGACAGCGTCGCCAGGATCCCGGGCAGGAGTATGGCCAGATCGGCTGTGAGCGCGATGTTGAGCACCACGGCGATGCCGATGGTCGGCGCGTAGGCGAACCCGGCGGCGAGCACCGCGGCGATGAACGAGACCCAGCGCAGGAGCCGGAAGATGAGCGCAGGGTCCTTCAGGAACAGCCGCGTCCCGAGTCGTGCCCCGACGGCGAGGCCGATCAGCTGGAACGGCTCGACCACCGCTGCGAGGTAGCCGCGCTGGAGCTCGTCGAGCCGGTACACGTCGGAGTACAGGAGGCTGGCGAGCGACACGAACCCGATCAGCGACACAGCCAGGAACGGCACCGCGTACCAGATGCGACGCAGGACCTCGACCTTCCACAGCAGGCGCCACGCCTCGGCGAAGCTCGGGATCGGCTCCTCGGTCCCGACCACCTCGGCCGACGCTCCCGACGCGAGGCGTTCCTGAGCGCCGCGGATGGGTTCCTTCATCCGGGTCCCGGCCAGCACGAGGAGCACCGTCGGCACGGCGAACACGAGGAACGGCACCCGCCAGTCGGTCAGGTAGGCGATCCCTCCGGCCAGAAGGGGGCCGAGGAACTGCCCGAGGACGTTGGCCGCCCGGTGGAAGCTGAACACCGCCGGGCGACGGTCAACGCTGAACCAGTCCGACAGGAGCGAGGAGTGGGTCGGGTCCACCACCGCCCGACCGATGCCAGCGCCGGCCCTGGCCACTATGAGCATCCATATCGCCGTCGACAGTCCGGTCATCACCGAGAACAGCGCCCACATCGAGGCGCCGAGCAGGGTGATCAGCACCCGGTTACCACGGTCGGCCCAGATGGCGATCGGCATCTGCATCAGGAACGCACCGAGCAGCGTCAACGCCACGAGCGTGAGGATCCCGGTGTTGGACATGCCGAACGAGTCACGCACGTTGGGGAGCAGGATCCCGAATCCGGTGCGGTCGAGCTCGTCGACGCAGTTCAGGCCGAACAGGATCAGGAGCGCGTAGACCGGACCGGAACCGGCGACCTGTCCGACGGCGGCGATCGGGTGACGCACCGCCGCCGCCCACCGGCGTGGTGAGATGAGCCCACGGACCGACTCGCGGAAGTCCTCGGCGGTGATCCGTGGCGTGGCAGCGGTCGACATCAGCTCACCGACCCTGCGCCGACGGGATCGTCGTCGGTCCGACCACCGGCGGGGTCGGCCGCCTGACGTGGCTGCGCCTCGTCAGCGAGGCCGGTCGACACACCTACCAGCAGGTCGTCGTCGCGCACGGTGCGGTCGATCGCCAACGACGACACGCCGTGACGACGCGCAGCCCACGCCAGGAACCTGTCACGGACCCGGAAGGCGATCCCACCCAGGCCGTCGGGCATGCTGAGCAGCACGATCAGCACGCCGACACCGGTCGCGAGGACGGACCACGGCGCAGGAAGCAGCCACTGGGCGCCTCGTTGGAACACAGCGCCGATCACCGCACCGGCCAGCGACCCGAGTCCGCCGATCACCGTGGCGACGAACACGTCGATCGACTGGTCGGGGCCGTAGGTCACATCCCGGAACGCCCCCTGGCTGATCACGAGCACCACTCCGGCGACCGCGGCGACGGCCCCGGAGATGGCGAAGGCGGTCAGCTTCGCCTTGGTGGTCGAGACGCCGTAGGACGTGGCGCCGGCCTCGTTGTCCCGCAGTGCCACCAGGACCCGACCGGTTCGGCTGTTGCGGATGCCCCGCAGGGCGCCGACCGCCAGCGCCAGGACCGCGAGTGCGAGGTAGTAGATGCGCAGGGGGCTGTCGAGCTCGATGCGGCCGAACAGCGCCGGACGGGGGAACGAACCCCGCGGGATCCAATCAGCGACCTTGTTCGAGAAGATCCAGTCCGAAGCTGCGAGGGACAGGGCGAGGGTCGTCACCGCCAGGTACATCCCCCGGAGGCGCAACGCCGGCAATCCGACGGCCACCGCCACGCACGCTCCGACGATCCCGGCGACGATCATCGCGACGAGCGGGTCCCAGCCCTGCTCCACCATGACCCACGCCCCGACAGCACCGCCGGCACCGACGAACGCCATCTGGCCGAGCGACACCTGCCCAGCCCAGCCCGTGAGCACGACGATCGACGTGCCGATGGTGGCGAACACCAGGACCACTCCGGCCTTGAGCTGGCCGTTCGTACCGATCACAAGCGGTAGTCCGAGGGCGACGACGACCAGGGCCGCCAGGCCGAGGGTGCGGGCCAGTCGCACCTCGGGAAGGCGGGCGAGCTGCACCGGCGCGGCCCGGACGTCGCCGGTGGCGCGCCAGGACGAGGTCTCGTCTGTGTCGGCCCGGCTCGTGCCTCGGCGCTCCAAGAGCAGGCTGATCACGATCAGCGCCGCAAGGAACGGGGTGACCAGCCAGGTGGCCCCGGTGTTCCAGCGGATGCCCGATTCGAGCACCCCCAGCGAGACCGCCGTTGCGGTGATCGCCACCAAGTGCGTCATGCGCCCGACAACGAGAGCAGCCAGGGCCCGGAGCAGCACGGCGAGCCCGAGGCCCATGCCGAACGGGAGGCTGGCGACTCCGGCGGTCAGGACCACCGAGAAGAACGAGAGCACCGCTGCGAAGGTCCAGACCTGTGCCTCGAGCCGGCGGACCGGGATCCCCAGCAGAGCGGCACGCTCCGCCCGCTCGGCCGACGCCCGTACCGCCACGCCGGTGTCGGTGACGCGCAGCACCACGGCCACGATGACGAGCAGGATCGGGGCGGCTATCACCGCCAGCAGGTCGTTGGCGTCGAACGCCACACCGCCGATCGTCGTCGAGAACTCGAACGGTGCGGGCAGGGACCGGATCGCCGGGCCCTCGTCCCACAGCTGTGGGAGAGCCAACGAGCAGAACGCCAACACCTGCGAGAGGCCGATGGTGGCGACGGTCATGATCAGTCGCGGCGACCGGAAGAAGCGCCGGACGACGAGGACGTCGGCGAGGAGCCCGGTCAGCACCGCGGCGCCCAGACCGGCGGCCAGACCGAGCAGCCAAGGGAACCCGGCGAGCGTGATGAGGAGGACCGCGAGGGTGGCCGGGAACGCTCCGAGGTCGCCCTGCGCGAAGTTCACCACGCGGTTCGCCCGCCAGATGAGGGCGAGGCCTATCGCAGCGAGCGAGCCGAGCAGGCCGAGCACGACCCCGGACAGGACACCTCCGAGCGGCATCGGGAAGAACACCAGCTGGATCGCGACGATCAGCAGAGCCGGACCGACCATTCGGCCGGAATGCCTGAGCGCAGGGGCGGCACGGGTGAGCGGCTCCGGCCACGCTCGTCCGTTGCTGCCGAGCGTCGAGCTCAACCCGTCCCCTTGTGTCCCGCCGACGTCAACGTCGACACCGGCCCCCGGTCGGCGATTGACGCAGGTCACAGTAGACCCCTGCCCGCGGCCCGGGTGCGGATCACAACGGTGATCGTCGAACGCGGGGGACCGGGCGGGTCGGCGAATGTGGATGCCGGTGGCGGGTTGGGTTGGCCGTCGGATCCGTCGAAGCCGTCGAAGCCGTCGAAGTGGGTGTTACCTCTCTCAGGCCAACGCAGACCGAGAGATCCAACCCGACGAGCACCCGTCAGACCCGGGCCGAATCAAGTCCCGATTGCATCGAGTCATCGGACTGCTCTACAGGGCACTCCGCCCCGACTGAACGCCTGCTGTCCGGTGGCCTGAGGCTTGTGACGATACATATTATTGACACTCAGAGTCAATAATGTGTATCGTAAACGGCGTGTCTAGCCGTAGCCAGGCTCAGATCATCGAGACCTTCCACCTGCTGTTCCTGCGCGTCCTCGCTGCGGGTGCTCGCGCTGACTGGTTCACGCTCAAGGGTGGGGCGAACATCCGCTACTTCTTCGCCAGTCCCCGGTACTCGAACGACATCGAACTCGACTTCGCGGGAAGGAAGAGCTGGAACGTGGCCGACACGGTCGCCTCAGTGCTGTCCGGCACAGCGATGGAGCAGCTCGGGCGTGCGTCGAGGATCGAGCTCGTCGACATCTCCTTGGCGAAGCAGACCGAGACGACACTGCGGTGGAAGATCGGACTGGGCGCCCCGGATCACCAGGACCTGATTCGAACCAGGATCGAGTTCTCGGGAAGGGGCGACGCCGGCGACGACGCCGAGTTCGCGGTGGTTCCGAACGAGATCGTCCAGCCCTACGGCGTGGCGGCTCCGACGGTGTGCCACTACCTCGAGACCGCAGCTATCGACCAGAAGATCGCGGCACTCGCGCTCCGCACCGAGACGAAGGCCCGAGACGTCTTCGACCTGGAACTGCTCCTGCGTCGGCGCCGAGCCCTCCGGTCGGACTTGAAGGGCCTGGATCCCGCTCATGCCGGCACTGCAGCGGAGAAGGCCCTGACGATTCCTTTCGCCAGCTTCACGACGGAGGTGGCACCGTTCCTCGAGCCGGACATGGCGGCCCTCTACGGTGAGAGCGACTGGGATGGAATGTGCGTGATCGTCGCTGGCGGCCTCGAAGAGGTTGCAGCGAGCGAGCCGCCGGTGGGAGGTGAAGCGCCATGAGGGCGATCGACCGCTACTCCCGCCTACAGACGCTGGAACGGCCAGTTCTCACCACGAGCGAAGCGGCGGTCACTTGGAACATGGCGCTTCCCGCGGCGACACGGCTGCTCGCACGTCTGGCGGCAGCAGGTCTCGTCACGAAGGTCCGACATGGCATCTGGCAGGTAGGTGCAGGGGCACCCGATCCAGCTCTCGTGCTCCCAGTCCTCACGAACCCGTATCCCAGCTACATCTCGGGTTGGAGCGCGCTCACCCGCCACGGGATGATCGAGCAGATTCCGCGCGGGGTGTTCGCTGTCTCCCTCGACCGCACGAAGAACATCGATACCGAGATCGGTCGATTCGAGGTGCACCACATGCACCCGGATCTGTTCGGAGGCCACGAGGGCGGATCCGGCATCCGCGCCGGAGTCGCGACGCCCGCCAAGGCCCTCTTCGACATCGTCTACCTCTTCTCAACCCGCCATGGCCGGGTGACGTTGCCGGAACTCGAGCTCCCGGTCGGATTCGACGAGGACGCCCTGCGCCGCTGGAGCGATGCGGTGCCATCGGTGCGACTTCGGACGCTCACGGCATCGAACCTTGCCCGCCTTGTCGCAACTGCTGCTCATACGGCCTGAACTGAGGTTGATCGACGTGAGAAGGTTCCGAGCCTTCCTGCTCTCCGGTAGCCCTCGGGGCGGACCGGAACCGCCGACTCAGGCCGGTTCGAGGACGTCCAGCTCACCAGCCAGGTACTGGAGACGGCACGCGGAGCGCTGCAGCTTTCCCGACGAGGTCTTGGGCACCGAGCCGGGCTGCACGAGGACGACCTCCTTGGGCGGGATGCCCACCGAGTCGGTCACCTGGCGGGTCACCTCACGCTGCAGATCCTCGTGGGAGCCGGCCTTCGACTCGGCCACCACGATGATGTTCTGAGCTCCCTGGCGGCCCTCGATCCCGAACGCGATCACGTTGCCGGTGCGCACCCCGTCGACCTCGCCGACGACCTTCTCGATGTCCTGCGGATACACGTTGCGTCCACCGACGATGATCACGTCCTTGATGCGACCGCAGATCACGAGCTCGCCACCGACCGTGTAGGCGAGGTCGCCGGTGTGGAGCCACCCGTCGATGATGAGCTCGGCAGTGGCCTCGGGCTGGTTGTAGTAGCCGGTAGTCAACGAGTTCCCGGTGATGCGCAGCTCGCCGACCTGACGATCCCCGCACGGCTCACCCGTGGCCGGGTCGATGATCGAGACCTCGAGACCCGGCACAGGAGCGCCGAGCAGGGCGAGCTCGGTCGAGCCGTCGGAACCGGGGTCGACCGGCACGGCACGCTGGTCGGCCTCGAGCGCGGCACGGTCGACGATGTCGGTCTTGAGGCCCTTCCCAGGGACCGGGAAGCATCCTGCGATGCAGACCTCGGCCATGCCGAACGCCGGGAACGCGGTCCCGGGATCGAGCCCGAAGCGCTCCCCGGCGTCGAGGAACTTCCGGAACGTGGGGGCATCGATCGGCTCGGCCCCGTTGAGGAACATCCGGACCTGCGAGAGCTGCAGGTCCTCGTCGGTGCGCTTCAGCGCACGGGCAGCGAGCGCGTACGCGAAGTTGGGACCGGCCGACGCCGTGCCGCCGAACTCGCTGAGCCAGCGCATCCAGCGGATCGGCTTGGCGAGGAAGTCCTGCGGCGCGCCCTGGACGAGAGAGGTGTCCTTGGTCATCGGGATGGTGAGCAGGCCGATGAGCCCCATGTCGTGGTAGAGGGGCAGCCAGCTCACGATCCGCTCCTCGTGGGTGAGCTCGGCGGCGATCCAGGCCCCGTCGAGGTTGTTGCAGATCTTCTCGTGCGGGAGCATCACGCCCTTGGGCTCGGACGTGGAACCCGAGGTGAACTGCAGCACCGCCAGCGCCGATGGGTCGCTGGCCGGTCGGACGTAGTCGCTCGACGTCGGCATCCCCGGGGCGAAGAGGTCGTCGAGACCGACGAACGGCGGGTCCCCCGGCATGGGTTCGACGAAGTCGGCCAGCTGGCTGTCGATGACGACGACCTTTGAATCCGACCGACGGATCCGGTTCCGGGTCTGCTCGATGAACTGGTCGAGGGCGCCCATGCGCATCGGCAGGGGCATCGTCACCAGCGCTCCACCCGTCAACCAGATCGCCTGGATCGCGGTGACGAGCCGCCGCGTCGTCGGGCCGAGCAGCGCGACGTGGTCGCCGGGTCCGACTCCCCTGGCCTGGAGGCCGGCGGCCACCGCCCGGGCCTCGTCGTGGAGCTGGGCCCAGGTCGTCGTCTCGTGGTCGTCACCGGCCACGAACGTGACGGACCCGCGGCCGTGCTCGGCCACCGACTCGATGCGGGAGATGAGCGACAGCTCGTTCGAGATGCGACCTGACGTGGGGGTGGCGATGGACATCACGTTGGATACGACTCCGTTGGTGACGAAATGGTTACGTTCCAGAACTGCATTCCTCGCTCCAGCGCTGCTACGGGACGATGTTCACGAGCTTCGGCGGCCGGACGATCACCTTCCGGGGTTCGGCGCCGTCGAGGATCGACCGGACCTTCTCCGACGCCATCGCAGCGGCCTCGCACGTGGCCTCGTCGGCATCCGCCGGCACCTCGATCCGGTCACGCACCTTGCCGGCCACCTGGATGACGAGGGTGATCGACTCCTCGACCAGCATGTCGGGATCGGCCACCGGCCACGGCTCGACGTGGATGTGACGGCCCGGCTGGCCGGCTGCGGCGCCGCGGGCCGCCCACAGCTCCGCGCTCACGTGCGGGACGGCCGGGGCGAGGAGAAGCAGCAAGTTGTCCACGGCCGTCGCGAGGGTCGCGGCGTCGGGCGCGTCGTCGGCCTGCACGTAGCGGTACAGGTCGTTCAGGAACGCCATTGCCCGGGCCACGGCGACGTTGTAGGCCCACCGGTCGAACGAATGGGTGACGTCCGCCACGAGCCTGTGGGTCGCCCGGAGCACGGCCTCGTCGGCCGGACCCGGGAGTCGGTCGGTCGCCCGGTCTGCCAGGTCCGAGCCGGGAACGGCGAGCCGCCACAGCCGTGCGAGGAACCGGGAGCAGCCCTCCAGCCCGAAGTCCTCCCAGTCGACGTCCTCCTCCGGAGGCTTCACCGCCAGGTGCGCCAGCCGGAGCGTGTCGGCGCCGTAGGTGTCGATGATCTCCTCGGGTGCGACCAGGTTGCCCTTCGACTTGGACATCTTCGACCCGTCGAGGCGGATCATCCCCTGGGTGAACAGCCGCTGGAACGGTTCGCGCAGGTCCTCCGGGGCGATGCCGAGATCCGCGAGCGCCTTGGTGAGGAACCGGGCGTACATGAGGTGGAGCACGGCGTGCTCGGCGCCGCCGATGTACTGGTCGACCGGCATCCACGCCGCGACCGCTTCCTTCGAGAACGGGACGTCGGGGCTCCACGGATCGCAGAAGCGGAGGAAGTACCACGACGAGTCGACGAACGTGTCCATCGTGTCGGTCTCACGGGTCGCCGGTCCGCCGCAGTCAGGACAGGTGGTGTGGAGAAATCCGTCGTGGGACTGCAACGGCGACTGCCCGGTGGGACGGAACTCGACGTCGTCGGGTGCGAGCACCGGGAGCTGGTCGACCGGGACGGGCCGGGGACCGCAGGACTCGCAGTAGACGATCGGGATCGGGCAACCCCAGAACCGCTGCCGCGACACGAGCCAGTCGCGCAGCCGGAAGTTGATCGTGCGCCCGCCCCGGCCGTCTGCCTCGAGCCAGTCCGCAGCGACTGCCTTGGCCTCCTCGACGACGAGCCCGTTGAGGTCCGGCCCCGGAGCCCCCGAACCGGCGAGGGGCGAGTTCACGTGCACGCCGACGCCGGCGTAGGCGCCGCCGTCCCAGCCGTCGGGCCGCTCGACGGTCTCGATGATCGGCAACCCGAACGCGGTGGCGAAGTCCCAATCACGCTGGTCCTCGCCCGGCACGGCCATGACCGCGCCGGTCCCATAGGTGGCCAGCACGTAGTCGGCCAGGTAGATCGGAACCGGCATCCCGGTGAAGGGGTTGAGGGCGAAGGCACCTGTCGGGCACCCCCGGTCCGAGACCGACCCTTCGGTGGAGAGCCGGTCGACCTCGGCGGTGTTGCGGGCCTTCTCGACGAACGCGGCGACACGATCGACGTGCTCCTCGGTCGTGATCACCGCCACCAGCGGATGCTCGGGCGCCAGCACGCAGAACGTCATCCCGTAGCTCGTGTCCGGACGGGTCGTGAACACCCGGACGCTCGGGACGCCGGGCAGGTCGTCACGGACCGCACCGTCGGCGTCGACGACCGCCATGTCGAACTCGACTCCCTCGGAGCGGCCGATCCAGTTTCGCTGCTGGGTCACGACCCGCTCGGGCCACTCGACGGTGGCGAGGTCGTCGAGCAGGGCCTGCGCGTAGTCGGTGATCCGGAAGTACCACTGCTCGAGATCGCGTCGCTCGACCACGTCGCCGGAGCGGTCGCAGCGGCCGTCGATCACCTGCTCGTTCGCCAGCACCGTCTGACATCCAGGGCACCAGTTGACCGGGGCGGACTTGCGGTACGCGAGACCCGCCTCGTAGAGCTGGAGGAAGATCCACTGCGTCCAGCGCATGTACGCCGGGTCGTGGCTGCGGACCTCCCGCCGCCAGTCGTAGACGCCACCGATGCGGGTGATCGAGCTCCTCAGCATCTCGATCCGCTCGTCGGTGAACGTCCGGGGGTGGACCCCGGTCGCGATCGCCGCGTTCTCAGCGGGGAGCCCGAAGCTGTCGAACCCCATCGGCGTCAGGACCGCTTCGCCCTGCATCGTCCGGTAGCGGGTCAGCAGGTCGCCGAAGGTGTAGTTGCGAACATGACCCATGTGGGCGGCACCCGACGGATACGGGTACATGCTGAGGACGTAGCTGCGGGGACGGGGGTCGTCGTTGTCGACCTCGTAGGTGCCGTGCTCCCGCCAGTGGTCCTGCCAGCGCGGCTCGATGGCCTGCGGATCGTACGGTTCGTACGGCGGCGCGTCGTCCACGCCACCTCGGTCTGCTGGGGCCATGGCGGCATCGTACCGACCCCGATCGCGCCGCCCCGAACCCCACTCCGTCGATTCGCGGCCGCTCCGAGCCGCGGCTACAGTGGCCGCCTCGCGGGGCCGTAGCTCAGTTGGGAGAGCGCTTCCATGGCATGGAAGAGGTCGTGGGTTCGATTCCCATCGGCTCCACTCCGGTGATCGAGGACGACCGCACAGGATCGCGCCGTCTCCGCGTCCTGGTCGGTAGCGCCGCCCGCCAGGCCCAACGCCCGCCAAGCTGCAAGGAGGACTTGGGCACCACAGACCAACCATTGGTCGTTCATGCCCAAGTTCGGTGCGGTAGCGGCCGACGAGGCTCGCCGGAACGCCGCTTCTGGTCAGCTCGCAGCGGAACGATCGACGACGGGGGCGTCGGAGTACAGCCGCTCGAGGCGGTAGTACTCGCGCTCCTCCTGGTGGAAGACGTGGACCACCACGTCGCCGTAGTCGAGCAGCACCCAACGCCGGGCGTCCGCGCCCTCGACCGAGCGTGGCCGTTCCCCCGTCGCCCGGAACACGCCCTCTTCGACGGCGTCCACCACGGCGCGCACCAGCCGGTCGTTCGACGCGCTGGCCAGCACGAAGTAGTCGCACATTCCGACCACGGGTCCGACGTGCAGCACGACCACGTCCGTCGCCTGCTTTTCCTCGGCAGCGTCGGCGGCGGCGAGCGCGCTCCGCAGCGCCGGGTCGGTCGAGGTGGCGGTCATCCGGACGTCATCATGACGTGCGGTCGGCGCCGACGACCACCCGCACGTCGACCCCGCCCGAGCCGGCCGTCGCCGAGGACGCCTTGACGCCTAGCGCGGTCGCGATCTCGTCTGCGGCCTCACGGGCCTCGGGGGCCAGGTACTCGACCGTCGTGACCGTCTTGTCGAACGAGTCGGCGTTGCCGAGCAAGGAGATCTCGCCACCGGCAGCCACCACCTTCGGAGCCACCAGCAGCGCGGCGTCGGCGTTCGTCGTGCCGTTCAGCAACTCGACCCGGGCACGTTGGCCCGGCGTCGCAGCGGTCGGGAACGGCACCACCCTCGCCACGAAGGTGGGAAGGGCGGCAGGATCGGGAACGTAGGCCTTGAAGATCGTGCCCGGAACCAGCGTCGGCATGACGGGAACCGGCTCGTAGGTCACCTCACGGCCGCCGACCTCGGCGAGCAGGTCCGCAACCGCTGCCGCACCCTTGTCGTCATCCGCAGCCACCAGCTGGTCGAGATCCTTGCCCCGCAACGCTGTCAGGAGCTGCTCCCAGACCGCCTGCTGGCGCAGCATCTGGCGGTCGGGAGATTCGCCGACTCCGGCGAAGGACAGGAACCCGGCCACCTCGTCGGGTTGGAGCACGACCTCTCCGGCCCGGTAGCGGACCACCTCTGCCGAGGGATCCTGTTCGAGCGTTCCCCGGTTCGGCGAGTCGATCAGGTTGTCGATGTTGTTGACCGTCAACGGACCGGCGAGACCGGCGAGCGCCTTGAGCGTGCCAGACGTGATCTGCTCGGCCGAGGAGAACCCGAACGTCAGCCCGACGCCGACGTCGGTGCGTAGCTCGTCGAGGCCCCCGTCCTCGAACACGGCACCGATGGGAGCGTAGGAGGCTGCCGTCCCCGGACCCATCGCCATGGACGCAGGCAGCACCGACACCGTCGCCGCAGAACCTGAGACGGGGGTCGAGACGACCAGGACCGATGCCAGCGACCCGTCCTCGGCCGTCACCGCAACCATGTCCACGGGCGTGGGCTTGACCTCGGCGACGTAGCCGGGCGCTGCCGGGTCGGTCACGCGGTCGGTCCCGCCTCCGGTGATCAGCAGGCTGGCCCGATAGCCGACCACGGCGAGGACCACGAGAGCCAGGCCGAACACGATGGTCGTGCCGAGCTGCCACCAGACCGTTCGGCGGCCCGCACGTCGCGTCCTCTGCTGCTCAGCACGTCGACGGCGCACCACGGGGACCGGGTCGGAGTCCGCGGGCAGCGTCGAGGCCTCTCCCCGCTCCATCGCCTCAGTGTCCGTCGCCGTCACGGCCGACACGATAGAGGCGACGCTCCCCGATCAGTGAGATCGCAGCATCCGGAACGAGGAACCGCACAGGAAGTCGGGACATGACCCGTCGACGCAACTCGGTCGAGGACACCTCCAACCGTGGCACGTCGGCGACGTCGAACTCGAAGCCCCGTGGTACGACGACGGTGGCTCCGGTGCGCTCGACGACCGCCAGGCGGCACAGGGCCCTGAGGTCGTCGGAACGGTGCCACGTGTCCAGCGCGGCAGCCGCATCCGAACCGAGGATGAGGACGAGCTCATCACGGGGTCGAGCGCGACGCAGCTCTTCCAGGGTCTCGACGGTGTAGCTGTCGCCTCCCCGTCGGATCTCGAGATCGCACGCCGTGAGGCCATCCACGTCGGCCACGCATGCCCGCACCATGTCGAGGCGATCCCGGGCCGGCGAGATCTCACGGGTCCCGACCTTCTGCCACGGCACGTTCGCCACGACGAGCAGCACCTCATCCAGCTCGAACTGCTCTGCGACACGCGTCGCCGTCACCAGATGACCGATGTGGGGAGGGTCGAACGTGCCACCCAGGATCCCGACCCGCCGCCCCACCGCCTCTTGGCGCGCCATCGGCGGATCGTATCGGGAGAACCCGAAAAGCGTCGCGAATAGGTCGTCGGACCTCTCAACTCCTGCTCACACGCGCCGATCCAGTATTCGTCGAGGGAGCACAGCCGACCCAGCGACCGGCACAGCGCCGTTCAGAGAGCTGACACCGGAGGAATGGGATCATGAGCGATTCCGTGGGCATGTACCTGAACGAGATCGGGGCCGTCGCACTGCTGACCGCAGAAGAGGAGCGGGAGCTGTCGCGCACGATCGAGGTCGGCGTCGAGGCCCGACGTCGACGCGAGGAAGGCGAACGTGGTCGTGACCTCGACCGCCAGATCGCAGCAGCTGCCGCGGCGAAGGACCGCTTCATACGGGCCAACCTGCGGCTCGTGGTGAGCGTCGCCCGCCGCTATCCGCTGCCGGCCGGCATGGAGCTGCTCGACCTGGTGCAGGAGGGCAACCTCGGCCTCGAACACGCCGTCGACAAGTTCGACTGGCGGAAGGGCTTCAAGTTCTCCACGTACGCCACCTTCTGGATCCGCCAGGCGATCGGCAGGGCTCTGGACCAGAAGGCGTCGTTGGTCCGCCTTCCCGGTGACCGTTCGGCGGCCCTGCGCTGCGCCCTACGTGCCGTGTCCGGCGACGGAGATGAGCTCGACCCCGAGAACGCCCGGCTGCACCGGCTCACGACTCCGACCTCGCTCGACCGCACCGTCGGCGACGACGACTCGAACGAGCTCGTCGATCTGCTCGCCGACAACCGCATGGGGCCGGAGGACGAGCTGATCGAGGCGGAGCACGACCAGTGGCTGCACGGCCTGCTCGACGTGCTCGACCCTCGCGCTCGAAGCGCTGTCGAACAGCGCTTCGGCCTGTCCGACGGTCGTCGACGCAGCTATCGGGAGGTCGGCGAGGACCTGGGCGTGACCGCCGAGGCCGCGCGCCGGCTCGTGAAGCGGGCGGTCAACACCGTCCGCGACCGGGCGCTCGCCGCCGCTCCCGCCTGAGTCGGCCGGGCCATCGGGACGGAGGGGCCGGACGGGACGGCTCCAGATCGTCACCTCGGGTTGAGGTTCCCGGCTTCAGCCCCGAAACGGCCCACGGGTAGCCTGTGGTTCATGGTCGATCCGTCCCCTGCCGTCGATCGCGCCTCTGTTGGCGACGACGCATCCTGGTCTCCCTCGTCGTGGCGTGACCGCACGGCAGAGCAGCAGCCCGACTGGCCAGATGAGGCCGTCCTGGAATCGACGCTGAAGACGCTCTCCTCCTATCCCCCACTGGTCTTCGCCGGCGAGGCCCGCCAGCTGACATCGGACCTCGGTCGCGTCGCTGCCGGGGAAGCGTTCCTGCTCCAAGGGGGAGACTGCGCCGAGTCGTTCGAGGCCTTCTCGGCCGACTCGATCCGCGAACGGCTGCGGGTCCTCCTCCAGATGGCCGTCGTGCTCACCTACTCGGCCGGGGTACCGGCGGTGAAGGTCGGGCGGATCGCCGGTCAGTTCGCGAAGCCTCGTTCGGCCCCCATCGAGACGGTTGATGGCGTCGGCCTGCCCAGCTTCCGGGGTCACATGGTGAACGACATCGCGTTCACCGCTGCGGCGCGGGTCCCCGACCCGCAGCGACTCCTCGAGGCCTACCACCAGTCCGCAGCGACGCTGAACCTGCTCCGGGCGTTCACCAAGGGTGGGTTCGCGGATCTGACCCGGGTGCATCAGTGGACGCAGGAGTTCGTGCGGTCGAGCCCCGAGGCCCTCCGCTACGAACAGCTCGCCCAGGAGATCGACCGGGCGCTGCGGTTCATGAAGGCCTGCGGTCTGGACCCCGAGTCGGTGCCGGCCATGCACGAGGTCGACTTCTACACGAGCCACGAGGCGCTGGTCCTGGGCTACGAGGAGGCGCTCACCCGTCGCGACTCGCTCACCGGGGACTTCTACGACTGCTCCGCCCACATGATCTGGATCGGTGAGCGCACGCGCGGGATCGCGGACGCGCACGTGGAGTTCTTCCGAGGAGTCGGCAATCCAGTCGGGGTCAAGATCGGCCCGACCGTGACGGCCGAGGAGGTCCTCGAGCTCTGCGAGGTCCTGAACCCCGAGCGTGTCCCGGGTCGACTGACGCTGATCACCCGGATGGGAGCCGACAGGATCACCGACGGCCTGCGCCCGCTCCTGCGTGCCGTGACCGACGCCGGCCACCCGATCGTGTGGACCTGCGACCCGATGCACGGCAACACGTTCACCGCTCCGAGCGGTCGCAAGACCCGGCACTTCGACGCGATCCTCGCCGAGATCAAGGGGTTCTTCGACGCCCACCGGGCTGAGGGCACCTGGCCGGGCGGCGTGCACGTCGAGCTCACCGGCGACGACGTGACCGAGTGCCTCGGCGGAGCCGACGAGCTCGTCGACGACGACCTCGGGCTCCGCTACGAGTCGATGTGCGACCCGCGCCTCAACGGGCGCCAGTCGCTCGACCTGGCGTTCAGGGTCTCGGAGCTTCTTCGCGGCTGAACAGCCCTCGGACAGCAGGTTGCTGGCGGACGAGTCCGTCGTCTGTCCGCACCTCGCTGACGCAGAGGTCCTCCACACGCTCCGCTCCATGGTCCTTCGGGGTGAGGTCGATGCCAGTGGGGCCAAGCGAGCGCTGGAGGTCTGGCAAGCCCTTGGACCTTCGCGTGTCGCCGTGCACGGTCGCCGTCGTGCGTCGCTGATCAGCCACCCGAGGCCGAACCGAATGTTGACCGAATCGGTCAGCTTTGCGAAACTCGACCAATTCAGTCGTGATTAGGACCGTCGGTGGACGAGGATCCACCCGGGATCACGACGACCCTCTCTCCCCCCACCGAGGCACCTGACAGATGACCACCATCGAGATCGACGAACAGGGCACGGCCTCCATCGACGGGATCGGTCTCGACCCCGGCCAGGTCGCCGACATCCGCAAGTTCGAGGCGCAGCTCGCCTCCTACCTCGACGGAACGCTGGACGACGAGGTCTTCCGCGTGTTCCGGTTGGCCAACGGCATCTACGGCCAGCGCCAGGGCGGCCACAACCAGATGGTTCGCATCAAGGCTCCCTACGGGGCGGTCAGTCCCGAGCAGCTGGATCGATTGGCGGACATCTCCGAGCGATACAGCCGCGGTTGGGGTCACCTCACCACCCGCCAGAACGTGCAGTTCCACTACGTGCAGCTCGAACGGGTCCCCGATGTCATGTGGGAGATCGCCGAGGTCGGGATGACCACCCGCGAGGCGTGCTCCGACACCGTGCGCAACGTCATGGGCTGCCACCTCGCCGGCGCCTGCCCCCACGAGGT
>CAZNQK010000028.1:6538-32425 GCA_964575165.1 uncultured Aquihabitans sp. | reverse complement strand
GCATTTCATCCATCCCGATGCGGCGCAGCAGCATCACGACTGTTGTGCAGAACGGTGGGGTTAGAGGGCGTCGGGGTGGGAGGGCGGCCGGGATGAGAGGGCGGCCGGGATGAGAGGGCGCCGGGGCTAGATGACGCCTGTGACGAGCAGGCCGGCGGCGATCGCCGCGACAGCGAACCGGTACCAGGCGAAGATCTTCAGGTCGTGGCGCTCGAGGTACGTCACGAGCCACTTGATCGCCAGCACCGCCGAGACGAAGGCGAAGAAGGCCCCGATCAACGGGGTGAGCACACCGAACTGCTCGACGAGGGTGCCGCCGTCCTTCGCCATCTTGAACAACGATGCCGCTGTCAGCGTGGCGAAGCCGAGCAGGAAGCTGAACTCCACCGCTGCCGGCACGGCGACGCCGACGAGCAGCGCAGCGAGGATCGTCGTCAGCGACCGGCTCGTCCCCGGCCACAGTGCCAGGCACTGCGCCGCCCCGATGATCAGGGCCTGGCGGTAGGTGATGTCGAGGAGCGGGTCGGTTCCGGGCTCGGCCTTCTCGCCCCTGTCGGGGATGCGTCCGCTGCTCTCGAGCACCAGGATCACCACACCGCCGATCACCCAGGCGGCCACGATCGGCCACGGTCCGAACAGCGCGTCCTCGATCGCGTCGTCGAACAGGAAACCGAGGATCGCGGATGGAAGGAACGCCAGGACCATCACCACCAGGAGGTGGCGGCCGCCCTCGTCCCGACCGAAGAGCCCGGCGACCATCGACACGAACCGCTTCCAGAACAGCCCGACCACCGCGAGGATCGCCCCGAACTGGATGGCGATCGCGTAGGTGTTCACCGCTTCGAGTCCTGCGCTGCCCTCTTCGCTCGGCAGGCCGAGCAGGCGGGACACGACGAGCAGGTGACCGGTCGAGGAGATCGGCAGGTACTCGGTGACACCCTCGACGACGCCGAGGATCGCTGCCTGCCACCACGACAGGATCGATTCGCCTGCGGCTTCGGCGGCCCGGACCAGGGCCTCGGCGCTGGCCGGCTGCGCCACCACGACGACCAGGGCGAGGGTCGCCGAGGCCGCCACGCCCAGCCGGAGCCTGGGGCTCGC
The DNA here is from genome assembly GCA_964575165.1 of uncultured Aquihabitans sp. Taxonomy (GTDB): domain Bacteria; phylum Actinomycetota; class Acidimicrobiia; order Acidimicrobiales; family Microtrichaceae; genus Dermatobacter. Next base: position 31,324 of record CAZNQK010000028.1, on the reverse strand, counting down.
GGCGTGCCAGGGTGCGGTCCGTCGGCTCAAGAGGTGTTCGGGCATCCGGACAGCTTGCCGGACCGTCGCGCCGGGCCCACGCACCGGACCGACGCACCGACTGCGACACGGCATCTCGACGCCACCTGCCAGGCAGACGGTCGGCGGGGGCCACGACGACCCGGGCGGTAGGTTCCTGGCGATGTCAGCAGTGTTCCGGATGATGCACCAGGACCCGTCGGTCGTGGAGGGTCGCTCGCTCGATCCCGCGCTCGTCCGACGCGTCGGCCGCTTCGCCCGCCCCTACCGCTGGCAGCTCATCGGGTTCGTGCTGATGATCGCCCTCGGCGCCGGTCTCGCCCTCGTCCCGCCGCTGCTGTTCCGCACGATCATCGACACGGCCATCCCCGAGGGCGACAAGCGGGCGCTGTCCGTGCTCGCCGCCGTCGTGATCGGCGCGGCGGTGCTCACCGCCGTCACGTCGCTGCTCGAGCGCAACTGGTCCTCCCGGATCGGCGAGGGGCTGATCTACGACCTGCGCCGGGCGCTGTTCGATCACGTCCAGCGGATGCCGCTCCAGTTCTTCACGCGCTCCCAGACCGGGGCGATCGTCAGCCGCCTCAACAACGACGTGATCGGAGCGCAGCGGGCGCTGACGGGCACGCTCGGCACCGTCGTGTCGAACGTGATCACCCTCGGCTTCACGCTGGTGGCGATGATCGCCCTGGACTGGCGCATCACGATCGTGGCGGTGCTGCTCCTGCCCCTGTTCCTGATCCCGTCGAAGCGGGTGGGCCGCAAGCTCCAGGGCATGACCCGCGACTCGATGATCCTCAACGCCGACATGAACGCCCAGATGACCGAGCGCTTCGGCGTGTCGGGCGCGCAGCTGGTCAAGCTCTTCGGCGATCACGACCGCGAGACCGACCAGTTCGCATCACGGGCCTCTGGCGTGCGCGACATCGGCGTCCGCAGCGCCATGTACTCGCGGTGGTTCCTGGTGATGATGGCGCTTGTCGGCGCGATCGGAACCGCCGCTGTCTACTTCCTGGGCGGGCTCCAGGTCATCGACGGCAACCTGTCGATCGGCACGCTCGTCGCGCTGACCGCCCTGGTCACTCGCATCTACGACCCGCTGACCAGCCTCACCAACGCCCGGGTCGACGTGATGAGCGCGTTCGTCTCGTTCGAACGGGTCTTCGAGATTCTCGACTCCCTGAACCCGCTCGCCGACCGTCCGGGTGCCGTCGAGCTGGTCGATCCGGTCGGCGCCGTCCGCTTCGACCACGTCCGGTTCCGCTACCCGGCAGCGTCGGAAGGCACGATCCGGTCGCTCGAGACCGGCGCCCCGGAGACCGAGACCGGTGACGGCCCGCCGATCGTCCTGCACGACATCGACGTCGACGTCACACCCGGGATGACCGTGGCCCTCGTCGGTCCGTCCGGGGCAGGCAAGTCGACCATCGCGTCGCTGATCCCCCGTCTGTACGACGTGAGCGACGGAGCGGTGCTCGTCGACGGCCACGACGTGCGGGACCTCACCCAGGCGAGCCTGCGTCGGGCGATCGGCGTCGTCTCCCAGGACCCGCATCTGTTCCACGCGACGGTCGGCGACAACCTCCGCTACGCCCGTCCCGACGCGACGATCGACGATCTGCGCTCCGCCTGCGCCGCCGCCAGGGTGCTCGACGTGGTCGACGCCCTCCCCGACGGGTTCGACACGATGGTGGGCGAACGCGGCTACCGCTTGTCGGGCGGTGAGCAGCAGCGTGTTGCGATCGCACGGCTGCTGCTCAAGGACCCGGCGATCGTGGTGCTCGACGAGGCGACCTCCGCGCTCGACACCGAGAACGAGGCTGCGATCCAGGCCGCCCTGGCAGACGCTCTCGAAGGACGCACCGCATTCGTGATCGCCCACCGCCTGTCGACCGTCGTCGGCGCCGACCTGATCGTCGTCGTCGACCAGGGGCGCATCGTCCAGAGCGGGACCCATCGGGAGCTGCTGGCCCAGGGAGGGCTCTACGCGGACCTGTATCGGGTCCTGGTCGGCGGGGACAGCGATGCCGGCAGCGACGCACGGGGCGAGGCGGGGCACAGCGGGTTCTCGTCGGCGATGCCTCTAGGGTGATCAGGTCCCGGGAACGACCCCGGGCCGGGGAGGTCCCGTGCACGCACTCATCGCCACAGACGGCTCCGACGTCTCCATCGAGGCGGCCCGCAAGGGTGTGACGCTCCTACAGCCGACGAAGGTCACGCTGCTGACCGTCGCCGACACGAGCGTGGCCGAGGACTCCGGAGCCGGCGGTTTCGAGGGCAACCTCCTGTCGCCCCAGGAGGCGGAGCAGGCCCGGGAAGCCATCCTCGGAGAGGGCGACGCCGAGCTCGCTGCCACCATCGAGGCGATCGGCGTCGACCCGACCATCGTCGACCGCCGTCTCGTCGAGGGAGCGTCCGGCCAGATGATCGTGCACGTGGCCGACCAGATCGGCGCCGATGTGATCGTCGTCGGATCCCACGGCAAGGGCTGGTTCAAGCGGGTCGTGCTCGGCTCGATCAGCGAGTACGTCCTGCACCACAGCTCGATCCCGGTGCTCGTCGTCCGCCACATCGAGCCGACCGACGGCTGATCCGCCCGCCGACCTGACGCCCACCGGAACGACACGCACGACGCCCCGACGGGACCGACCGATCGAGACTCACACGTGGACCGTCGCGGCGCTGCACGATGCCGTGAACGACGTGCTCGAGCACGTCTTCGGCGACGTCGTGTGGGTCGAGGGCGAGCTCACCGAGCTGAAGCGGTCCGCAGCGGGTCACGTCTACTTCAGGCTCGTCGACTGCGCCGACGACGGGTCGGACGACGGCTTGCCGGACCTGCGCCCGGACAGCAGTCGGACCACCGGTCCACGGGCGATGCTGGCCGTCACCCTGTTCGACTCGAACCGCAGGTCGGTCAACCGGTTCCTCCGCTCCGAGGGCGACCCGATCCGCATGACCGACGGCTTGCGGGTCCGCGTCGGCGGCCGGCTGGCCGTCTACCCGGAGCGTTCGACCGTACAGCTCCTGATGGATCGGATCGACCCGACCTTCACGCTCGGGCTGCTCGGTCAGGAGCGGACACGACTCCTCGCAGCGCTCAGCTCCGAAGGCGTGCTCAGAGCCAACGCAGAGGTGCCGATCCCCGTCGTGCCGATGCACATCGGCCTGATCACGAGCCTCGGCAGCGCCGCGCACGCCGATGTGCTCCACGAGCTGGAGTCCTCGGGGATCGGGTTCCGGGTGAGCACGTTCGACGCCCGCACCCAAGGGGCCGAGGCGCCGGGTTCGGTGGTGGCTGCGATGGCCGCCGCCACCACGCTCGGGGTGGACGTCATCCTCCTGGTGCGGGGCGGCGGGGCGGCGAGCGACCTCGCCGCGTTCGACCACGAGGCGATCGCCCGGTCGATCGCCTCGTGTCACCTCGGCGTCTGGACCGGCATCGGTCACGAGAGCGACCGCAGCGTGGCCGACGAGGTCGCCCACACGGCATTCAAGACCCCGACGGCGGCTGCCGCTGCTCTCGTCGGCGCTGTCCGCGACGCCGAGCGAAAGATCGGGGCCGGCTGGGACGCCGTCCGCTCCGGAGTGCTCGACCATCTGGATCGGTCGACCCGTCGGCTCGGTCGCGCCGGACAGGAGGCGGGTCTGCGGGCGATCCACCGCCTGGACCGTTCAGCCGACGCCGTCGACCACCGGGCGGCGAGCCTCGCAGCAACTTCCCAGCGTCATCTGGTCGCGGTCCGAGCGGAGCTCGACGACGTGACGGCTCGCATGCTCCCCGCGACGACACGCCTCCTGGAACGGGCCACGAGCCGGCTCGACGTGATCGAGGCCACGTCCCGCGCGTCCGACCCAGCGGCGGCGCTGCGACGCGGCTGGTCCATCACACGACACGCTGACGGACGACTCGTGCGATCGACCACCGAGCTGTCGATGGGCGAGGAGCTGACGACCACCATCGCCGGCGGGACGATCCGCTCGTCGGTCAGCGCGACAGGAACCATGTCGACGACACCGGACGGGAGAAGATCCGACGATGAACGATGATGCGAAGGCTCCCGACGAGTTGGGGTTCGCCGGGGCCATGGCCGAGCTGGAGTCGATCGTCGCCGAGCTCGAATCCGACTCGCTCGACGTCGACCTGCTCGCCGAGCGGGTGGAACGCGCTGCGCTGCTCGTCGGGTGGTGTCGCGACCGGATCGACGGCGCGAGGTTCCGGGTCGAAGAGATCCTCGAGCGCCTCGACCCCACCGACTGAGGTCCCCTCAACGAGCTTTGTTCCCGTTTCGTGGCCGAAATCGGCCACGAAACGGGAACAGAGCTCGGAATGAGCGGGGTGGGGGGGTTCAGGTGACCGCTGCGTAGTGGGCGAGACCGTCGGCGATGGTCCCCCGACCGATCCCCGGCTCGTCGACCACGGCTCGCAGCCACTCCGGCAGCACCGCTGCTGCGACCCACAGGGGTGCGTCGATGTCGGACCCCTCGAGCACGAAGCGGGCGAAGGTCTGCGCGTAGTCCGCGGGACGGGGGTCCCGCGACATCTCCGCGAGTGCGAACGGGTCGGGCGGACCCGCCGGGGCGGTCGAGGGGTACGGCACCGTGGGTGAGCCCGGATGCACGCCGCCGCCGACCAGGCCCGGTCCGTCGGTCAGGACGGCGCCGCGCACGAGCTCCGGCCGGCCTGCCGCCACCAGGAGGACGATGTAGGCGCCCAGCCCGCGGGCGAGCACGGTCACCGGTCCGGTGTGGGCGAGAGCCACGTCGACGTCGCTGGCCAGGACCTCGGCCGAGTAGCCGCCGCCGGCGGGCACCGTCGACGAACCGTGTCCCGTGAAGTCGAGACCGAGCACCGGACCGTTCCAGGACACGTGGTCGGGCACGCTCGTCGGAGAGCACTCCCCCAGCCCGTGGAGCAGGAGGAGTGGCCGGCCGTCACCGGGTGCCAACTCGTGCAAGGCGAGGTCGATCCGATTGTGTCGCAGCTTCTTCACCGGACCGGCTCCAGATGTTCGAGGACCATGTCGGCGACCAGCCGGGGCTGCTCGATGTGCACGAAGTGACCGACACCCTCCAGGGTCTCCAGTCGACCGCCCGGCGGGAGGTTCGGGATCACGTCCTCGGGACGGGTCCCCCACCCCATCACCTCGAGCTCGAGACCGAGCACCCCGAGGAACGGCACGCCGATCCCCGGCAGGCGCAGCATCGACCACTCCGGCCGCCACGGACCGAACCCCCCCATACGCATGGACGGGTCGATCTTCCAGCGCCACCCGTCCGGATCCCGCCGAGCGCCGACCGTGACCAGGTACCGCAGCCACTCCATGGACATCCGAGGGTTCATCCGGCCTCGCCGCTCTGCCAGCTCGTCGATGGTGCCAGGGCGCCGCTGTCGATCCGTGAGGGTGCGGCGATGGTCCAGCCGCTCGATCAGCTGGCCGCGCAGCAGGCGTGTGCGCTCGGTGTCGGACACGTCCGACATCGCCTGGTGCGACGGCAGGCCGTCGAGGTTGACGAGCGAGGAGACCCGGTGGGGCAGGGCGTTGGCCAGGTGCAGCATCAGCGACCCGCCCTTGGAGTGGCCGAGGAAGGGCATCGGCGCGGGCCCGATCGAGTCGAGGACTGCGGCGGCGTCACGCACGTCCACGTCCCACGAGTACAGCGCGGCGGGGTCCGAGTCGCCGTGGCCGCGCTGGTCCCACGCAACGACGCGCCACCCGGCGTCGGCCAGCATCGGAGCGAAGACGTCGAGCGTCCCGGTGAAGTCGAAGCCACCGTGGGCGGTCAGGATCGGAGGGGCAGCGGGATCGCCCCATTCACTGACGTACAGCGAGACGCCCGACGAGTCCACCCTGCGCGTCCGGTCGGGTCGACGGGCACCGGGGAAGGAGACGGTCCCGTCCGTGATCGTCCCGTCATCAGCAGGCATGACCCGGATGCTACGTGGACCCAACGCCGACTTCGCCGGACCGGTCGATAGGGTGACCGGCACGGAACCGACACACGACCCCAGGGGTCCGGTCACCGGGGGATCGGGCGCTCGGCCGCCCGTAACGGTCGCGGACGTCAGCGACGCCGTCGCTGCATTCAGGGCCTATCCCAACGGAGGCGCGGACGGCGCGACGCAGCACCTGAGGGTGCCGCCGTCATGGCGCGCGTCGGTGTCCCCCGCTATCGCCGTCCTGCGGTGGGCGGCCCTGGCGTACGGTCTCGTGTTCGCCGCTCCGATGGCTTTCCGCGGATCGGCGACGGCGGTCGCAGCGACCGCCGTGTGCACGTTCGTGACGACCTGGCGGACCGTCATCCCCCTCCACCTGGGTTCGCGACGGCCGTGGCAGGCCCTCGAGCCGTTCGTGGACGTCGCGGTGGTCGGCGTCGCCGTGGGTCTGAGCGGCGGTTGGAGCAGCCCCTACTTCTTCACCCTGCTCGTCTGCGTCGGCGTGGTGGCGTTGGGGTGGGGAGTGCTCCGTGGCGGGATCGGTTTCGTCGTGGCGTGCCTAGCGCTCGTGGTGGCCTCGCTGCTCGAGGGGAACGAGGTCACCGAGCTGGTCGTCACCCAGCGCGACGTCGCGGCGATCGCGACGGTCGCCCTGGGTGTGGCGCTGGCGGCCTACGCCCGGGACCGCATCCTCGACTCAGACCGTCGTCGCAGCGGGCTGGTCGACGAGGTCACCCACCTCTCCGAGACGAACCAGCTGCTCGAGATGCTGAACGTCGTGGCGCGCACTCTGCCCGACTCCCTCACGCTGAGAGACGCCCTCGAGCGGATCCGCCACCAGCTCATCGACACGTTCGACGCCAGGGTGATCTGTCTGATGACCTACGACGAGGGATCCGAGGAGTGGGTGCCCAAGCTCGCTGACGGTTGCGCTCTGCGTCCCGCCTACCCGCGCTCGGACCTTCCGGCACCGTTGCGGATCGCACTCGACGAGCCCGGTCCTGCGACCGTCCCCAACCGGGCCACGATCCACCGGTTCGACGACCTCGCGGCCGGTGACCCGAGGAGCACTCCTGCCGGATCCGACACCGGTGTCCACCCGATCGTGCGCACCAGCCGTTCCGGGATGTACGCCCGGCTGGTCGCCCGTGACCAGGTGATCGGCGTGCTCGGCGTGGAGCACCCCGCACCGAACCGCTACGACCACCACGACGAGGTGCTTCTCTCAGGTCTCGCCGAGGTGGTCGCCCTGACCGTCGACAACGCTCGCTGGTTCGGCAGACTACGGACCCTCGGCGCCCAGGAGGAGCGGATCCGCATCGCACGCGACCTCCACGACCGGCTCGGTCAGTGGCTCACCTACGTCTCCATGGAGCTCGAGCGAATCGTGGCGCAGGACTCCCCCGGTCACGACGACCTTCTCCGCCTCCAGTCCGACGTGCAGTCCGCTCTGGACGAGCTGCGTGAGACGCTCCGCCAGCTGCGCTCCGGCGTCACCGACCAGAAGTCGCTGGCGACCGTCGCCCAGGACGTGGTCAACAGGTTCGCGGAGCGTGCCGACGTCGCGGCGTCGTTCACCGTGGTGCACCCCGAGGACCGGGCACCGGTTCCGGTCGAGAACGAGCTGCTGCGGATCCTCCAGGAAGCGCTCACGAACGTCGACCGCCACGCCCACGCCGAACACGTCGACGTGGTGTGGGATGTCCGCGGCAGCGCCTACGAGCTGGTGGTCCGCGACGACGGACACGGGTTCGACTTCGCCAAGGGCGTCCGGGACTCGGCCTTCGGTCTGGTGGGCATGCGTGAGCGGGCCGACGTGATCGGCGCCCGGCTCGTCATCGACAGCTCTCCGGCCGGCGGGACGACCGTCCGGGTCTTCACCGGCGAGGCTCGAGCGCGAACTGCTCCTGATCGGGGACGATCTGCCGACAGGAGCACGACCGACGGCACCTCCGCCGACGGCGAATCGAAGGACAACAGCAAGGAGGTGGCATCGTGAGGGTGCTGCTGGCCGATGACCACCAGATCCTGCGCGACGGCATCCGACGCGGGCTCGAGAGCGCCGGCGAGGATGTCGTCGGCGAGGCCGAGAACGGCGAGCAGGCGGTCGCGCTCGCCGTCGAGACCCGGCCCGACATCGTCCTGATGGACCTGTCCATGCCGGTCCTCGACGGCGTCGGCGCGGCCCAGCGCATCCGGGAGCTGGTTCCGGAGACGAAGGTCGTGGTCCTCACCATGCACGACGACCCCGAACGCACCCGTGCCGCTCTCCAGGCCGGCGCCGCCGCTTACATGACCAAGGGGACCTCGTTCGCAGACGTCCTCGACACCCTGCGGCGCGTGCAGGAGGGGGAGGAGACGCTGAGCCCGCGGCTGGCTGCGTCGATGCTCGAGCACCTGGGCCAGGAGCCGTCGCGGAACGACCTGCTGTCGGACCGTCAGGTCGAGATCCTCCAGATGATCGCCGATGGGATGTCGACGAAGCAGGCGGCCCGTGCGCTCGGGATCACCCAGAAGACCGTGCACAACCACCTGAACGCCACATACCGTCGTCTCGACACGCAGAGCCTCACCCACGCCGTACTGTCCGCGGTGCGGCTCGGGATCATCGACCTGCACTCGGCGCCCGAGGACGGCGAGGCGGCCTGAGCCCGACCGACGAGGACCGGGAGCGCCTCACCATCACCCTGACGCCCGGATCCGCGCGATCAGTGTCCGTATCACCACTCTGAGAGGGACGTGGCGATTTGCCCATGTCGGCGTCACGACGGAGCACGCAGAATCGGGCCGTGACGAACGGGTCCGATGACCGACGCCAGGCGCGCGCGCCTGCGCCTGGCCGCGGTCGGGTCCTGCTCGCGCTCGCGACGTCGCTGATGGCGACCGCTGTGGTGTCGGTCCCTCTCGCGTACCAGGCAGCCGGAGCCGACGACGGTCGGACGGACAACCCGACACCGACATCCACGCAACCCGCGTCGGTGCTTCCCACCGTGCTGGAGCGATCCGGACCCGAGCTCCGCTGGCAGGCCGCCGTCCACCCGCAACCGCCTGCACCGCTTCAGGGCGCTGTCGTCACCGGACGCGTCCAGGTGTCGCTCGATCAGGAGCGCGCCGTCGAGGCCCGGTACTGGATCGACGACCTTGATCCGACCGGCGCCCCCGACGACGTCGACCGGATCGCGCCGTTCACGCTGGAGTCGGGACGAGCCCGCGCCGCCGCGGCCGCGCCGGGTTCGTTCGACACGCGACGGCTGCGCAACGGCCTGAACGCGGTGCTGGTCCGGGTCCGACTCGACGACGGGACCTCGGTCGAGCAGATCGTCACGTTCGTGGTCACCAACCCCCGCTGACCCTGCGGCCCCACAGCCCTCCCTCCTGAACTCGGGTCGCCCCGCGCCCCATGTCGGCGCCCCATGTCGGCGTCAGACGACCCGAGTTCGGTGGGGGTGCCAGTGGGTTCCGGCGGGAGGCGCTTGAGTAGCCTTGGCTCCCATGACTGAGATCCGCGGGACGGTCGAGCCGGGCTTCGAGGCGGTACGGGAACGCTTCGAGCGCAACTTCGAGGTCCACGACGAGGTGGGAGCCGGTTTCTGCCTCTACGTCGACGGCCAGAAGGTCGTCGATCTGACCGGCGGGGTCCGGGACCTCGACGGCACCCCCTACGACGACGACACCCTCCAGCTGGTGTTCTCGTCGACCAAGGGCATCACCGCCACCTGCGCGCACATGCTGGCCCAGCGCGGCGCTCTCGACCTCGACGCCCCAGTGGCCCAGTACTGGCCCGAGTTCGCCGCGGCCGGCAAGGGCTCGATCCCGGTCCGTTGGCTGCTCAGCCACGAGGCCGGTCTGGTCGACATCGACCACTCGATGACCGTCGACGAGGCGCTCGACTGGGACACGGTCACCGCGGCGCTGGCCGGGAGCGCACCGCTGTGGGAACCGGGAACGGGCTACGGCTACCACGCCCTCACCTACGGGTGGCTGGTCGGCGAGATCATCCGCCGGGTCGCCGGAAGCGACATCGGATCCTTCGTCCAGGACGAGATCTCCGGCCCTCTCGGACTCGACCTGTGGATCGGACTCCCCGACGAGCAGCAGTCCCGCGTGGCGCCTCTGGTCCAGGCCGGCCCCGGCGGCACACCCGACGGAGCGACCGGGGTATCCACCGAGGAGGCAGCCGGTCCGGCCGAGCCCACTCCCTCGCTGCTCGAGCTGCTGGATGGGCTCCTGGGCGAGGGCAACATCCTGGGCCGGGCGCTGGCCGCTCCCGGCGGGGCGTTCACCGACCCCGGCGTGTGGAACGAGCCACGCATCCGGGCCGCGCAGATCCCCGCCGCCAACGGCGTGACCAACGCCGCGTCGCTCGCCCGCATGTATGCCGCCACCGTGTCCGAGGTCGACGGTGTCCGCCTGCTCGATCCCGCTGCACTCGACCGGGCGATCGAGCCGCAGGTCTCCGGTTCGGGCATCGTGCCGTTCCTCGACATCCCGTTCGCTCTCGGCTTCATGACCCACGGCCCGATGTCGCACCTCCTCGCTGGTCGGTCCTTCGGCCACTACGGCGCCGGCGGATCGCTCGGCTTCGCGGACCCCGACCGTCGGATCGCGGGGGCCTACGTGATGAGCAAGATGCACCTCGGCGTCACAGGCGATCCCCGCTCCTACGGTCTGCTGAAGGCCGTCGACCAGGCGGTCGGCCGACCCGCATGACCGGCCCCACATCCGATCCGTCGACCGAGGCGGCGCGACGCCGCACGTTCGCGATCATCTCCCACCCCGACGCCGGCAAGACCACCCTCACAGAGAAGCTCCTCCTCTACGGCGGTGCGCTCGGGCGGGAGGCCGGAGCCGTCAAGGCCCGCGGCGACCGACGCTCGGCGACGTCGGACTGGATGGAGCTCGAGCAGCAGCGCGGCATCTCGATCACGTCGACGGTGCTCCAGTTCCCGTACCGGGACTGCGTCGTCAACCTGCTCGACACGCCCGGCCACCGCGACTTCTCCGAGGACACCTACCGGGTGCTCACCGCCTGCGACGCTGCGGTGATGGTGCTCGACGCGGCGAAGGGCATCGAGCCGCAGACGCTGAAGCTGTTCGAGGTGTGCCGCGACCGCCGTCTGCCGCTCATCACGTTCGTCAACAAGTGGGATCGGCCGGGACTGAGCCCGCTGGAGCTGATCGACGACATCGAGTCGCACCTGTCGATCATGTGCACCCCGATCACGTGGCCGGTCGGCATCGCCGGGGACTTCCGTGGCGTCGTCGACCGTCGCAGCGGCGACTTCATCCGCTACACCCGGACCGCCCGAGGTGCGACCGAGGCGCCCGAGGAGGTCGTCGACCCCGACCGGGCGGCTACGGAGGAGTCCGACGCCTGGTCCGCTGCCCAGGACGAGCTCGAGCTGCTGTCTGGCACCGAACACGACTCCGAGCTGTTCCTGGCCGGCGAGACGACCCCGATGCTGTTCGGATCCGCGCTCACGAACTTCGGCGTCCGACTGCTGCTCGACAACGTCATCGACGAGGTCCCCTCCCCCGGACCCCGGATGGACACGGCCGGCGACCCACGACCACTCGACGCGCCGCTGTCGGGCTTCGTCTTCAAGGTCCAGGCCAACATGGACAAGGCGCACCGCGACCGCATCGCGTTCCTGCGGGTGTGCTCGGGCCGGTTCGAGCGGGGCATGGTCGTCACCCACGGCCGCACCGGCAAGCCGTTCGCCACCAAGTACGCGCACTCGGTGTTCGGCCAGGAGCGCGAGACGCTCGAGGAGGCCTTCCCCGGCGACGTGGTCGGACTGGTCAACGCCAACGACGTGCGGGTCGGCGACTCGCTCTACGTCGAGCAGCCGGTGACTTACCCGCCGATCCCGGCGTTCGCTCCCGAGCACTTCGCCGTCGCCCGCACCACTGACGTCGGCAAGTCCAAGCAGTTCCGCTCCGGCATCCAGCAGCTCGACGAGGAAGGCGTCGTGCAGGTTCTGCGGGACCCCGAGTTCGGCGACCAGGCCCCGATCCTGGCGGCGGTCGGCGCACTCCAGTTCGAAGTCGCCACCCACAGGTTGGTGAACGAGTTCGGCGCGCCGGTGGAGCTCACGCCGACCCGGTTCCGGGTCGCTCGCCGGACCGACGAGGAGTCCCGCTCCGAGCTGCGGGCGATGCAGGGCGTCGACGTGCTGCAGCGCTCCGATGGAGAGCTGCTCGCCGTGTTCGAGTCCGTCTACTGGCTCGAGCGCCTCGAAGCCGAGCACCCCGAGCTCACGCTCGACCGTCTTGTCGCCGAGGGTGAGCTTCGCCAGCAGTAGCGATCGACCGGGTCGTGGGCGGGCCATGATGGGCGCCGATGGATCCCGACCTCCCACCGGCGCCGAGGGTCCGTCGACCTCGTTCGGTCACCCCCGCCATGAGCGCTCCGCCTCATCGCCGTCGACGGATCGTGCTCGCTGCCGTCATCGCATTCCTGGCATTGGGCGGGGCCGCGTTCGTAGCGTCACGCGACGATGAGCGCGACGGTGCCTCGAGCCCGGCGGAACAGAGCGCCCCGACGACCACGACCGGGTCGGACCGTCCCGCCGACGAGGCCGATCCCGAACCTGACGACTCGCCGAAGGACCTCACCCAAGTGCCGGCCGAGCCGAACGGTCAGTTCGTCAACCCTGCCAGCTCCGGTCGTATGTGGTCTGCGAAGGTCCCGGGAAGCCTGACCTTCCGGGGGAACCCGACCCGCACCTACTACGGCCAGGGCGACGTACCGAAGAATCCCAAGGTCCGCTGGTTCTATCCGAGGGACGGCGGGATGTGCTCGATCTCGTCGGTCGGCGGCGAGTCGAAGACCTGGTGCGGTTCGGGTTGGACCGGCCAGCCTGCGGTGTTCGAGCGGGAGGGCAGGACCTGGGTCGTCTTCGGCGCCTACGACAAGGCCGTGCACTTCATGGACGGCGAGACCGGCGAGGACATCCTCCCGCCGCTGCCGACCGGCGACATCATCAAGGGATCGGTCACGGTCGACCCCGACGGCTACCCGCTCGTCTACTCGGGAAGCCGCGACAACTACTACCACGTGATCGCGATCGACCGAGGTGCCGCGGCGCAGGAGGTGTGGAAGCTGTCGGCCACCGCCGTGTCGCCGACCCTGTGGAACAACGACTGGGACGGCGCCGGGATCGTGGCCGACGATTTCCTGTTCGAGGGTGGGGAGAACAGCCAGTTCCACGTCGTGAAGCTCAACCGTGGCTACGGCGCCGACGGCAAGGTGACCGTCGACCCGAAGCTGGTGTTCAACACCCCGAGCTGGGACCAGCAGGTCATCTCGGATCTGGCCGGGAACCGGGCCAGGGAGTTCTCCATCGAGAACTCCGTCGCCATGTCGGGCGACACCGCCTACTGGGCCAACTCCGGCGGACTGGTCATGGGCTGGGACGTGGGTCCGCTGCGGACGGGCGGTACACCGACCCAGACGTTCCGGTTCTGGACCGGCGACGACACAGACGCCTCGGTCGTGATCGACGCGGACGGGTTCCTCTACGTGGCCGTCGAGTACGAGCGCGGGAACAAGCGCTCCGCCGAGGTGGGCCAGCTGATGAAGCTCGACCCCCGAAAGCCCGACGCCCCACTCGTCTGGTCCTACCACGACCGCGCCGCGAACCCGGCGGGGTTCTGGGCGACACCCGCTCTGCACGACGGCGTGGTCATCGCCCCGACCAACGGCGGCAAGGTCGTCGGGCTCGACCAGATGACCGGCACCGAGCTGTGGTCGTTCGAGTTGCCTGGACCGACGTGGCAGTCGCCGGTCGTGGTCGACGACGTCCTGATCCAGGGCGACTGCAACGGAACGCTCCACGGCTACGACGTGTCCGATCCCCGGAAGCAGCCCGAGGAGATCTGGACCGTCCCGGTCGGCGGATGCATCGAGTCGACACCGACGGTGTGGAAGGGCCGCATCTACTTCGGCACCCGGGCCGGCCGGTTCTTCTCCCTGGGCGATGACGGCACGCTCGACTCACCGACCGCGACTCAAACCGGCGGGGGCGGCGAGTGACCCCGCCGGCATCCCGACCCGCACAGCCCGCAGGGCCGCCAAGGCTGATCCCGGCCGCACCGCAGCAGTCGTGGCTCGAGCTGTTCTACGACCTGGTGTTCGTCGCTTCGATCGTCGTCATGTCCACGACGTTCTCGAACCAGGCGGGCATCCAGGGTGTCGTCTGGTTGACCCTCGTGTTCTCGCTCATGTGGTTCACGTGGCTGTCGACAACGCTGCTGCTCGGGACCGGCCTGGTGACCACGCTGTGGACCCGGGCACTCCTGCTCACCCAGATGGTGCTGATACTCGCCGTCGCGATCGTGTCGGACTACTCGGTCGAGGACAACAGCATCGCGGTCGGCCCGATCTTCGCCTCGGTGCTGCTCGTGACCGCCCTGCTGTACCGCGCCGCGCGACGTTCCAGCCCCGAGCTAGACGTGGCGTACCGGGGTTACGGCCTGCGCTGCGTCGTTGCCGCTGTGCTGTTCGCGGTCGTGCCCGTGTTCGGATGGCCGTGGTGGTACCCGTTCCCCTGGGTGATCGCGCTCCTGGTGTTCGTCGTCCCGATCGGCCCCGAGGTGCGCCAGCTCCGGACCGACGACCACCGCCTGGTGCATCGCTTCGGCGAGTTCACGATCATCATGCTGGGCGAGGTCTTCGTGAAGGTCGGCATCACCGCCACCCACGAACCACTCGACCAGGTCGACCTGTTCGCCCTACCGCTCGCCACCGCCGTCGTGTTCGGCATCTGGTGGCTGTACTTCACCGACGTCCCGGACTTCGGGATGTCCGACCGGCACGCTCGACGCCACGGGTGGGTCTACCTGCACTTCCCGCTGCACCTCGGCCTGGTCGCCTCAGCGGTGGCGCTGTCCCACACGCTGCTGGACGAGCAGGAGACCTCTCCACAGGAGGCACCGACGATCGGCTCCATCCAGTACATCGTCGTCCCCATCGCTGTGATCCTCGTGTCGATCGGACTGATCGGCCTGTGTTCCGGCGGGCCGGTGGATGTGACCAGGAAGAGGCTCCGGGTGTTCCTGTTCGCCGCAGCGGCGTTGGTGATCGCCGAGGTCGTGCTGTTGGGAAGCGACTCCTATGACCTCGAGGCGAGCACCATCATCGTGACCGTCGTGCTGGCGCTCACCGCTCTGCGGATCCGGCGCATCGGCGAACCCCCGGAGTTCACATCGGAGGCACAGACATGACCACCTCACCCCTCGGCAACGCTGTGCTCCTCGGCACCGTTGCCATCGAGCCGAACCGTTGGTCGACCATCGACCCGTCCGGAGCGCCGGTCGCAGACCTGGCCCATCTGGCCGACCCCCTGGCTGC
The DNA here is from genome assembly GCA_964575165.1 of uncultured Aquihabitans sp. Classification (GTDB taxonomy): domain Bacteria; phylum Actinomycetota; class Acidimicrobiia; order Acidimicrobiales; family Microtrichaceae; genus Dermatobacter. The sequence continues at coordinate 16,016 of CAZNQK010000028.1, read as the reverse complement.
GGCAGGTATCGACGGTCTCGAGGTCTGGGAGCGACACATCCCCACCGACGCCACCGACGCCCGGGCCCTCGCGGACCAACTCCCGCCGATCGTCGTCCTCAACTCCTACGTCAGCTTCGACTCCGAAGACGCGACGGCACTGCAAACCGTCGTTGGCCGGGTCGACGCGACCGGCACGAGGGCGGTGAAGTTCAACGTCGGCAACGACAGATCCAAGGAGGCGGACTACATCCAGCGGGTGTCCCAGTTGAGAAGGATGCTGCCGTCCGAGGTCGTGCTCCTGTGCGAGTGCCACGCCCACATCTCGATCGCCGAGGAACCGGAGGTTGCAGCCCGACTCCTCTCGTCCGTGGGCCCACCCGAGAGCGTCGGCGCCATCGTCCACACCCACGAGCCGGTCGAGCACATCCGTGCCCGGTTCGACGCCTACGGCGATCGGATCCACCACGTGCACGTGAACTTCCTCGACCAGTCGACCATGACCGTTCCGGTGCTGGCCGACCGTCGCGAGGAGCTCGCTCAGAAGGTGCAGCTCCTGCGGGAGCTCGGGTTCGACGGCTCGTGGACCCTCGAGTTCGTCGAGGGTGTCCTCACCGAGCGAGATGATCCCGCGGTCATGCTCGACCGGGCGGTCGAGGACCTGGCAGTGCTCCACGACGTCCTGGGCGTTCGATCAGACGGGTGATCGGCAGGGCGAGGAACATCAGCAGCAACGCCCAGAGCCCGATCACCTCGACGAAGGTGCCGATGAGGAACGCCGCTGCCGTGACGACGATCCGCACGACGACCGCCACCACGTCGATCGGCGGGCGCTCGCCGTCGGGCCAGATCTCCGGCGTTCGCAGGATGACCACGTCGATCAGGGCCAGAGCGAGGCTGCACGCGAGCAACGAGCCGATGTAGAGCGCCCGGACGACCGGATCATCGAGGTCGGACACGCCGAGCACCTCGGAGGCGAACGGCAGGAACGCGATCGTCACCAGCCAGAGCATGTTCGCCCAGATCAGCGCTCCGGTGTAGCCGTCGATGAGCTCGAAGAGCCTGTGGTGCACCACCCAGAAGCTCGCCACGACGGCGAACGTGATGAGGAACGCCTGAATCCGGGGCCACGAACCGACGACCAGATCGCTGCCACCAGTCGAGCCATCGGTGAGATCAAGCAGCGGCAGCACGAGCAGGGTGATGGCGATGGCGACGACCCCGTCGCTGAACGCCACGAGGCGATCGAGGCCCCGTTCGGTGCGGCGGTCCCGCCTCGCTGTCGGCATCGTCGAACGGCCTACCACAACGTGTCCGTCAGGGTCGTTCCACGAGTTCGAGGTCGCCGGTCGTGGACGTCCGGAGTCGTCGTACCCGACCGCCCTTCGAGGAACCCGAAGAGCTCTCTTCGCAAACCCGCACGGCCAATCGAACGCCCCTTGACCCAGACGCGCAACGGGCGGAGTGTGAAGGACGGCACACCAGCGACCAAGGAGGTGTCCACGATGTTCGTTCAGGTGATGGAAGGCAGGACGTCGGATCCCGAGGCTCTGCACCGACGGCTCGAGGTGTGGGAAGCAGAGCTGATGCCGGGCGCGATCGGGTACCTGGGATCCACCGGGGGATGCACATCGAGCGGTGACTGCATCCTCATCGCCAGGTTCGAGAGCCGGGAGGCCGCCCAGCGGAACAGCGACCGACCGGAGCAGGGCGAGTGGTGGGCCGAGACGGAGACGTGCTTCGACGGTCCGGTCACGTTCCACGACACCGAAGACGTCACGCTGATGACCCACACCGGAGTCGACGACGCCAAGTTCGTCCAGGTGATGGACGGCCACGTGACCGACGAGGATCGCGCAAAGGTCCTCGAGCGTGACTCCGACGAGATGCTGATGCAGATGCGACCCGACCTCCTCGGCGGACTGACCGCCTACTACGGCGACGACGAGTTCACCGAGGTCGCCTACTTCACGACCGAGGCGGCAGCCCGCGACGGCGAGAGCGCCGAGATGCCGGCAGACATGGCGGACATGTTCACCGAGTGGCAGTCGGTGATGAAGGTCGACCGCTACATGGACATCTCCGACCCGTGGCTGGTGTCGGCACCGAACCGCTGAGGCTCGTCCCGTCAGGGGACAGATGGGGAGCACGGTCCCGGAGCGGTTAGAGTCGACCGCTCCGGGGCTGTAGCTCAGTTGGCTAGAGCACCTGCTTTGCAAGCAGGGGGTCGTGGGTTCGATTCCCATCAGCTCCACTCCGGGATAGTCGCTTGGCGTGATCAACACCGCCCAGGCGGAGTCCCTCTACAAGCAGATCTCAGCTCGGCGCTGGACCAAGGCCGAACCCGTCGAAGTGCAGACCGAGTCGGCACAGTGGTTCCCGCGATGCTGACCATCCTGACGAACGCTGACGACCTGGCCTTCGGCCTGCGGCCCGGCTTGCTCGAGCATCGGGGGGAACATCGGAGACCTCACTACGTTCGTCGATTGGACCCACCGAGACGCCGACGTCGTTCGGCTATCGGATCGCTCGAGCCGTGTGAAGTGATGAGTCGTCGACGTTGCGTTTATTGCAGTTGCTGATAACCTCGGGATCATGAGTGACGTGCTCGAGGTTCGACCTGACACCCTGCCACCCGAGGCGCTCGATGCGGTCGTGCGCGCGCTCGACGGTGCGGGGCTGGTCGGGCGTGACGGCCACGTGGTCGAGCTACCCGAGCGGATCCAGTCGTTGCTGGTGTCGATCGTCGAGAACCTCCGGGCCGGCAACGGCGTCTCAGTCATCCCGCTGCACGCCGAACTCACCACGGTCCAGGCAGCCGAACTGCTGAACGTGAGCCGCCCCTACCTGATCAAGCAGATCGAAGCGGGCGAAGTCGCGCACCACATGGTCGGGACCCACCGTCGACTGAAGCTGGTCGACGTGCTCGCCTACCGCGACCGACTCCGCATGCAGGCCGACGACGCCCTCGATGCGATGACCGCAGAGGCCGAGGAACTCGGCCTCTACCAGTAGGTCTCGCTAGCACCAGCGACGATGCCCACCACCGTCGTAGTCCTCGACGCCAATGTCCTCTATGGCATCGAGGTGACCGACCTCCTGCTCACAATGGCCACCGAGCACCTGTTCCGGCCTGTCTGGTCGCCGCAGATCCTCGATGAGGTGAGCCGGAACCTTCGATTGCGAGGCGACCTCCAACCCGCGGCGATCGACCGGCGGATCGCTCAGATGAACCGCGCCCTCCCCGCCGCGATGGACGAGGCACCCGAGCCCCTGATCGATGCCATGCCGGTGAACGACAAGGACCGTCACGTCCTGGCGCTGGCCGTCCATGCCGGGGCGTCCGTCATCGTCACGGAGAACCTCCGCGACTTCCCGGCGGATCGGATCAACCGCTTCAAGGTCGAGGCGGTTGGCGCGGACGCGTTCGTTCTGGACCAGGTCGAACGGGACCCCGGCACGGTCCTCGCTTCAATCGGCGCCATGGCCAGCCGGCGACGACGGCCCCCGAGGACTCGCGACGAGATCGTCGACGTGCTCCGACAGCGGCTGCCATCGGCAATGGCCGAGCTCCGCGGTTGATTGGGCGGGCCCGCGAGCACTCCGCGAATACTCCGCGAATACTCCGCGAGAGCAACGAAACGCGACGACACGGACCGGGACCACTCAAGACGTACATCCGCGAGATTGCAGGGACCCCGCCGCCCGCCACCGGATCGCAGCCGCGCCCGGACTGCTTTGCAAGCAGAGGGTCGTGGGTTCGAGTCCCATCAGCTCCACCCCGGGATCCCTTGTCCTGCAAGGGTTTCGTGACCTCGGCAGTTGCCGGACCGGCCCCGAAAGGCCCGAGGGGGGCCAAGGGGGGGCCTAAGGGCTCGCCGCGGGATAAGCCGCGCGGTTCAGGGTGGTGGTGGGGTGAGGGTGTAGTTCCAGTCGCCGTGCCAGTCGTGGCGGTGGAGCGGTAGGGCGTTGATCTGTGCGTCGGTGTACTTGACGCCTTTGGGGTACCAGTTGGGGTCGTAGCGGGCGGTGACGGTGAGGCCGGTCTGGGTGGTCGTTGCTCCGATGAGCTCGATGATGGTGCGGATGTCGGTGAGGGGCTGGCCTCGCCAGTTCATCGAGATGAACGAGAACAGACGGTGTTCGATCTTGTTCCACTTCGAGGTGCCCGGCGGGTAGTGCACGACGGTGATCGCCAGGCCGTTCTCCGCTGCGAGCTGCGCGAGGTGCCACTTCCAGGCGCGGACCCGGTTGCCGTTGGAGCCGCCGCAGTCAGCCGTGACCGTCAACGTCGACGCGTTCGGGAACCGGGCCATGCCGGTGTCGTTCCACCATCGGCGGATCGCCTCGACTGCGAACTCGGCGGTGTCCGCGACGTCACCGACGGAGACCCAGCCTTCGTCGTTGCCGATGTCGTAGATCCCATACGGGATCGCCTTCGAGTACTCACCGAGGGCCGGGTCCGCGAAGTCATGGACCTTGACACGGGTCGGGTCCCCGGCCGGCCGCCAGTCCCGGCCCTTGTTGGCGTAGTTGCCGATCAACTCCTTCTTCTTCGTGTCCACGCTGATGACCGGCTCACCTACCGCGAGTCGTGCCGCGACGATCCCGTTCAGGTACTCGAACTGAGCGTCGCGGTCGGGGTGCGACGCCCCCTCTTCCTGCTTGGCCGGTGCTTGGAGCGAGTAGCCCATCTCGTGCAACAGGCGTCGCACCAGCTCCGCGGACACTTTGAAGCCCTGGGCGGTGAGTTGGCGGGCCAGGTCGTAGGTCGATGACAGCGTCCAACGCAACGGTGACATCGGATGACCTCGTGTCTCGGGCCACACCAACTCATCGAGCGCTTCGAGCAGACCTGGCTGCTTGTCGATCGCCGGCTTGTCACCGCCGCCCTCGGCGCGTTGACGATCCGACGGCTCAACACCAGCACGAACCTCCCGCACCGCCTTCGACACCGTCGAGGTCGACATGCCAGACGCCTCCACCACGAACGCTTGGCCGCCATGACCCAACGCCTCAGCCAGAGCCCCGCTCAACACCCGCCGCTGCCGTTCCCCGAGATGCGGCATCACCGTCTCGAACAACACACGCGCCTCACCGACGGTCAACTCCACCCCCAAACCCTATCCAACGCGAGTTATCCTGTGGCGGATCCTAACTCGGCTCGCCGCCGAGGAGACGGTCCATGGGTCCCATGGCCACGTCGATTGTCTCGGTGAGCCGGTGCCGGTAGTGGACCTCGACCATTCGTGTGGTGGTGTGGCCGAGTAGGTCCGCCAGCTGGTGGTTGGGGACGCCGGCGTCCGACAACAGACTGGCCACGGTGTGGCGCAGGTCGTAGGGCGCCAGGTGCCCGATTCCCGCCCTGGTGGCGACCTCTTTGACGAGCCGCCGGAAGTTCGACGGATCGATCGGCGTTCCGACGGCGGAGGTGAACACGAGGCTCTCCCACTCTCCGGGCCGGCCCCGATCGGACAGGCTGCGTTGCTGGTCGATCCGGTGGTGACGGAGCGACTCGACGACCACCGCGGGCAGGCCGACGGTTCGGATGCTGCTGCGGGTCTTCGGTTCGCCGATGTGGCGGTACTCGTCGTGGCCCTTCCAGGCCCGACGGACCAGGAGTAGGCCCGTGTCGAGGTCGATGTCGTCCCAGTGCAGCGCCAGAAGCTCGCCGGGGCGCAGGCCGGTGCAGATCGCGGTCAACAGCAGGGCTGCGTGGGGATCGCCCGAGGTGGCGGTGATGAACCGTCGGGCTTCATCGGGTTTGAGTGCCCGCGGTGTGCGGTTCACGCGGGGCGTCGCCTCGGCGTACACGGCGGCGGGCGGGAGCTCCGCGAAGCTGGCCGGGTCCCAGGTGCACTGCCGGCGCCGCACACCCCAACGGAAGACTTGCGACAGCGTGTTGCGGGCCCGCCGCACCGTCGGACTCGAGTAGCCCTGACGGGCCCTGTCGACCAGATACCGGTCGACGTCCTCGGCGGTGACAGTACGGAGCTGACGGTCGCCGAGGCCCGGGACGATGTGGTGGTCGATCACGCACCGGTACATATCCCACATGGGGGACCCCTCGGGATGTCGGGCGCGCACCGCTGTGTCGAGCCACCGGGTGGCTAGTTCACCGACGGTCTGCAAGCCGGGGTTTGAACAAGCCAAGTGGCTGGCGCACCGGCGAAGGACGAGGCGGAGGACACCCCCCATACCTGTTGCCCGTGACGCGCAGTGACGTCGCGGGCGAGCGAGGGGAGCTACTCCCCAGCAGGGGGCGTCCTGGACGTCAGGCATATCGCGTGCCAGCGCCGCGCACAGGCCTTCCGGGCGCGCCCGGCTTTCCAGCTTCCTTCCCTCATCCCCTTCCCATGTCCGGGGACCGGACGCGCTCGTCCCGCTGCATGTGAGACTCTGCGGATGCGGAAGGGGCCCAAGTTCATCAGATTTCTCTGGCCGACAGTGGCGGCGCTCCGCGAGCTCGGCGGGTCGGCCAAACCGCGGGAGGTCATCGACCTTGTCCTCGAGCTCGCCAACATCAGCGACGACGAACGAGCCGAACAGCTGAAGAGCGGCGGCCTTCGGGTTGACAATCAGGTCCAGTGGGCGCGCCAGTACCTGGTGTGGGCTGATCTGTTGGATGGTTCACAGCGCGGGCGCTGGACCTTGACCGATGACGGGTGGTCGTTGGACCTCGATAGCCAGAACCCGGACACCGCCTACGAGCTCTTCACCCGGCTCCACGCGGAGCGGAGCGGCACCTCAACGAAGCCGAGGTCAGTCGCCGAGGACGAGGACGAGGACGAGGAGTCGGACGAGCCACCTGACCCGTTGGACGAGCATGAGTCAAGCGAACTCGCGCTGGCGGACGGAATCCGATCAACGGTCCGTTCTTTGTCACCCGCCGGCTTCGAGAACCTCTGCAAACGCGTCCTGACGGAGCTCGGACTCGTGCAACTGAGAACGGTCGGTGGAGCAGGCGACCGCGGAATCGACATCGAGGGCCACCTCCGCGTCAATCCAGTCGTCTCCTTCCGCGTTGGGGTGCAGTGCAAGGGCTACGCGGAGGACAACAAAGTGGTGCCGCGACAGATCCGTGAGTTCCAGGGAGCACTCGGACCATTCGACCGCGGGATCTTCATGACAACGAGCGTGTTCACCCAGCAGGCCGAGGAGCAGGCGACATCGCCAGGCTACAAACCGATCGATCTCATCGACGGCGAGCGCCTCGTCGAACTCCTTCAGGAATACGGCCTCGGGATCAAGCAGCTGACGGTCGTTGACGAGCGGTTCTTCGCCCCTTTTCGTTGACACCGGATTGACGCCGGAACCAACGGAACTTGTGGCAAGAGCGGCTCTCGCCGCTTACCCACGAGCGCATGTGCGCTCGAGCGATCATCGAAGTCGGCGCCTGCTACATACTCGGGAACTCAAGCGATGTGGATCCGAATCCAGGCCGCAAGACCGCTGGTCTCCAGTTCCTTCGAGGCGACAGCAACCATTGTGGTGACCGCGTCATCGACTCCGGGCGCACTCCAAACAAGGTCGTTGCGCCGTAGGAACACGACCATGGTCACGAAGGCGCACCGCTTGTTCCCGTCGGGGAGCGCGTGGTTGTTGACCAGGTGCCAGCAGAGGACGGCGGCCTTGTCGATCAGATCCGGATACGTGTCCTGATCGCCGAAACCCGCGGCGGGTGCGTGCAGCGCCGAGTCGGCCAGGTTCAGGTCTGCCGACCGTCGAATCGTCGCCGGGTCGACGCCGAGCACCGCGGCGGCGAGATGGACCCACTGATCGATCGTGACGTAGACGGTCCCGCCATCGCTCATGTCTCGGCGAGGCGGTCCAGGATCTCCCGGTGCTCGACGATCGTCTCGGACACCGTCGCAGCGAAGTCGGTGTCGATCGGCGCGACCTGGGCGAGCGTCTCTGCCGCAAGTTCCTCGACGCTGACACCGCGGGCGACCGCAACCTCCTCGAGGCGGCGCATCACTTCCTCTGGCAGGTCGACGGTCAACGACATGTGGACCAGTGTAGAGACCGGCACCGACAGCTCGACGGCGACTTCGCGTTCCGAGGAGTGCGCCCGCCGACGCCCTCGCCGATCGACAGCGCCCGTCGAGGGGGGCCAAAGGGGGGGGCCAAACCCCACCGGATGGCTCCGCACGTCGGCGGACAGATCCTTGGCATACCAACGATCTCGGCGACAGGACGGACGCTGATGGACCCTCCTCCCGATTTGCAAGAAGGGGGTCGTGGGTTCGAGTCCCATCAGCTCCACCAGAAGACCCCAGGTCACAGCGTTGCCGGGTCGGCGGACCCGGTCGCTGAGGGCCGGGCGTGACCTTCACGTGACCTTACGAATCGAGAAGGCGTCCGCGCGGCTCTCGGCGAGGGCTCGAGATCGACCACGCTGTGCGCGATTCAGCGGTGGGGATCGAACGGCCCGTCCGTTGGATCGTCAGGCGGTCCGCGGGAGCTCGACGAGGGCGCTACGGCTTGGGGAGTCGCAGCTCGCCTCTGGCGGGCAGCCCGAGGAGCTCGCGCAGACGGCTGGTGCGCATGCCGAGAGCGCGCTCTTCCGGGGAGCGCCCGGCATCCATCTGCTCCATGCGATCGAGCAATCGGAACAGATCGTCGCGCCGGGTCGGATCGTCGAGTGCCTCCCTCGGGGTCGCGCCGCCCAAGGCTGGGATCGACTCGTCGACCCACGCCTCCTCGTATTGGTCCATCTGCTGTCGCAGCACGGCGCGCACCTCGGGCGGGGCCTGGGAAGGATCGATGAATCCTCCACTCGGCTCGTCGTCCTCACCGAAGACCGCCCGTTCGTATGCGAGATCGTCTTGGACCTCGTCGAAGTCCGATCGCAGGTCCTCCACCAGCTGAGCACCGGGCAGGAGTTCCATGACGATCTGTGAGATCGCGTCGGCCCGCTCGGCGCTGTTGGTGCTGGCGGTGAGCCGGTCGTCGTCTAGCGCGAGGGTGCCGAGGACCGTTCTGCCACCAGCAGCGGTCACGTCGGCGTGGTCTTCGCCGTCCTGCATCCAGCTCCAACGGCCGGCCTCGTCCGAAGACTCGAAGGCAGCGTCGAGCGCCTCGGTCGCTGCCGTCGTGTCAGGGATCGTCCAGGTGGTCTCGCAGAAGACCGTTGCGTGGCCATCACGATTGGACAGCTTCGGCGGCGCCTCGGAATCGGCGACGACCGAGAGGAGCCGGGCCGGGGTCGGCCCCTCGTCGAGCAGCTCGATGAACCGGTCACGCGCTGAGTCCGGAACGATCGTGATGCCGCCGAAGAACTGACGGCCCCCGCTTCCCGTGGGCAGTGGACGGGCGAGGATGTACCGGCCGACCTCCATACCGTGAGTTCCGATGCGCTCCTGCACGTCGACGATGTCGCCGGTTCGCAGGTCTCGCAACGTCATCCCTTCGTCGAGGCGCACGTCGGTGACCTCGAACACCGACCGATCGACCAACGCCCATCGGGCCGCGAGGAGGGCCTCGTCGGACGGCAGCA
>CAZNQK010000028.1:0-6438 GCA_964575165.1 uncultured Aquihabitans sp. | reverse complement strand
CGTCTTGGCCTTCTTCGCCTCTCCCCGGTCGAACTCGAACCAAGCCTTGTCGTAGAGCGAGAGGATGTGCTCGTCATCGAAACCGAGAGCGACGTCGATCCACTCCTCGAACCGATCGGTCCTTCCGGCGACCAGGAGCGCCTGCGCGACCAGCCACGCCGGGCCGGCACGGTGACGTCCGCTGACCGCGTCGATGAGGGACTCGCCGAACGACGCCACCTCGTCGAGGTCGTCAGGTTCGTCGGGGTCGCACTCGTCCTCGACGAAGACGGTGGCGACCCTGATGTGCTCGAGCGCGTGGGCAGCTCCCACCAGCACCTCGGGCTGTACTCCGTCGCTCCTCGCCGACCATCCGTGCCATGCCACTACCAGGGTGGCGTACGCCTGGGCTTCGTCGTCCTCGAACCTCATCTCGGTCGCCACGTCCTCCACTCGCCGGCGAAGGCGCTCGCGCTCGAAGTCGAAACCCGTCTGAGCGAGAAAGATCCCGTCGCGAACGAGGCCGGCTGCCTCGACGAGGTCGGCAAGTGGTGGAAGCTCCGACCCACGCAACTCGGGATGCAGGACGAAGATCTCGATCAGCACCTCGGTGAAATGGCGGCACGCTTGTGGCGAGGGTGGCGACGCGAACGAACCTGACAGGGCGTCGACCAACGCCGATGAAGGCGACGTCGCCAAGTCGGTGGCGCGGGCGCCGACGACACCGTCGTCGAGTTGGAGAAGCAGGAACCCTCCGCTCCGCGCCCCGTGGGCAGCAAGCCAACCCGTCGGAAGGGAAACACCGCCGCGTGGAGCGACACCACCGCTCGGAGCGACACCGCCGCGCTGAACGACACCGAGCGAATCGGCCGCGGCCTGGCGACGACCATCGATGTCGAGGTCGATCGTCCCGGCTCCGTCGAGGGTGCACCAATCGTTGAGGAGCGGCCCGAGCAGCGGCCCGAGAGGTTCCGTCGGCAGGGTGTCGGACGCCAGGTCGAGCTCGCTGATGGGAACCGTCCACGTGGTGCCGTCGAAGAGGGCCAGCCGGTCGAAGCACCAGTCGACGTGCGTGCCGGCCTCGTCACCGCCCTCCACATGGACGAAATCGACCCGCTCCATCGTCGCGAGGACGTCATCGAGGCGCTCGTCGGGTTCGGGACCGAGATCGAGGCCGCGGTCGAGCAACGCCGACACGAGGTCATCGAACGGGACTGGTCCCTCGGCGAGGATCCCCTCGATGTGACTGCGCACGCGGGCGGTGGGGTCCAGTCGTGGCATGGCCGAACCGTAGTGGCCATCCACCCATCCGCCGGCCGGCTGCTCGGCGAACACCGACCCGAGAGTCCGTCCCGGCACGGCGGCCACCGTCATTCCCCGAAGGCGTTCGGTGTTCGCACGGCATGCGAAGCTGTGCACACCCCGTGCCATCCTTCCCCCACTGGTCCAGGAGACGTGCCATGAGCGTCACCATGCCGATCACGGTCACCTCCTTGCGCGACACCAGGTCGCCAGTCCACTCACCCATCTCCTCGCGGGACAGAGATTGACCACCAATTCGGACGAAGGGCCCTCCGGCGCTCCTGATGGCGACCAGCCCGACGGGAGCCGACGGCTGATGGTGCTGCTGGCGATGGCGATGTTCGTCCTCGTCGTCGACACCTCTCTGATGAACGTGTCGATCGCTGCGGTGATCGACGATCTCGGCACCACGGCGAGCGGCGTGCAGTCAGCGATCGCTCTCGAGGCGCTCATCTCCGCCGCGTTCATCCTCATCAACAGCAAGGTCGGCGACCTGATCGGCCGCAAGCGTGCCTATGCCTTCGGTCTCGCTGCCTACGCGTTGGGTGCGCTCGCCATGACCCTCGCGCAGAGCCTCACCGCCGTCGTGGTGTTCTGGGCGGTCATCGGGGGACTCGGCGCATCGCTGCTGCTCCCGGCCATGCAGTCGCTCATCCACGGCAACTTCACCGGCAGCGCACAGAGGCAGGCCTACGCGCTCGTCGGAGCTGCGGCCGCGATCGCAGCGGCAGTGGGCCCGCTCCTGGGCGGGTTCGTCACGACCTTCCTGTCGTGGCGCGTGGGATTCGGTCTCGAGGTCGTGATCATCGTGATCGTCCTCTCCCAGCTCGGCCTCGTCCGGGACGTGCCCTACACCGGGTCGCGCAAGGTCGACGTGCTCGGCGCGGTCCTGTCGGTAATCGGAATGGGCGGCGTCGTGCTCGGGATCCTCGTCTGGCAGGAAGGCGGCGAGGCCGTGGGTGCCCTGATCGGGGTGGGAGTCGTCGCGTTGGCGCTGCTCGCACGGTGGCTCATCCGCCAGAAGCGCGCCGGCAAGCAGACGCTCCTGGACCCGGACCTGTTCCGGGAGCCGAACTTCACCGCTGGGGTGACGGGCCAGATGCTCCAGCAGATCACGCTGGGGGGCGCCATGATCGCCCTTCCCCTGTTCCTCCAGATGACCCTGGAGTACAACGCGATGCAGGCCGGCCTCTCCCTCGCCCCGCTGTCGGTGACGATGTTCGCCGCAGCGCTGGTCGTAGGTCGACGAGCGGGGGACCGACGGCCCGCATCGATCATCCGGGTCGGCTTCGCTCTCGCAGCTGTCGGCACCGCTGCGATCATCCCCCTGGTGCCTCGGGTCGACAGCGGGTGGTACCTCGTCATCCCGCTGGTCGTGGCCGGTTCGGGGTTGGGCCTCCTCGTCTCGCAGCTGAACAACTACACGTTGGCGCCCGTACAAGAGGAACGGGTGAGCGAAGCTGCCGGCGTCAACTCCGCCGCCGGTTCGTTCGGCCTGTCGTTCGGTCTCGCCATGGCGGGCGGGATCCTGCTCGCCGCCCTGTCGTTGAGCTTCACACGTCTGGTCGAGGACAGCTCGACCATCCCCGCTGTCGAGAAGGACCGGATCACCGCCGTCCTCGAGGACGACGCCGAGGTGATGAGCACGACCCAGCTGGACGCTCGCATCACGGATCAACCTGCTGAGATCGAGGCTGCGATCCTCGCCATCAACGACGACGCCCGGAACGTCTCCCTGCAGGTCGCGCTCGTCATCCCCACCCTCGCAGCGCTCCTCGGCCTCGCCAACTCGTTCCGGATGCTCAGGCTCCCGGACCTCGAACCGTCGTCGAACATCGAGGGTCTGGACATCTGAGATCGTCACTGACGGTCGACCCTCAGTCCCGCCATGCGCCGCCGTTGGCACGAAGGTCCCACACCGGTCGGCTACAGCTCGGCTCGTACACTCCGCATGATGCCCGCCGACCGAGCCCGGTTCCGTCGACGACCGGAGCGACGACGTCGGGTACTCGCCGTGGCCATCCTCGTCGCAGCGTCGATCGGCACCGGGTGTGGCGGTGGGGCGGGCGACCGATCGCACGGACAGCTGGTGGCGTGCGGGGAGTCGACCACCGTCCAGTACTCGCACCACGACGGCGTCCCTGCGGGGCTCAACTCGCTCGACGTGTACATGCCGCCCGCCGACGACGACGGCGACTGCTCGGAGCGCCCCCTGGTCGTCTGGATCCACGGCGGGGGCTGGACCGCTGGCGACAAGACCGACGACATCGAGCACAAGGTCCGACTCTTCAACGACGCCGGCTTCGTGCTCGCGAGCATCAACTACCGGCTCACCGATCCGGAGTCCGATCCCCCGGCGCCGCAGCATCCGGTCCACGACCAGGACTCGGCCGACGCCGTCGCCTGGCTGATCGACAACGCCAAGCGCCTCGGGGTCGACCCCGGCCGGGTGGCCGTGCTGGGCCACAGCGCCGGCGGTGGCATCGCCGCCGCCATCACCACCGACGGGACCTACCTCGGCAGGCACGGCCTGGACGTCGACTCGATCCGTTGCGCGGGTTCGGTCGACGGTGAGGGCTACGACGTCGTCGCAGGTGCGACGCATCCGGACCCGAACCGCAGCGAGACGTACCTGAACGTGTTCGGCACCGACCCAGCGGTCTGGCCGGGTGCTTCTCCGATCAACCACGTGACGCCCGCCGCGGGCATCCCCGACTACTTCGTCGCCGCCCGCGGAGTTGACGTGCGCCTGGATCAGCACGCCGAGTTCGTGGCTGCGTTGCACGAGGCCGGGATCCCCGTCACCGTCGTCGACGCCCGGGCCCTCGACCACGCCGAGGTGTCGGTGAACATCGGAGCGCCCGATGACACCGTGGTCACTCCCGTGCTGATGGAGTTCCTGCAAGGTTGCTTCGTCGAGCCTCGAACGAAGGCCGCTCCAGGTCCGTAGGACTGGTCGGGCGATGAGCCGATCGACTCCGGTACGCGACCAGTTCGACCGGACTCTCCGCCCGCGGTCGCCCACCGGCTTCACATCGCTGTGCTGCATGCCACCTCACATGAACCGGAGGAGGGGCCTACGTTCTGAGTCAGGCCCTTCTCGGATCAGGGCGGTACAGGGGGACGACACGATGACCGACACGACAGCGGACCTCGACCACGAGGCGATCCAGCGCCGCTACGACGCCGAGCGGGACAAGCGGATCCGCCCCGACGGCAACGACCAGTACCTGGAGCCGGTCGGCCAGTTCGCGTACCTGGTCGAGGACCCCTACACCCGTCGGGTCGAGCGCGAGCCTCTTCAAGAGGAGGTCACGGTCGCGTTGATCGGCGCCGGGTTCGCCGGACTGGTCACCGGGGCCCGACTGGCGGAGGCGGGCATCGACGACGTCCTGTTGATCGACCCGGCCGGTGACGTCGGTGGCGTCTGGTACTGGAACCGCTACCCGGGCGCCATGTGCGACACCGCGGCGATGATCTACCTGCCGCTGCTCGAGGAGACCGGGTATCGCCCATCGATGAAGTACGTGTTCGCCCCCGAGATCCACGCCCATGCCAAGCGCATCGCCGAGCAGTACGGGCTGTATGACCACTGCCTGTTCTCGACGAGGGTCACCGACGTCCGCTGGGACGAGGCGTCGTCCCGGTGGATCATCCGGACCGACCGCGGCGACGAGATCCGGGCCCGCTTCGTCGCCACCGGCACCGGACCGCTGCAACGTCCGAAGCTGCCCGGGATCCCCGGGATCGAGACCTTCGCCGGGCACAGCTTCCACACCAGTCGCTGGGACTACGACTACACCGGGGGAACGCCCGACGGTGACCCGATGACGAGCCTCGCCGACAAGCGGGTCGGCATCATCGGCACCGGGGCGACCGCCGTGCAGTGCATCGCCCCGCTGGCCCGTGACTCGGGCGAGCTGTTCGTCTTCCAACGCACCCCATCCGCGATCGACGTCCGCAACAACCACCCGATCGACCCTGAGGAGTTCGAGAAGTTGGAGCCGGGCTGGCAGCGGGAGTGGCTGTTCAACTTCGCGACCCTCCAGACCGGCGGGTTCGCGGACGTCGACTACGTGAAGGACGGTTGGACCGACATCTCGCAACGAATCCGTGACCGGGTGATCGTCGAGGCGATGAACGCCGGCGGAGAGCTGACGCCCGAGGTGCTCGAGAAGGCGTACTACGACAGCGACGACGAGAAGATGACCGAGATCCGGGAGAGGGTCGACGCCCTGGTCGAGGACCGGGCCACCGCCGAGGCCCTCAAGCCCTGGTACCGCCAGCTGTGCAAGCGACCGTGCTTCCACGACGAGTACCTGCAGGCGTACAACCGGCCGAACTGCCACCTGATCGACACCGACGGCCAAGGTGTCGAACGCATCGACGCCACCGGAGTCTGGGTCGGCGGACAGCACTACGAGCTCGACTGCCTGATCTACGCGTCGGGGTTCGAGTTCGGCACGGAGCAGGCCCGCCAGACCGGCTTCGACCCGGTAGGCGTCGACGGCGTCAGGCTGTCGGAGCGGTGGGCCGACGGCATGCGCACGATGCACGGCATGCACGTGCACGGCTTCCCCAACTACTTCGTGCTCGGCATGACCCAGGCGGCCAACCTGATCTCGAACATCACCAGCAACCTCGTCGAGGCCGGCACCTCGGTGGCCACGATCGTCTCCCACGCTCAGGAGGTCGGAGCGACCCGGGTCGAGGTGACCCAGGACGCCGAGGACGACTGGATCGCGCAGATCATGGACGGCCCGGGCTCCATCATGCTCGGCAACCCCGACTGCACCCCCGGCTACTACAACAACGAGGGCCGACCGATGGGCGACAAGGAGAAGCTCACCCGCAGCGGCTATCCCGGCGGTCCGGTCGGGTTCTTCGAGCTCATCGACCGCTGGCGACGGTCGGGGCGCTTCGAGGGGCTCGAGATCTCCTGACCGGCGCCGGTCAGGTCACTCGTTCGACTGGATGAGGTTGAACCGGGCACCCATGGGATCCGCGCAGGAGACCAGGCGACCGTACGGCGTGTCCTCGGCCGGTCGTTCCACCGTGCCGCCGAGCGCGAGCAACGTCTCGCTCGACGCATCGGCATCCGCCACCTGGAAGTACACCTGCCAGCAGGGCGGCGTCCCGTCCGGGAACACGCCGGTG
>CAZNQK010000027.1:6747-32598 GCA_964575165.1 uncultured Aquihabitans sp. | reverse complement strand
GTTTGACGTCGACAATCGACGTCAAACGTGCCGAGTTCCGCGTTACAGGTCGAGCTGCGGCAGCCTGGTGAGCGCCTGGGCCATCAGCTCGTCGGGGAACTCGTGGTCGACGAGCTGGTCGGCGAAGTAGGCGTCGTACGCGGCCATGTCCAACATGCCGTGGCCGCACAGGGCGGTGAGGATCACCTTCTCCTCGCCGGTCTCCTTGCAGCGCAGCGCCTCGTCGATCGTGGCCGCCAGCGCGTGGGTCGGCTCGGGTGCCGGGACGATGCCCTCGGTCCGGGCGAACTGCACTCCGGCGGCGAAGCACTCACGCTGCGGACGGGCCTCGGCGGTGATGAGGCCCAGGTCGTACACGTGGGAGATCAGCGGGGCCATCCCGTGGTAGCGGAGACCACCAGCGTGGATCGGGTCGGGGATGAAGTCGTGGCCGAGGGTGTGCATCTTCACCAGCGGGGTCATCCCGGCCGTGTCGCCGAAGTCGTAGGTGTAGGTGCCCTTCGTCAGCGACGGACATGACGCCGGCTCGACCGCTCGGATCTCCGGGTCCATCTTCCCTGCCAGCTTCTCGCGCAGGAACGGGAACGAGAGCCCGGCGAAGTTGGATCCACCACCGGTGCAGCCGACGATCACGTCGGGCGTGTCACCCGCCATCGCCATCTGCAACAGAGCCTCCTCGCCGATCACGGTCTGGTGCATGAGGACGTGGTTGAGCACCGAACCCAACGCGTAGCGGGTCTCGGGGTCCTGGGCGGCCACCTCGACCGCCTCGGAGATGGCGATTCCGAGCGAGCCCGGGTTGGAGGGATCGTCGGCCAGGAGCTTGCGGCCGTACTCGGTGACGTCGGAGGGAGACGGATGGACCTTGCCGCCGAACGCCTCCATCATCGCCCGTCGGTACGGCTTCTGGTCGTACGAGGCGCGGACCTGCCACACCTCGCAGTCGATGCCGTACTGGGCGCAGGCGAAGGCCAGGGCCGTGCCCCACTGGCCCGCCCCGGTCTCGGTCGTGAGCCGCTTCACGCCCGCCGCTGCGTTGTAGAACGCCTGCGGAACAGCCGTGTTCGGCTTGTGCGACCCGGCGGGACTCACGCCCTCGTACTTGTAGTAGATGCGCGCAGGGGTGCCGAGCGCCCTCTCCAGGCGGTGGGCCCGGTGCAGCGGCGTCGCACGCCACAGCAGGTAGACGTCACGCACCTCGTCGGGGATCGGCACGTACCGCTCGGTGGTGACCTCCTGCATGATGAGGTCCATCGGGAACAGCGGCGCCAGGTCGTCGGGACCGATCGGCTCGTGCGTCGCCGGGTGCAGCGGCGGCGGAGGCGGCGCAGGCAGGTCCGGGACGATGTTGTACCAGGCGCTCGGAACCTGGTCGTCGCTCAACATGTAGCGGCTCTGCTCCGCCATGGGTGCACCTCTCGTTCCTCGTCACGTCGTTCGGACCGACGGAGTCGGACCGTGTGGCCGGAGCGTAGGTCACTCCGACCCGCTCAGCCGTCGTGCAGGACGTGCAGCGACCTCAGCCGGCGTTCGAGGTGCGACTCGAGCGCCGCGGTCGCGAGCGACTCGACCTCGTGGGTGACGTTGCCCTCGGGCAGGTCCAGCGCGGCGTTGAGCCCGCCGCCCAGCACGGCACGCGACACCGCCAGTGCCTCGTCCGAGACGGGTCGGCCCCCACCACAGGAACGACACCGCAACCCACCGGCCTCGAGCGCCATCCACATGTCGCCGTCCTCCTCGCCACAGCCGACGCACGAGTCGAGCTCCGGGGCGACCCCCTCGACGGCCAGCAGCTTGAGGAAGAACGCTCCTGCCACCAGAGGGGGATTCCGGTCGTCGATGGCGCGCAGACCGCCGACGAGCATGTCGTGGAGCCTGGGGGCCGGCTGGCGGTCCTGGGCCAGCTGTTCGACGGCTTCGAGCAGCGAGGCGGCCCGCCCGAGGCGCGACAGGTCCTCCCTGGTGCGTCGGAACGACTCGACGGTCTCGGCCTGGGTGACGATGTCGAGCTCGCCACGTCCCTCGTGGAGCTGGAGCGAGACGTACGAGCCGGGCTCCAACCGCGACCCGAACTTGGACCCCGTCCGACGGACGCCCTTCGCCACGGCGCGGACCTTCCCGGTCGCCCGACCCAGGAGCACGACGATGCGATCGGCCTCGCCGAGCTTGTGGGTACGCAACACCACGGCGGTGTCGCGGTAGAGGCCCACGGACCTGACCCGTCAGGCCCCGTCGGCGTCGCTCAGGCCACCGAAGCGCCGGTCACGGCGTTGGAACTCGTCGATCGCCGCGTACAGGTCGCCGCGGCGGAAGTCGGGCCACAGGACGTCGGTGAACACCAGCTCCGAGTAGGCGAGCTCCCACAGCAGGAAGTTCGACATGCGGTACTCGCCCGAGGTGCGGATCATCAGCTCGGGGTCCGGCATCGTCGGGTCGTACAGGTGACGGCGGATCGCCTTCTCGTCGACCTTGTCGGGCTTGACGCCCTCACGAACCAGCTCCCGCACGGCATCGACGAGCTCGGCGCGACCGCCGTAGTTGAACGCCATCGAGAGGGTCATGGCCCTGTTGCCGGCCGTCATCTCCTCGGTCTCGACGATGCGGCGCAGCACACGCTTGGGCACCCGCCAGTCACGGCGACCGAGGAACTGCACCTTGACGTCCTTGGCGTTGAGCTCGTCGCGGCGGGTCATCAGCAGGCGTTCGTTGAACCCCATGAGGAACCGCACCTCGTCGACGGGGCGCTTCCAGTTCTCGGTCGAGAACGCGTAGACCGTGATGTAGCGGATGCCGGCGTCGAGGGCGCCCCACACGGTGTCGAGCAAAGCCTCCTCACCGGCGGCGTGGCCGTCGGTGCGGGGCAGTCCGCGGCGTTGGGCCCAGCGGCCGTTGCCGTCCATGACGATGGCCACGTGGACCGGCATCCGCTTCTTGTCGAGTGCGCTCAGCTCCACCGATCGAAACCTACAACCACCGGGTCAGTACCCGAGACGTTCGAGAGAGCCGGGACGTGACTGCCAGTCCCGGTCCACCTTGACCACCAGTTCGAGGAACGCTCCCTCGGGGAGCTGTCGACGCACCCTGGTGCCGACGTCCTTGAGCACCGATCCGCCCTTGCCGATCACCATGCCCTTCTGCGAGTCCCGTTCGACGAGGATCTCGACGGTGATGCGGGGCCACTCCCACACCGTTGTCCGGGTGGCGATCGAGTGCGGCAGCTCCTCGCGCATGACGGCGAGCAGCTGCTCCCGCACCAGCTCCGCGACCCGGAACCCCTCACCCAGGTCGGTCACCTCGTCGACCGGGTACCAGCGGGGACCCGGCGGCATCCGCGAGCGCAGATGCTCGACGAGGGCGTCTACGCCCTTGCCCGTGCGGGCCGAGACGGGGAAGTACTCGCCCAGGTCGAAGCCCGCGGCGGCGGCCAGCTGCTCGGCGACACGGGCCGCGTCGGCCCTGTCCACCTTGTTGAGCACGACAACCGCGTCGCCCGGCACGCGCTCCGCGACCCAGCGGTCACCCGGTCCGATCTTCTGGGTCGCGTCCAGCACCAGGCACACGACGTCCACGCCGGCGAGGGCATCGACGGCCGAGCTGTTGAGGCGCTCCCCCATCAGCGTCCGGGGCTTGTGCATGCCGGGCGTGTCGACGAACACCACCTGGGTGTGCTCGTCGGTCAGCACGCCGCGGATCTGGTGGCGTGTCGTCTGCGGCTTGTCCGAGACGATGGACACCTTCTCGCCGAGGATGCGGTTCAGGAGCGTTGACTTGCCGACGTTGGGACGCCCGACGAGCGTCACGAACCCGGATCGGAAGTCGCCGTCGGGCTGATCGATCGGACCTCCGGGAACGCTCACGCGGGGTCCTCCGCTGCGTCCGCTCCGGTGCGGGTAACGCGCACGCTGCTGACCCGGCGGCCGTCGACGCTCTCGACCGTGATGGTCACGCCGTCCAGCTCGACCACGTCCCCCGGAACCGGGACACGGCCGAGGGTCCCGAACACGAGGCCGCCGACGGAGTCCCACGTCCCCTCCGGGAGTCCGATCTCCAGGCGTTCGTTGAGCTCCCCGACGTTGAGGGTGGCGTTCACGAGGAACACGTCGTCGCCGACCGGCTCGATCTCCAGCTCCTCGATGTCGAACTCGTCGTGGATCTCGCCGACCAGCTCCTCGAGCAGGTCCTCCAACGTCACCAACCCCGCGTTGCCGCCGTACTCGTCGACAGCGACCGCGATGTGGGTGTTGCGCGCCTGCATCTCGCCCAGAAGCTCGGCAACCCTCTTGGTCTCGGGGACGAAGAGCACCGGCCGGGCGACCTCGGACACGCAACGGCCCCCTCCGGCGGTTCGCTCCACCTCGTACGCGTCCCTGACGTACACCATCCCGAGCACGTCATCTGAGCTCTCGCCGTAGACCGGGAACCGGCTGCGACCCGTTCCGATGGAGAGCTCGACGGCGTCGGTGACGGTCGCGTCGGACGCGATCGACACCACGTCGGGGCGAGGCACCATGATCTCCCTCACCACCGTGTCGCCGAAGTCGATGATCGACTCGATCAGCTCCCGTTCGGACTCCTCGATCACCGATGCCTCCGCGGCCTCCTCGGCCAACGCCAGGATCTCCTCCTCCGTCACGAACGGACCCTTGCGGAGACCCTTGCCCGGGAGGATCACGTTGGCGACACCGATCAGGCCGCGGGCCGGCCAGCGCAGCACCCGACCGATCAGCTCGACGAGCGGCGCCGTCAGCATCGCAGCCCGGTCGGTGTGCTGGAGCGCCCATGTCTTCGGGGCGGCCTCGGCGAGTGTGAACAACACGGCGACGTTCAGCACGATGCCGATCGCGACGCCGAGCGGACCGAACAGCCGACCGGCCAGCACACCGACCAACGCGGCCTGGACGGTCTGGACGATGTTCACCGACAGGTAGACGGCGTTGAGGTCGCGCTCCAGGTTGTCGACGATGCGCTGCACCCGCCGGCCGCGCTTGGGCTCGGTCTCCGCGAGCGCCGCAGCACGGGAGCGGGTCATGCGGGTGATCGCCGTCTCGGCGACCGCCAGCACCATCGCCGCCGCGACGAGGACGACGACCACGACGAGCAGGACGACGTCGGTTGCGTTCACCGGTCGTCCCCACCGGCGGGTCTCCACGGATCACCGGTGGGAGGACACCCGAGCGACTCCATCAGCTCACGCTCGCGGGCCCACATGGCGGCCTGGTCGGCGGGCGTGGCGTGGTCCCAACCGCACAGGTGCAGGGCGGCGTGCACCACCAACAGGGCCAGCTCCGAGTCGAGATCGCCGGCATGGTCCGCGGCCTGTCGATCGGCGACCGACGGGCACACCACGACGTCGCCCACCATCCACGGCTCGTCGGGGTCCGACGGCCCGTCGGGCCCGTCGAGCGCGAACGACAGGACGTCGGTCGGACCTGTCCCACCGAGGTGCGCTGCGTTGAGCGCGGCGATCGCGTCCTCGCCCACCAGTTGCAGCGTCACCTCGGCGCGGGACCCGACCCCTTCCGCTGCGAGCGCAGCGGCAAGGACGGCCGACATCCGGTCGAGGTCGACGGGCACGGCGGCCGCCGCCCGTTCGTCACGGTCGTCCCGCCACGCCACGGCGGGCAGGGTGTCGGCGTCGGCCATCGGCGCGTCAGGTCCCCCGCTGGGCGTAGGCGTCGACGATGTCGGCCACTATGCGGTGCCGCACGACGTCCTTGCCCGTCAGGTGGACGAAGGTCAGGTCGTCGATCCCCTCGAGGATCCGCTCCAGATCGCCGAGTCCGGACCGGCCGCCGGGGACGTCGACCTGCGTGACGTCTCCCGTGACGACCGCCTTGGAACCGAACCCGAGCCGGGTCAGGAACATCTTCATCTGCTCAGGTGAGGTGTTCTGAGCCTCGTCGAGGATGATGAAGCTGTTGTTCAGGGTCCGGCCCCGCATGAAGGCGAGCGGCGCGACCTCGACCGTGCCCCGCTCGAGCAGCTTCTGCGCAGCGTCGGCGCCGACCATGTCGTGCAGGGCGTCGTAGAGAGGACGCAGGTAGGGATCGACCTTGGCCATCAGGTCCCCGGGCAGGAAGCCCAGACGCTCCCCCGCCTCGACAGCGGGGCGGGTCAACACGATCCGCTCCACGTCCTTGCGTTGGAGGGCCTGCACCGCCATCGCGACGGCCAGCCACGACTTCCCGGTGCCGGCAGGGCCGATGCCGAACGTCACGATGTTGCCGTCGATCGCGTCGACGTAGCGCTTCTGCCCACTCGTCCTCGGACGGACACGACCACCGCGGTGGGTCCGCAGCAGCTCGTGGGTCAGCACCTCCGACGGCGACTCATCGGCACGCACCATCTCGATCGTGCGCCGCACGACGTCACCGGAGATGCGATGCCCCTGTTCGAGCACCAGCACCAGCTCCCGGAACACTCGACCGACCCGCTCGGAGCCTGAGCCTGTCACCGAGATCTCGTTGCCCCTCACCACGATCGCTGCGCCGGGGAAGGCGTCCTCGACCACGTCCAGCAGCTCGTCGCGGGCGCCCAGCAGATCGGTCATGAGGTGGTTGCCGGTCACGTGCACGAGCGTGGCACCGGCCGGCTCGCCATCACCGGGATCGGCATCCGCGGTCGTCGTGCGCGAGGGTTCCATGGCCGGGCACAGTGTAACGGTGGACCCGACCGACGATCACCGCAGTTCCGCAGCCGCGCCCAGCTCCAAGGACATCGATCCTCTCCAGCACGACGCCGCGGGACCGGACGCCGGACGGGTCGACGCCAGGCCGGTGGACGTCGGGCAGGTGGAGGTCGAGGCAGCCGACCTCCGCATCGAGCTCGAGGTCGAGGCCCGACGACGGGAACGGTGGATCCGTGACCGGCTGCGCTCCGATGCCACCATCCTCGGAGCGCTGGCCGCTGCGGGCGACACCGACCTGTCACTCCGCCTCGTGACGGGCGAGAGGTTGACCGGACGACCGGCCGACGTCGGGACCGACGTCGTCGGACTCCACCATCACCGCGGGATCACCTGGGTGGCGATCGACGCGATCTGCGCGCTCGACGTCCCGGCGCCGCTCCCGGCCGCCGGTCCACACAGCGGACGACTCACCCTGGTCGACGTGCTGTGCGACCTCGCAGCGGAACGCGCCGATGTGGTCGTCGACCTCGAGGGAGGCACGGCGATCCACGGAGAGCTGCTCGCCATGGGCGAGGTGGCGACGATCAGCAACGGGCCGGGCAGCAGCGTCGCCTACGTCCCGGTGCCCGCGGTCGTGGCGGTCACGAGACGGGCTCGATGATCAGCCCGGACCGTGGCTCACACGGGCACGACCGTCAGGTCGTCGACCGACATGACGATCGGTGCGTTGGTGGCCGAACCCGACAGGTAGTGGTGCACACCGACCGCACCGGGCACCTGGAGCGCTGCCGTCGGGTCGGTGGTCTGGATCTGCCACGTGGCGGGTTCGGCGTCGGCGCCGAACCACACCCTGCCCTGGAGCGTGGTCGTACCGCTTCCGACCGTCCGGAACCTCAGGTGGATCGGCGTCCCCGCCGTGTAGCGGACTCCCGAGATGTTCTGGCTGATGAGGACGGTCTCGGTGCCGTTGACCACCCGCATGATCTCGCGGTACGTGGCCGTCGCGGTGAGACGCACCCTCAGTCGGTACTCGGTGCTGCCGACCTTCCGCAGGACGAGCGACGCGTAGCTGCCGTTGCCGACCGGGTTCTTGTCTACGACGAGGTCGATCCGGGCATCGGCATCGCGGACGGCCACCGATCCGAGCGTGGCCGAGCGACTCGTCCCTCCCCGCGGTGTCGTGATGTGGCCGACCGCTCCGTTCACGGCGTAGTCGGAGGCAGTGCTGGCGACCGTCCATGCGCCGCCCAGTTGTGCTGTCCCGAAGCCGTTCGACACGGTCCGGGTGAAGTCGTCGGCCGCAACGACATCCGTCGGCGGTGAGCTCACGACCACGTTCTGCGCCGTGTTTCCCGCCGCGCCGTCGTCGTCGATCACCGTCAGCGTGACCGGATAGGTGCCGCTGGCCGCGTACGTCTTGGTGACGGTCGGGCCGTTCCCGGAGGTCCCATCACCGAAGCTCCAGGCGTGCGACTCGACGGTGCCGTCGGCGTCGGTGGAACCGCGGCCGTCGAAGACGACCGTGAGCCCCGCCACCTGGGTTGTGAACGACGCGACCGGAGGGGTGTTGGTCGGCGGTGGCGGAGGGGGCGGCGGGGGCGGCGGGGGCGGCGGGGGCGTCGCCGAGGTGGTGACCACCAGTTCGGGACGGCCGGTGCTCGCCTCTTTGGCGTTGAGCAACGAGTAGGTGCGAGAGGTGGTTGCCTGACGGACGCAGAAGGCGACCCGACTCTTGCCTTCGGCGCGCCGCGCGGCCACCCAGGAGGTGACGTCCACCTCGTACCAGCCGTTGGCCGCGCTGTTCACGGTGAAGCTCCCGAGGACCGCGTCGAGCGCCGGTCTCGTGTTCCAGGTCATGGTGGATCCCGACCAGTTGGTGGAGGGGACCCCGAGCACCTGGCTGGAGGATGCCGGAGAGGTGACGAGGCGTCCGTTGAGCCGAAGGACGGCGCGGGTGACGTTGCCGCTGAGAGAGCCCAGGTCCATCGCCAGGAACGACTGGAACTGGTAGTTGGCGGCGGACTCGTGCTTGAGCGGCAGGACGTTGGACCAGCCGTAGCTGCTGTTGGCGTATGACCCGTTCCGGACGTACGTGTCGTCAGCGACCGGAAGCGTGACGGTCGACGGCACCACCGGCCCGGAGCTCGAGCGGAAGGGCCCGGTGACCTCGTAGGTGATACCCGTCGTACCGTCGCTGCCGCGCTGGGAGGAGAAGTACAGCCGGGTCCCGTCAGGGCTGAACGCGGGACCGGTGACCTCGGAGCCCTCGTGACCCATGATGCGAACCACCGCCGCCACCTGGCTGACGCCGTCAACCTTGGCGATCGTGCAGATCTCCATGTTCCCGCCGTCCTCGGCGACGTAGATGTCACCCGACTTGGGGTGGACGGTCACGTTGTCGACAGCGTCGAGATCCCCCGGCATGGTGTTGCAGTCGTGCAGCACCGTGAGGCTGTTCGTGGCGGGGACCAGCTCCCACACGCGCTTGTCGCCCTTGGAAGTGAAGTACACCGAACCGTTGGCGGCGAACACGCCTTCTCCGCCGTTGAATGCCGTGGTGGTCGCCTGACGGTCCGGACCGTTCGTGGACGTCGGCACCCAGGTCACCGACGTCCCGGAGACAGACGCAGCGAACAGCTGTCCGGCGGACAGGTCGCCGGCGACCGTGGGGACGAACCTGTACAGGCGACCGGTGGGGTCATCCTCGGTCATGAACAGGCTCCCGGTCCCGACGTCGACGGCGGCAGCCTCGTGGTTGAACTTGCCGAGAGCCGGGCGCACCGATCCCTGGCTCGGGTTCTGCGGGTCGCACTCCCAGACCTGGCCGGTCGGGCCCTTCTCCTCACACGAGAGCCAGGTGCCCCACGGGGTCGGCCCACCTGCGCAGTTGATCGAGGTGCCGCTCAGGATCCGGTAGGCGCTCGACACGGAGCCGTTCGACGAGAACCGCACCGCGGACGCACCACCGGCTGCACCTCCGACCTCGGAGTTCGACACGTAGACCCAGCCACCACCGGCGGACGGGAAGCAGGCGCCGCCGTCGGGAGCGCCGTGCCACGTGTAGCCCGTGCCAGACACCGCCGTCCCGGTGCGGCCGATGATGCGGCTGGTGAAACCGGCCGGCAGCCGCAGCCCGTTGGCATCCACGGCCTGGAGGGCGCCGTAGGGGCCGGGGCCTGCCACCGCAGCGAACGCAGGTCGGGCCACCCCAGCGACAGCGGCTCCGGCAGCCAACAACCCCGTGGACACCAGGAAGCGTCGACGATCCAGTTCTCCAGCCACTTCGCGACCTCCCTCGAGCGGCTGACGTCACGCGCACACGGCGTCCCCAGCCACGATCTCCTTCGATGGTACGAATCGCTCGGCGACCCGACAAGGGGGCAGATGCCCCTCCCTACCCGATCGCGCGGCGGTTCACCACCAAGCGGCTCAGGTGTCGGCCCTCTCCTCGACCGACGGGCCCCCGGCCTCGTCCCGCGCAGCCGGCTCATCGTCGTCGAGGGAGCCCGGAACGATGCGACAGCGGTCGATGAAGTCCGCGACCTCGCTCTCCTTCAACCGGATCACCCGACCGAACCGGTAGGCCGGAAGCTGACCGTCGTCGATGAAGCGATAGAGGGTCCGCGCAGTGACGCCGAGGCGCCGCGCCGACTCCGCTGTGCTGAGCCATTCGATGTCCGCCGTGCTCACGGTCCCGACGGTACGCGACCACCCCAGCGACGGCAACCAGACGTCACCAGATGACATCTCGACATCTGTCGACACCCCTCGCCACGACCGCTGACCAGCCGCTTCCTGAGAGATCATGCTGTTTTCATGTGTCTCATACCTCTTGACATCATCTCATGATCTGTCATAACTCTTCAGGTCCCGAGGGCGTCCTCGGGACTCAACAGGAGGGACGAAGCGTGACGGCGGTGCTGACGCGCAGCGAACGAGGCGAACGAGCAGGAACGGACCCCACCGGGGGCCCCGGATCCCCCCGAGACGGTGAGCGCCGTCCCCGGCACCCGAGGAGGTGGCCGAGCGGCCGCTCGGCGCTCGGCGCAGTGCTCATCGTCATGGCAGGTACCGGTGTGCTCGCCGCGCACCGGGCGGCGAGCACACCGCCCGGACACCGCTGGATCGTCGCCGCCCGCGACGTTCCCGCGGGAGCGGTCCTATCGGCCGACGACCTCGGGACGGTCGCCGCCGAGCTCCCCGACGGGTTGCCGGCGGTTCCCGCGAACGATGCCCGCACCCTGCTCGGCTCGGTCGCACTCGTCCCCCTCGAGAGGATGACGATGCTCCGTCCTGCGGATCTGGGCGACCCCGACACGACCGCTGCCGACGGAACGGTCGAGGTCCCGATCCAGATCGACCGATCCCGTGACCTCGGCGACTCCATCCACGTGGGGAGCCGGGTCGACGTGCTGTCCACCGACGCGGACCTCGACGGGACCACCGCCCTCGCCCGGAACGTCCCCGTCCTCGACGTCACCGACGCCGAGGAGCTCGGGATCGGTGGCGGCGACGCCGTCCGCTACAGACTGGCCCTGCCCGACGCCGACACGGCCGCCGCCGTCGTCGACGCATCGGTGCGCTCCCAGCTCACCCTCGTTGCCCCGCGGGGAGGAGCGAACGGTGGCTGATCGCTTCGCCGTCATCGGCCTGGCACGCTCCCGGGAGGCGTGGTTCGCGGAGCTGACCCGGTGGGCCGACGCTGCCGTCGCCCCCATCGACTTCGTCAAGTGCCTGAGCAGCGACGAGGCCAGAGCGGTCCTCGCCACCGGACGCCCCGTCTCCGCGCTGCTCATCGACGCCGGTCTCCCGAGGTTCGACCGCGACCTCGTGACCCATGCCCGGGCCTTCGACACCGCCGTCGTCCTGATCGGCCGTCACGACTCCCTCGACCCGGAGGCGCTCGGATGCGCCGCCCGACTCGACCCGGACTTCACCCGCGACGACCTCGTCGAGATCCTGGGTCGGGTCGCTCGAACGGTCGGACCCGACGACGTCCGCAGTCCCGGACGCCTCGATCTGGACGACGCTGGACGCCTCGGACGGCTGACTGGCGTACTCGGCAGCGGCGGGAGCGGGGTCTCGACCGTCGCGATGTGGCTGGCGCAGGCATCCGCTGATTCGGGAGCCGACACCGTGCTCGTCGACGGGTGCAGAAGAGCCGATCTGGCCATGTACCACGACATCGGCGATGTGTATCCGGGCCTGCCCGAGCTGCTGGAGCTGCACCGGAGCCAGGACGCAGATCCCGACGACGTCCGAGCCCTCGAGTTCCCGACCGAACGCGGCTATCGGCTCCTGCTGGGACTCCGGCGCCCGCGGGACTGGGCGGGTCATCGACCGGCAGCGACGGCCGCAGCGATCGCCGCACTGCGCCGGACCCACGAGGTCACGATCGTCGACATCGATGCCGACACCGAGACCGAGAGGGAGACGGGTTCGGCCGATGTCGAGGACCGCCACGCCACGACGTTGGCGGTGGTGCGGAGCGCCGACTCGCTCGTCGTGGTGACACGGCCGGGCCTGAAGGGGGTCCGTGATGCTGCACGCGTCTTCGACGACCTCATCCGCACCGGCGTCGCGCCCGAACGCGTGGTCATCGTCGTCAACGACGCACCTCGCGGGTTCCCCGTGAAGGCCCGCGTCATCCGCTCGTTGCGCTCGCTCACCGCACCGAGCGCTCCCGGAGCCGTCACGTTCGTCCGGTCGCGACGCGACCTCGCCTCCCGCCACGAGACCGCCGACCGACTTCCGTCCAAGGTCGGAGCGGCGCTGCTCCGGGAGGTGGAGGCGACGGCCGGAGCCGGAGTCACGCACGTCGCGGAGCCGCAGCGAGTCCGCATCGGCGAGCTCGGCAGCAGCGTCACGGTCATGTCGGGAGCAACACACCGATGAGCACCAACACCCGCGCCGAGGCGTCCCCGCTCGAAGAGATCGAGCACCTCGTCCAGTCCCGCGCCAGCACGCTGGCCCTCGACGTCGACAGCCCCGACGGCGAATCACGCCTCCTCGAGCTCATCCACGACGCCGTCGGCCGCTGGTCCAAGGACCACTCACGCGGACAACGGCCCTACGACCTGCACGACCCACAGGGTGTCGTGCAGCGCGCCTTCCGCAACTTGGCCAGGTACGGCCCGCTGACGGACCTCCTCACCGACGACGACGTGTGGGAGATCATGATCAACTCCCCCGCGGAGATCTTCGTCAGACGTCACTCCGGAGGCAGCCGCTTCCACCACGAGGTGTTCCACGACGACGACCACGTCGCGCGCACCCTCACGAAGCTCCTCGACGACTCGTCGGGATCGCATCGCAAGCTCGATCCGCTGGAGGGCCTCCAGGACGCCCAGCTCGACGACGGCGCCCGCGTCCACATCGTCCACGGCGATCTGAGCCGAGGCGGGCATCTGATCGTGAACATCCGCAAGTTCACCGGGGTCGCCATCACCCGCCTCGACGAGCTGGTCGACCGCGGCTCTCTGAGCCGTCCTGCCGCCGCCTTCCTGTCCGCTGCGATCCGCTCCCGCCTGAGCGTCGTGTTCGCGGGAGCACCCGGTGCCGGCAAGACGACCCTCCTGTCGTGCTGCGCCGCAGAGCTCGACCCCTCGCTCCGCGTCGTCATCGCCGAAGAGGTCTTCGAAGCAGACGTGACCGAGGTCGCCAACGTCGCCAGCATGCAGACACGTCCCGCACGGACCGACCGTCCCGCCGTCGACCTACGGCGACTCGTCGCGGGCTTCCTCCGCATGGCCCCCGACGTCGCCATCGTCGGCGAGGTCCGGGACCGGGAGGCCATGCCGCTGCTCATGACCCTGTCCTCCGGAGTGACCGGCTACACGACCATCCACGCAGGGTCCGCACGCCAGGCCCTGTCGAGGCTGCGATTCCTGGCCCAGCTCTCGGGTTCGGCCGATGTCCCGCTGAGCGCTCTGAACACGCTGGTCAGCGAGTCGATCGACATCGTGGTGCACACAGAACGCGGCCCCGAGGGCCCGAGGGTGAGCAGCATCCTGGCCGTGGAGGACCTCGTGTCCGGGACCGGGTCCGGCCAGTTCACCGTCACCGACGTGTTCACCCGCGAGCAACCCATCGGAGACCTGGCCTGGAACGGACTCGTACCCGTTCGGGCAGCCGAGCGCATGGGCGCGCGCGGCATCGACCTCCGGGAGATCCTGGAGGAGGGCCGATGACCTCGATCCTGCTCGCCGCATGCGCGGCCACCGGAACGTTCCTGCTCGTCGTCCCGAGGTCCGCCGGTGCCCGTCGCCCCAGATCCGCGTCGAACGATGGCCCACGTCACGCCGAGATGCGCCGGCGGGCCGAGCTGGCACTCCAACGATCCGGCCTCGACGGCGTCAGTCCGTCGCAGTTCGTCACGACCGTGGTCGGATTCGGCACCGCCACGGCCGCGATGACAGCGTTGGTGTTCGGGCCCGGGATCGGGGCACTCCTCATCGGGCTCATCGCCGGCGCCTGGCCGGTCGCGATGTGGCGCGGACGACGCGCCGCCGCCCGTCGTGCCGCCCAGGACCACTGGCCGCGGCTCATCGAGGAGCTCCGGGTGCTCGTGGGCCCGATGGGCCGCCCGATACCACAGGCCCTGTTGGACGTCGCTGCTCGCGGCCCGATCGAGCTCCGCGGAGCCTTCGGTGCTGCGCAGCGCGAATGGGCGCTCACCACCGACTTCGAGCGGACGGTCACCGTGCTAAAGGACCGGTTGGACGATCCCACAGCGGACGCCACCTGCGAGACGCTCCTGGTGGTGCACGAGGTCGGCGGCGAGGTCGACTCCCGCTTGGCGGCGCTCGCCGAGGACCGCCGACGGGATCTCGAGGACCGGAAGGACGCCCGGGCCAAGATGGCCGGGGCCCGCACCGCCCGCCTGTTCGTGGTGCTGGTCCCCCTCGGCATGGCCGTCGCCGGGCTCAACGTCGGCGACGGTCGGGAGGCGTACCGCACCACGGCGGGACAGGCCCTGGTGGCGATCGGGATCGGACTCGTCGCCGTCTGCTGGTGGTGGGCGGCCCGACTGATGCGCCTCCCCGTCGAAGAACGGGTCTTCGACCGATGAGGCTGCTGCAGCTCGCCCTCGCCGCCGTCGCCATCGTCGGTGTCGCGCTCCTCCTGGACTCCATCCCCTGGTTCCGCCGACGTCCCCTCGCTGCGCGGCTCGCCCCGTACGGCCCGTACACCTGCGACTCAGCCGCGTCGACGACCGCCCATCAGCGCTCCGGTCACGGCGGCTCCTCACCCGCAGCCGTCCTGCTCCCGCTCGTCGACCAGGCGATCGGACGGATCACAGCGGCACTCGGAGTCCGCGATGAGCTGGCCACCCGACTCGAGCGAGCCGACGTCGCCATGACCACGGCCGAGTTCCGGGCCCGTCAGTCGCTCCATGCCGTGATCGGACTCGCTGCGGCAGCGATCATCGCTGTGCTCACCTCACCCGGAGCGGCGATGTCGGTCCTGCTGTGCCTCGGCTGTCCGGTCCTCTGGGTGCTCCTCGACGAGCAGGCACTGACGCGGGCCATCACGACCCGCGCCAGCGTTCTGCAACTGGAGCTCCCCGTGGTCGCGGAACAGCTCGGAGTCCTGATCGACGCCGGAACCTCCCTGCCCGGGGCACTCGCCCGCATCGCGCATCGAGGCCGTGGAGCAGCCGCATCCGACCTGCGCCGCGTCTCGCTCCGGATCCGCCAGGGGTCGAGCGAGATCGATGCGTTGACCGAATGGGTGGAACGCACAGACGTCGTCGCCGTCCGCCGGCTCGTCGCCGTGCTCGCGCTCCACCGTGACGCCACCAACCTCGGTCGACTGATCTCGGCGGAAGCCCGGGCGATCCGCGCCGAGACCCACCGCGACCTGGTGGAGCGAATCGAACGGCGGGGCCAGCTGGTGTGGATCCCTGTGACGGTGGCGACCCTCGTCCCCGGCCTGATCTTCCTCGCCGTCCCGTTCGTCTCCGCCCTCTCTCAGGTGACAGGCGCATGACCCCGGACCGACCCCGCACAGGGTCGACGGACCCCCGCTTCCGACGTTCGACCCATCGACGACCACTCGAGCAACCAGCGAGCACCCAGGAGAACACGATGGACACCTCGACCTCGACGGGACCGGAGACCACAGGACCTGCGACCAGCAGACCAGCGGCCTTCGATCGACAGACCCGCACACGCAGTGCGGTCCCGGACCACCGTCCCCTCGGACGTCGACCGTCCAGGAGTCGACCGCGCCGGCACCGGTCCGAGATCGCCGAGGGTGTCATCTCCACAGCGATCGCAGTGCTCATCGTCGCCTTCCTCGGCATCGGACTCTGGAAGGGCTTCGACCTGATGATGAACAGCGCCACGGAGAAGACCCAGAACCAGATCGAACAGATCGGCGGGTGACGTGCGGGTACGACGAAGCCTCGAGCGAGGCTCCGGCCTGCTCAGCACCCTGTTCGGGGTCGCCGTCGTGCTGGTCGCCGTCGGTTCCACATGCAACGTCTGCATCGGACTCTGGACCCGTTCGACGGTGGAGGCCGTCGCCCAGGACGCTGCCCGCGACCTCGCCGCCAGTCAGACCGAGGGGATCGGACCGGAGCGCGTGCGTCAGGTGCTCTCC
Source organism: uncultured Aquihabitans sp. (assembly GCA_964575165.1). Classification (GTDB taxonomy): domain Bacteria; phylum Actinomycetota; class Acidimicrobiia; order Acidimicrobiales; family Microtrichaceae; genus Dermatobacter. Next base: position 16,364 of record CAZNQK010000027.1, on the reverse strand, counting down.
AGAGCACGGGAGCGGCTCGGCCCGACCGGGAAGCGTACGAGCATGAGCGTCGAGAGCACCTCGCCCTCCGTCGTCCTCAGGGTCACCCACCCCGGCACATCCCTGATCCCGCGCGTGCTCGCGGGGTCGGCATCCGTCGGCGCCATCGACGAACGCATCGTCGTCCGGCGGGAGCTCAGGCCGTGACCGGGCCCGCTGGACGGCACGGCGAGAGAGGCGCCGTCGCCGGACTCGAGGGCGTGATGTTCGCTCTCCTGGTGCTCGTCACCGGCACTGTCCTCGTGAGCAGCGCGTGGTCGGTCCTGCAGGTGCGCCGGACTCTCGACGGCGCGGCACGGGAGTACCTGCGCGCCTACACCGAGGCCGACGGTCCGACGGAGGCGACCGAGGCCGGTTCTCGTGCAGCCCGTGCCGTCCTCGAGGGAGAGCGACCGCGTCGCGGGGCAACAGCCGTCTCCGTCGACCCACCCGACCAGAGCCGCTTCGGACCCTGCGATCCGGCCACCGTCTCGCTCAGCGAGGTGATCCCGGCGATGCGGTTGCCGTTCGTCGGCTCCACCGGAGAGGTCCGGGTGCGGGTGACCCACACCGAGCTGGTCGACGCTCACAGAGAGATGCGCACTGGCAGCAGCTACGACCGAGAGAGGACGCCCTGTGCCGACTGATCATGGATCCGGGCCGACCCGGCGGGGCGAACGCGGAACCGCTCTCGTCCTGGCTCCCGCGATGGTCCTGGTGTTCGTCGTCCTCGCCGCCATCGCCCTCGACCTCACGACCGTTGCCGGAGCGCAGAGGGCAGCCGAACGAGCCGTCGCCGCAGCGACCGACGACGCGGCAGGGATGCTCGATGGACGGGCCCACCAGGTGGACGGCGCCGTCCGGATCGATCCGATCGCGGCGGAACGGGTCGTCCGAGCGCACCTCTCGACGGCGGACCTTCCCGGGCGGCTCGAGGACCTCGTCATCCGCTGCACCGACACGACGGTCGACGTGACGGCGAGGATCGTGAGCCCCCACATCTTCCTCCGCGCCGTTCCCGGCCACCAGGACGAGGCGCTCTCGGCACCCATCCACGTCCGGGCACGACTCCGGCCCTGAACACACGACCCTCCCTGAGAAGGTCCGAGGAGCGACCATGGAACCGACGCACGGGATCGAGACCCTGGAACCGGCCGACCTCGTCGGGATAGACGACCACGACCGCACTCCGACACCTCGCCGCACGCGGCGAATCGTCGAACACGACGACCACCTGGTCGTCAAGGAGGCGACCACCTCGGGACGAGACGACCTCCGCCGTGAGGCCGAGGTCCTCGAGGCGCTGCGCGGCCCCGACGTCGTCTCGATGGTGTCACTCGACGACGGACCCGAGTCGACCCGACTCACGCTCCGGGACACGGGCGGGCCGTCTCTCGCCGCGGCGTTGGTCGCTCCCACGACGACTGCACGCGACCGGATGCTGCTACTGGCCGCGGCGTGCAGGACCGTCGCTGGTCTGCACGCGTCCGGTTGGGCCCACGGCCGGCTGTGCGCCGATCACGTCCTGCTCACGAGCAGGGGGAGGACGCGGCTCTGCTCGCTTGCGGACGCCCATCCCGTCCAGGTGGATCCGGCAACGGCTCGCCTGGACCGGATCGCACTGCTCCGGATGGTCGACGACCTGACGGTCACCGCTCATCAGGCCCCGCGCCGGCGGATCCTCGAACGGATCAGGACGGGGCTCCTCGCTCGCAGGACTGCGCGTCTCCCCGACGATCCGGACCCACTCGTCCTGGCCAGGATCCTCGATCGCTGCGCGGGAAGGGAGCGGCGCCGACCCGACCGGTGGCTCCCGAGGGCGCCGACCCGAGGCATCACGACACGTCGGCGCGGCCGCCCGAGTCCCGCTGCGGCAGGTGTCGCGTCGGTGGTGCTCGCGGTGACGGTCGCGGCGGTCCTCGGGAGCTCGACGTTCGACGACCCACCGTCCGTCAGCACCGCGTCAGCCGACCCGTCGAGCAGTCGAACGTCCGACCGAGCCGCGCCAACCCCCTCCGCGATCGACGGGGTCGTGATGTTCGACGGCCGGCGATACCGCGTCGGGGACTCCGGAGACCTCGTCGCCGTCGGGGACTGGGACTGCGACGGCACGTCCACCGTCGCCATCATCACCTCGGGCTCCGACGCTGTGCAGGTGTTCGATGAGTGGGCGACCGCCGCAACACCGGCCACCGCACGCACGATCGGTCATGTCCCGGGGGCGACGTCGATCTCCGCCGATGGAACACGCTGCGGACCACCGCGCGTGACGACGGTCGACGGCCGAACGATCAGAGTGGAACTGGAGCCGTCATGAGCAGGATCCGAGCACTCGGACGCACCCTGGCGGCGCTCGCCGTCGAGCTGCTCCTCCTCCGATGGATGGTCCGGCTCGGCTCCCGACACGACCTGGACGTGGCCGACCTGCTCCGCGGACTGCTGGACGGCAGCCCGCTGCACCTGACGGCCGAACCCCTCGACGTCGCCGCCGTGATCTCGGCACGGATCTGCACGGTCCTGATCGCCTATCTCGTGCTCGTCACCCTGCTCCACGCCACCGGGCTCCTCGCCGGTTCGATCCCGACGACGCGGCGGCTCGGCGCCGCCGTCACGAAGCTCGCCACGGCGATGGGACCACGTCGGCTCGCGGCGTTCGCGACCGTCGCCGCCGTCGTCGGGACACAAGCGGGCTGCGCACCCGGAGCAGCCTCACGGCTCGATGTCGCCTCCGGAGGACGCGGCGCGGCCCGACCTGCGACCATGGTCCTCGAGGGACCCTCGGACACGACCACGACGACTGAGACGGCACCCACCGCCACCATGGTGCTGGATCCAATGGCCGGGGCGCCGGAGGCGACGCATCCTCCGTCAGGCACGCAGCCCACCACCCAGATGCCAGCACCAGCGCCCCCGGACCGCACCACGATCCGGACGCCACCACCGGCGGCCGCTCCCGAGGCGCCCACCGACCCGGCAAGGATCGTGGTGGTCCCGGGAGACAGCCTCTGGTCGATCGCAGAACGCACGACATCCACTCGGCTGGGACATCGGGCCCGGGACCACGAGACCGCCCCGTACTGGCGGACCCTCATCGAGGCGAACCGGCACCGGCTGGTCGACCCCAGCGACCCAGACCTGATCCACCCCGGACAGGAGCTCCTCCTGCCCTAGCATCGGCGCCGTGGACACCGATCTGTTCCTCCCGCTGATCCCCGTCGCCCTCGTCGTGGCCGCAGCGGCGGCCGTTCGGTCGACATGGTCGCCGTGCGGGCTGTCGATGCTGTCGACGGTGACGCCGCTCGCCGAGGCCGGCCGAGGTCACCGCTACCGATGGACAGCCTCGTGGTACTTCGTGGGCGCCCTCACCGGCGGCGCCACGACCGGCGTGGTCGCCGCGGCCGTCGCTGCGCTGGTCCGTGCCGCCGGGCTCTCGACCACCACGGTCGCGTCGATGGCCGCCGCTGCCGCTGTCTGTGCCGCTGCGCTCGACGGGCGGTGGCTCGGCCCGACGCTCCCCCACCACCGCCGGCAGGTCAACGAGGACTGGCTCGGCCGGTACCGGGCCTGGGTGTACGGCGCTGGGTTCGGCTGGCAGATCGGCACCGGCGTCGCGACCTACATCATGACGGCGGGCGTGTACCTGGTCGTGGTGCTCGCGGCGCTGACCGCCGACCCGCTCGTCGCACTCCTGCTGTGCGTCGCGTTCGGCGGGTTCCGGGGCTCGATGGTCCTCATAGGAGCCACCATCACCTCCGCCGAGCGCCTCCGCAGAGCGCATGAGCGGATCGAGGCGTGGCGCGAACCGGTGCGACGGACACTCGTCGTCGTGCTCGCCTGTGCCGCCGCCGTCCTGGCGATCGCCGGCGGTGCGACTCCGGCCGCCCTGGCACTCGCCGCAACCGTGGCGTGCGCCCTGATCGGCGTGATGCGGCGTGGTGCGGCAGCACCGCTCTCGGGAGACGGCGGTTCGGTCCCCGTCGAGCGGACGGGTCAGCTCACCGGAAGCTGACGCCGCTCCAACGGCGCCGGCGTTCGTGCTTGTCCCGGTACATCGAGGAGTCGCTGCGATCCACGACCGACTCGAGACCGTCCTCGTCGCTGGCCACGGCGACACCGATCGAGAGGGCGATGTCGATCTGTCGACCGGACGTGTGCACCGGAACCTCCACAGCGCGCCGGAACCGCTCGACGGTCGCCTCGACCTCATCGAGCGCCAGACCGGGGCAGGCCACCACGAACTCGTCACCGCCGAGACGGCCGACGAAGTCATCCGAGCGGATCACACCGACGAGCCGGTTCGACACGGCGATGAGCACGTCGTCGCCGATGGCGTGCCCGAAGCGGTCGTTGATCTCCTTGAACCGGTCGAGGTCGACGAAGTACACCGCGACCGGGAACGCGTCGTCGAGCGCGAGCGACAGGAGTCGACGGTCGAACGAGCGGCGGTTGAGCGCGCCGGTCAGATGGTCCGTCGACGCGTCGTAGCGGAGCATGCGGTCGTCGTCGGCCCGTTCGAATGCGAGCGACGTGAGCGACGTGACACGCTCCATGACGGTCTCGTCGTAGCGGGTCGGCCCCGTCGACCGCGGGCTGGACATCACGAGCGCCGCCAACACGGACTCGCCGTTGCGGCTGAGGACCGGGCAGATCCAACGCTCCTCGTCGAACTCGATCCCGCCGCTCGGCCGCTCCCGGAGCCGGGCAAGCATCTCCCGTGCATCCTCTCCGGCAGACGACCGTCCGACGTCGCCAGCCGAGAGTCCCAGGATCGACGTGCGGCCGTCGACGTCATGCACCACGACGACGTCGGCGGAATCGAAGTGGGCGCACGTGAGCTCGAGGAGCGCGAGCAGGGTCGCGTCCAGGTGCTCACGGTGGCCCAGCAGGTTCAGGACCCGGTCGAGCGCCTGCCGCTCGTCACCCGGCCGGACCGTCACCACGATGTGCCCGTCGGCGTCCATGACCCGTCCGGACACGGCCGCCCAGCGGTACTCCCCGGTCGATGTGCACACCCTCACGGGCAGCTCCACAGTCCGGGCCGCCGTCGGCCGGACGAGCATGCTCTCCGGGTCCTCGAGGACAGGGGTCACCACCGGAACGATGAGATCGAGGTCGTCCGGGTGAACGAGGTCCAGCGCTGAGCAACCCAGCAGCTCCTCGCAGGTCCGACCCAGCACGGCGGGCGTCGCGGGGCTCGACCAGAGGATCTCGAGCGAGCCGTCGAAGACGATGACCCCCATGCTGAAGCGCTCGCCGATCGTGGCGAGTGCACGGGCGACCAGCTCGTCGTCGACAGGAGGGAACGGGTCCACACCGGTCCATCGGCGTCGACGCCGGAGATCTGAGGAATCAGACCCTTCCGGCGGCCGGAACCGCCCTGGTCGTGGCGGAGCCGGCGAGGACGGCGATCACTTCGGGATGACGTTCACCGGGGTCCCGTTGGGCACGTTCACGAAGATCCAGTGGGCGTCCTCGTCGGACATGCGGACGCACCCGTGCGACACGGGGCGCACGCCGAGGGGTGTCGCGAGAGCACGGGAACCTCGCCGGGGGATGCCGTGGAAGCCGATGCCCCCGTTGAAGCGGGTCATGAACCGCATCGACACACGCGAGTCCGATGCCGACGTCGTCCACTCCGAACGGCTGTACACCCTGAAGTTGCCGAGCGGCGTCTTCCCGCCCGCACCCGACGAGATCGGGATCTCCTTGATCAGGGCACCCGACGGGTCATACACGTAGGCCCGTTGGAGCTTGATCGACACGTCGATGCGCCCGACGCCCCCTTCCGCTCCAGCGGTCCCGCTCCACAGCCCCAACAGGGCCACGGCAGCCGCGACCAGCACGACTCCCAGGTGCTTCGTCCTGCGCACTCCAACCTCCGGCTCGCGGGTGTTCGATCCCGCTCGGGACCGGAACGTAGTCCGGGACAGTGTGCCAACTGCGGCATGGGCCTCCAACTCTGCGGAGACGGCACCGTGCGATGCGTTCCAGCGATCGACCCGGAGATAGTCTCTTCCGCACCTTCGCACCTCCGCACCTCCGCGCTCCCGGAACGGTCGGCCCGGGTAGCGCCAGGAGAGGCACCACCAGAAGAAAGGCACGATCGCCGAATGCGCGTCCCCGCAGCAGCCATCTCGTTCCCCGACGAGGACCGGGAGTGGATCCTCGGCCAGATCGACGAGTGCCTCCGCACCGGTCAGCTCACCCTCGGCCAGATCGGCCGCACGCTCGAGGCCGAGTTCGCCGAGGCGCACCACGCGGCACACGCCGTCAGCGTCAGCTCCGGGACCAGCGCCGTCGAGATCCCTCTCCGGGTCCTCGAGTGCAAGGGCAAGGAGGTGCTGGTCCAAGCGAACACCTTCTTCGCCACGGCAGCCGCCACGATCTCGGCCGGCGCCAGCGTCCGCTTCGTCGACTGCGACCCGGCCACGATGGCGATGGATCCGGCAGCCCTCGAGGCCGCCATCGGCCCGAACACCGCCGGCGTCGTCGTGGTGCACATCGGCGGCTACATCCCGCCCGCCATCCGTGACATCCAGCGGATCTGCGACGAGCACGGCCTGTGGCTCTTCGAGGACGCCGCCCACGCCCACGGCAGCTCGCTCGACGGGCAGTTCGCCGGCACGTTCGGAGTCGCCGGGTCGTTCAGCTTCTATCCCACCAAGGTGATCGCCGGCGGTGAGGGCGGGATGCTCATCACCAACGACAGCCACTTCGTCGACGAGGCCAAGATCTACCGCGACCAGGGCAAGGCGTCGTTCCTGACCAACGACCACACCCGGCTCGGATACAACTGGCGGATGAGCGAGCCGCACGCGGCGATCGCTCTCAGCCAGCTGCGTCGGCTCGACGAGTTCGTCGACCACCGTCGTCACGTCGCCGCCCTCTACGACGAGGCGCTCGCCGACGGCCCGGTCACACCACTCGCGATCCCCGACAACTCGCGGTGCAACTACTACAAGTACATCGCGTTCCTGCCGCCGGGCATCGACCGCAGCTTCATCAAGAAGCGCATGCGCGAGGAGTTCGACGTGGCGCTGTCAGGCGAGGTCTACGAGCTGCCCCTGCACCTCCAGTCGGTGTTCGAGCCGTGGGCCGACGGCCCTCTGCCCGGCGCCGAGGAGCTCTGCGCCCGTCACATCTGCCTGCCGGTCTCGGCTGTGATGACCGACGACCAGGTCGACCTCGTGGTCCGCGCCATCAACGAGGTCGTCGCCCCGTGACCGACCCGCAGACCGGCACCGTTGCGATCACCGGCGGGTCCGGGTTCATCGGCTCCAACGTCGTCGACGCCCTCATCGAGTCCGGCCGCACGGTCCGGGTCATCGACTCCGTCGCCCCGCACCGCGACGACGTCGAGTGGCACGACGTCGACATCCTCGACGTCGACGCCCTCCAGCCCGTGCTCGACGGCACCGAGGCCGTGTTCCACCTGGCGGCCATGGCGGACGTCAACGACATCTACGCGGATCCGGCGCGGGCCGTCGCCGTCAACGTGCAGGGAACAGTGAACGTGCTCGAGGCGGGTAGGCGCGTCGGCAGCGGACGGACCGTCCTCGCCTCGACGGTGTGGGTCTACGGCTCGACCGTCGGCGACATCGTCGACGAGACCACGCCGTTCACCGAGGACATGGACCGGCACCTCTACATCACGACGAAGATCGCGTCGGAGTTCGCCTGCCGGGACTACCTGAACCTCTACGACCGTCCGTTCACGGTGCTCCGCTACGGCATCCCCTATGGCCCCCGCATGCGCGAGACCACGGTCATGAGCGCCTTCTTCCGGAGGGCGCTGGCGGGCGAGGCGCTCACGATCGACGGCGACGGCATGCAGAGCCGCAACTTCGTCTACGTCTCGGATCTGGCCGACGCCCATGTGCTCGCCCTCGGTCCCGAGGCCGAGAACCAGGTGATCAACGTCGACGGTCCGGTCCCCGTCACCATCCGCCAGGTCGCCGAGCTGACAGCCGAGCTCGTCGGTGACGTCGAGGTGAGCTTCGGTCCGTCCCGCCCCGGCGACCTCGAGCCGCAGACGGTGCGCAACGACAAGGCACTCGACGTGCTGGGGTGGAAGCCCGAGGTCGACATCACCGACGGCATGCGCCGCAGCTTCGAGTGGTACCGGGCCAACCGTTGGTCCGAACCGTCGGCGGGAGCATGAACATGTCCGAGCCCCGGCGCATCGCCGTCGTCCCCGCGTACAACGAGGAACCGACCGTCCGGGACGTGCTCGGCAAGCTCCACGGATACGTCGACGAGCTCGTCGTCGTCGACGACGGCTCCACAGACGCCACCCGCTCCGAGATCCAGAAGTTCCTGGTCGGGCGCGACAACGCCCGGATGCTCATCCACGAGGTCAACCAGGGGATGAGCGAGGCCTACTACCTGGCCTTCTCGGACCTCCGCCGCCGTCTCGCGGCCGGCGAGCTGTCGCCCGACGACCTCGTGTACACCGTCGACGCCGACGGCCAGCACGAGCTCGCAGTGCTCGACGACCTGCGCCGTCGCACGATCGACGAGGGTCTCGACGCGCTGCTGGTGCGACGTGACCTGTCGACCTACCCGCTCTACAAGCAGGCCGGGAACTGGGTCATGAGCACGTGGGCCACCCTGTGGTCCGGGGGAGTCCGACTCGCGGACGTCGAGTCCGGCTACCGGATCTTCCGACTCGGCGCACTCGCGGACGCCCTCGACTACTACCAGGGCCACAAGTACTCCGAGACGGTCGAGGTGGCAATCGTGCTGTCCCGGCTGGGCTACCGGGTCCGCAACGACGTGCTCGTCCCGGTGCCGGTGTTCCGCTCGCGGACGAGCATGACCGACGTGCTGATCGACCTGATCGCCATGCCGGCCGCCGCAGTCCGGGTCACCCGTCGGCGGCCGAAGGACCAGCCCGTGCCTAGCCTGATCCCGCCTGTGCTCGCCTCCGGTGCTCTGGTCGCCGGTGGACTGGCGTCCGCTGCCGCTCCCCTGCTGATGGCACGCCGGCTCGCACGCCGACGCCGGCGCTAGCCGGTCGACTCGTCGCCGCTGGTCGGGTGGGGCTCCCCGTCGAGCCCGCTGGTTCCATCCCAGAACGGCGCCCAGGCGCCGAAGCTCCCCGGCACGGTTCCGCGTCCGAACGACCTCGCCGGCCACTCGGCCGGCGACTGATCCAGCGGGTTGGTCGGCGCGGGCTCGCCGTACCAGAGCTCGTGCACCCGCCTCTCGAACAACCAACGACCGCCGCGTCGAGCGTAGGTGTCGCGGTACAGGATCGACTGGTGGATCCAGAGCCCGTCCTCCTCGACCTGCCCCAGGCAGTACACGAGTCCGGTGGCGTCGTCGGGTCCGCCGAGGTCGATCCGGTGGGTCCCGACGTGCAAAATGGTCACCCCGACCGCCGAGAGCGATGTCCGGAACGACTCCCGCAGTGCGTCACGACCGACGAGCGGGTTGCCGTCACCGTCCCGTCCGACCCGGACATCGTCGACGAACAGCGAGACCAGCTCGTCGAGGTCGCGGGAGTCGACCGCCACGGCGTAGCGCGACGCCAGCAGCCGGATCTCGTCATGGGCGATCAACCGCTCGATCGCCTCCAGTCCATCGGATTCGCTGCG
>CAZNQK010000027.1:0-6647 GCA_964575165.1 uncultured Aquihabitans sp. | reverse complement strand
AGGACGGCCCCGACGGCCATGGTCAGCACCAGGTGGACGCTACCGAACGCGTCGTGCCCGCACTCCCCCATGACGAGCGGTCGTCCCACCCGGTGCGTTCGGTGCCGCGACCTCGGTCCTAGCAGTCCGAGTCGGGGAGGTAGGCAGGGCCACCTACGAGCTCGTCGAGTCTGACGGGCTCCAGCCCCTCGCGACGCAGGCCGTCGATTATGCGTGGCAACGCCTCGACCACGACCCGGCGATCGGCGTCGGTGTGGCCGTCGATGCTGTCGTGCAGGAGGACGATCGAACCGGGCCGGACCCGGTCGAGGATCCGCTCGGCCACGAGCTCACCGTCGTTCGTGACCCAGTCCGCGGCGGACACGTCCCAGGTGACGGTGACCATGCCTCGTCGCGCCACCTGGAGGTTCATGAGCGGCGTCCGCTGCCCGTGCGGTGGACGGAAGAAGCGGGGACACACCCCGACCTCGCGCCCGATCACCTCCTGCGTCATGCCCAACTCCGGGTAGAAGGGGTTGAGCCAGGCCTGGTAGTCGTGCCGGTACGAGTGGTTGCCGACCATGTGACCGTCGGCCACGACCGTGCGGACGACATCGGGACGCTCTGCCACCGCACGGCCGACCAGGAAGAACGTGCCCTTCACACCGTGTGCGTCGAGGATCTTCATCAGGTCGAGCGTTGCCGTCGCGTTGGGGCCGTCGTCGAACGTGATCGCGACCTGACGACCGTCTCTCGGACCGTGGGACACCACAGGACCGAACCACGACAGCTGCGGATCGTTGCATCCCGTCCAGACGGTCAGCCCGACCGCCCCCACCAGAGCGGCGACCAGCAGACGTCGTGGGGCACGCCCGGGGGCGGGCTCCACCGCATCCCGTCGGGCAGCCTCGCGATCGACGGCAGAACCTCCCCGACCCACACCCAGACGGACGAGCACCACGGCCGCCGTTCCCACCGCCGCGACGACGAACGGCAGGGTCGATCGCAGCCCGCCGATCCACCACGACGTCACCAGCACCGTCGCCGCACCGAACGCTCCGACCGAGCGGCTCCACCTCGGCCCCGGCCACGGCGGCCCACCGGTCGACAACCCGGAACCGGCCCCCACGAACACGGCGAGGATCGCCGTCGCCAGTCCCGCCGGCGTCACGGAGTAGAGCAGCGCCGCCACAGAGACGAGGACCGCTCCCCATGCGATCCGGGTGATCGACGCGACCACCCTGGCGTAGACGATGGCGGTACCGACCGACAGCAGGACGGCGGCGACGACCGTCACGACGTCCCGCGGAGCGGGCGACGGGGGCATCGCGACGATCGGCAGCAACGCCGTCGCCGCCCCGTATCCTGTTGCGGCCCCGGCCAGGATCGGACCGAGCCCGGTCCGTCGATCCCGCCCGGGCACACCCCTCATGTCCGACTCCTCCACGACCGCCGCGAACACCGTAGCCAGCGACCGCACCCCGTCGGACGACAGCCACCGTCGCGACGCACGCGATGACGTCGTCGACCGCCAGCCCGACCTGCTACGGCGCGCGGGAACGATCGCAACTGCGGTGATCGCCGCTGCATGGGTCGTGCTCGGCGTGATGATGCTGCTGCGGCCGGTGTTCATCAGCCACGACTCGTTGAGCAACAACGTCCACGTCTGGTTCATCGCCGACGAGCTGTGGCACGGACACGGGATCCCGATGCACGTCCCGGTGCTGGCCAACGGGCAGGCCCTCACCTTCCCCTATGCGTCGGTGCCGTGGACCGTCACCGCTCTCCTGTGGCCTCTCCTGGGAGACCGGGCCGTCACTCTGATGCTGGTCCTCGGCTTCGTCGCCACGGTGGCCGCCACGTTCTGGACGTTCCCGACGTTGCGGCGGGGTTGGTGGGCGGCCGCCACTCTGACCAATCCATCGCTCGTGATCTCACCGCTCCTCGGCCAGCTCCCCTTCCTCTGGGCCATCTCGTCGTTCACCGCAGCGATCGGGTGCTGGCGCCGCGGTCGGGTCGCGCCGGCGGTGGCGCTCACCACCCTGGCGACCATCATCCACCCCGCCGTCGTGATGCCGATCGTCGCGCTCACCGTGTGGTGCCGGCTGCCGTTCGAGCCACGCGACCGCCGCTGGGCCCTGATCGGCTGGTGGGCTGCGTCGGTCGTGATCAGCCTCCCCGCCGCTTGGGCGGTGCTCCAGTCGCCGGTGGTGGCCGAGACGTCACGTTCCACCCAGGTCACGGCACTTCTCCAGACGGTGGGCATGCGCCTGCTCGTGCTGGCCGTCCCGATCGCATTCGTGCTGATCCAGCGCTACGTCCGACCGCCAGGATGGGTCCCTGTCGCGCTCACGGTGGCGTTCATCGCACTCCAGTGGCCCATGTACCAGCCGTTCGGGATGGACTTCGCATGGGGCAGCCTCCGACGGGACCCCGACACCCGGGTCGACGCGTTCGTCGCCTCCGGGGCGGTGCGATCGGGCGACACGTACAGGGTGCTGAGCGGCCGCGACGGCAAGTACGGCCTGTACGCAGTGGCACGTGCCGGAGGCGTGCTCGACGCGGAGCTCTTCCCTGAGGGGCTCCACCGCGGTCCGTTCGCGTCGGAGGCGAGCTACGCGCGCTTCCTCCTGAAGAGAGACGTCGACACCGTCGTGGCCTTCCCCTCCTACGACGACCACTACACGCGATCGAACGAGACCGATCTGCTGAGGCGCATGGCCGACGCCGGGTGCATCGACGGAGTGCGGATCACTGTTCGATCGGACGCGGGACCCTGGTCGGTCTACGACGTGGACCGAGGCTGCACCTGATCACCGGCATCACCCCAGGCGGAGGCCCATCTCATCGAGGCGGCGGTCCGCTGCTTCCTGACCGACACCGAGGATGCAGGCGATCGCCCGCATGTCGTCACGACGGATCGTGAGGACACGGCCGTTGAAGTCCTGGCGCTGGACCTGGATCATGCGGAGGTACCGGGCCAGCATCTCGGCCTCGGCACCATCGATGTCCTCGAGACGGGTGAGATCGATCCGGGCTCCGGATGCATCGGGATCGTGATGGGTCGCCTCGTCCTCGGCCTCACCGCCGGGCAGCAGCTGGTCCACCGGAACGCGGTAGAAGAGCGCCAGTCGGTGCAACCGAGGGACCGAGATCGCGCGCTCGCCACGTTCGTAGGCGCCGAGGACCGACGCCTTGAACTCCAGGTCCGACACCCTCTCGACCTCTTGCAGCGACAGCTTCTTCTGCTTGCGGATCTCGCGGAGTCGCTCCCCCACGACGCGCGCGTAGCCGCCGTCGTCGAGAGTCGTCCCGTCCGCCAGATCGTGCTCGAGCACCTCGTCTCCCATGCGTGACCGCCTTCCTCGGCCCGTCCGCCGCGACCTGCGCGCGTGCCGAGCCGTGCTACGTACCCGACCACTGTGCGTCACGGAATACGTCTGATCTACGGGGAAAACTGCCCCCCGCACCCACTCAGCGTGACTGAACGCGCCAGCGGTCGTCAACCTCGGATCCTGACTCGCCCGACAGAGCCCTCTCCCGCTGCTCTACCGCCGGAGTCGTCTCACCCAGCAGAGCCGTCGCGGTGCCGGGTCATCAGCACCCCGGCGACGATCGCCGCTGTCTCGGCACGCAGCACGTGCGCGCCCAGGCCGACCGGCGTCGCGGTCGCCATCGAACGCTCCCTGTCGGTCCAACCACCCTCGGGCCCGACCACCACTGGCACGCCACCCACCGGGTCGCCCGACGCTCCGATGTCCGCCAGCGCGGCACCTGCCGCGAGCAGATCACCCAACGACGCCGTGTCCAGCGTCGGCACGAAGAGCCGCCGACACTGCTGCACCGCTTCGATCGTGACGCGTCGGAGCCGGTCGAGGTGTCGCTCCGCCCGGTCGCCGTCCCAACGGAGCACCGCCCGCTCCGAGGACGTGAGCACGATGCGATCGACCCCGATCTCGGTGAGCTTCTGCACCACGAGCTCGGCACGGTCGCGCTTCACAGGCACGAACGCGACGGTCACCTGCTGGACCGGATCCTCCTCGTGGTGGACCGCTCCGGCGGGTTCGAGTCGGTTGTCGCCGACGAAGCGCACGATCCGCCACCCGCCCCGTCCGTCGGCAGCACAGACGTGCGCTCCCGCCCTCAGCCGCAGGACCCTGCCGAGGTGGTGGGCTGCCGCGTCGCCGATGACCGGGCCGGACGGATCGTCGACGTCGTCCACGATCACCTGTGCGGCGCAGGATCTTCGTCCTGCGGCGTCGTCGGTCGAGACCTCCGACACCGGGTGGCCTCAGTTCCCCTGGAGGGCGTTGCGGACCTTCTTGAAGAGCCCCTCGTCCACTGGAGCGAGCTCCTCACCCCTGAGCTCCGCGAACTGACGCAGCAGCTCTGCCTCCTCGTCGCTCAGCTTGGTGGGCGTCTCGACGACGACCTCGACGATCAGATCTCCCCGTCCGCGACCTCCGAGGTGCGGCACCCCGCGGTTGCGCAGGCGGACCGTGTGCCCGCTCTGGGTGCCCTTGGGCACCACGACGTCCTCCCACCCGTCCAGGGTCTCGAGCATGAGGCGTACGCCGAGCGCGGCCTGGGCGATCCCGATCGGGAGACGGTGGACCAGGTCGTCGCCCTCGCGCGTGAAGCGCTCATGGGGCTCGACCCGGAGGTGGACGTACAGGTCGCCGGGCGGGCCGCCGCGGGGTCCGACCGCGCCGCGACCGGTCAGACGCAGAGTCGATCCCCCGGCGACCCCCTGCGGGATGTCGACGGTGTAGGTGCGATCCTGGACGATGCGTCCGTCGCCCCGGCAGGTCGCGCACGGCGAAGCGATGATCCGACCGGCGCCGGCACACGAGCGACAGGTCACCGCCGTGACCACCTGTCCGAGCACGGTCTGACGGACCGAACGGACCTCGCCGCTCCCGCCGCACTCCGTGCACGTCTCCGGGCTCGTTCCCTCCTCGGCCCCCGAACCGCCGCAGTCCTCGCAGGTGACGGCGGTCCGGACCGTGACGTCGGTCTGGGTCCCGAACACCGCGTCTGTGAACGCGATCGAGACCTCGGACTCCAGGTCCGGCCCACGCATCGGACCGGACGAACCCCGACGGCCACCTCCGAAGGGGGATCCGCCGGAGCTGAAGAACGCGTCGAAGAGGTCGCCCAGCCCGGACACGCCGGATCCGAACGGGTCGCCCAGATCGAACCCGTCGGCGGAGCCGAACCTGTCGTAGCGACTGCGCTTGTCGGGATCCGACAACACCTCGTAGGCCGCGGCCAGGTCCTTGAACCTCGCTTCGGCACCCGGGTCATCGGGGTTGGCGTCAGGGTGGCACTCCCGCGCCAGGCGCCTGTAAGCACGCTTGATGTCGTCCATCGAGGCATCACGCGGCACCTCGAGGACCTCGTACAGGTCAGCCACTCTGCACCTTCCGGCTCCGGATCACGGAGCTCATCTCGTTCATCCCTCGGTCAACATCCGGCTCAGTCGGCGACTCACGACCGACACGGTGGACACCGCCTCTGCGTAGTCCATGCGGGTCGGCCCCAGAACGGCGATCACCCCTGCCGGCGTGTCACCGGCCGAGTACGGGGCGACGACCAGCGCGCAGTCGGCCAGGGTATCGACCCCGGTCTCGGACCCGATCGCCACCGTGAGTCCGCCATCGAGGAGCTCCTTGAGCAACGTCACCACGACGAACTGCTGCTCCAGGATGGTCAGCACCCGCTCGACCGTCTCGCGCGTCTCGAACGATCCCGCGACGTTGGCTGCGCCGTCGACGAACACCTGCTGGGACTCCTCGGCGACGGCGGCTCGCACCGCATCGAGCGCGACGGCGCCGAGCATCGCAGGATCACCAGCGACGCCGTCGGGGACGGGCCCGCCGATGTCGGTGAGATCGCGTCCGACGACGGCCTCGGACACAGCCGTCTGCGCCCGACCGATCAGCTCGGCGTCCATCTCGACGGGAGATTCGAACGTCCGCTTAAGGACGACGCCGTTGCTGAGCACGATCACCACGAGCACGGTCCGTGCGCTCAGATCGATCAGCTGCACCGACCGCAGTGTGGCGACATCGGGATGGTCCCCGACCACGACCGCGGCGCTGTGGGTGAGCGTCGACAGCAACCGGGTCGTCTCCCTGAGCATCGACTCGAGCTCGCCGTGCGCCGAGGAGAAGAAGTCCCGCACGGCGCGCACGTTGCCCGCGCTCAGTCGGTCCGCCCCACCGAGACCGTCGACGAAGAAGCGATAGCCCTTCTCCGTGGGCACCCGACCCGCACTCGTGTGGGGCTGGGCGAGATAGCCGTCACGCTCGAGGACGGTCATCTCGTTGCGGACCGTGGCGGAGGAGACGCCCACGTCGGGCCGTGCGGCCACCGTCGTCGATCCGACCGGCTGGGCCGTCTCGATGTACTGCTGCACGATGGCGCGCAGGATCGCAGCCTTGCGCTGGTCCAGCGCGCTGTCATCGGCTCCGCGATCTTCTGCCATTGGCACTCAGTCTACGCGAGTGCCAATTCACACCGGTGGGTCAGTCCTCCAGGCGCAGTGCGCTGATGAAGGCGTCGGACGGCACCTCGACGCGACCGAGGTGCTTCATCCGCTTCTTGCCCTCCTTCTGCTTCTCGAGCAGCTTGCGCTTGCGGGACACGTCACCGCCGTAGAGCTT
>CAZNQK010000026.1:26028-32957 GCA_964575165.1 uncultured Aquihabitans sp. | reverse complement strand
TGACGGGGAGGGACCGGGGCCGGGTTCAGGCGGGGGCGAGTTCCCGGGACAGCACCGACGGTGCCACCATCGGCCAGCCGATCTCACGCTCGTAGGCGTAGCCGAGGTCGAACAGCTCCGCGTCGCGGTGGTGACGTGCCAGAACCTGCATGCCGACCGGGAGTCCGTCCACGTCGCCGGCGGGGATCGATACGGCCGGGTTGCCGTAGATGTTCGAGATGATGGTCAACCCACCCATGGTCACCAGGTCCGGCACCCGCTCGACCACCATCTCGATCAGGCGGTTCGACAGACGGGGGAAGGCGCCGTTGGCCATGCGGACCCCGCCCATCAGGCCGCGGAACGCGACCCGGGCAGCCGTCGAGGCCTTCGCCGAGTCGAGGAACGTGGCAGTCGGGCTCGACGTCGACGCTTCAGCGGCGAACGCCGGGCCGGGGTTCGTTGCGGAGATGATGTAGTCGACCTCGTCGAACGCGCCGGCCATTGCCTCGTTCGCCTTCAGTCGCTGGTCCTCGGCGACGGCGGCCAGGTTCAGGTTGTAGGTGGTCTGAGCGAGGATCAGTCCGAGCGCGATCTCGTCGGTGAGGTCCGCGGCGCACGCCGGCCAGAGACGGTCCAGCTCCGCGAGCAGGGTCGACAGGTTGCCCATCGCCCACTGCGCAGCCAGGTTCGGCAGTTCGAGGCGGAGCTCGACCACCTCCATGCCCGCCAACTCGACCAGCGCCGCGGCCCTGTCGCGGATCTCGGCCTCCACACCCGGCTCGAGCGTCACGCCGGCGATCGACGGGAGGATCGCGACCTTGCGACCTCTCAGATCGGTGGAGCCGAGGTTGCGCTCCCACCCTCCGGGGTCGGGGAGGCTGGTCGGATCGCGGGGGTCGACTCCTGCGCACACGTCGTAGTAGCGCGCCGCGTCTCGCACCGAGCGGGCCAGACAGCCGAGCACGACGGTGGCGGGTCGTGAGAAGGCGTGCGGTCCACGTGACACCCGACCGAACGTGCCCTTCATGCCGAACAGGCCCGTGTAGCCGGCCGGGATCCGGATCGACCCGCCGCCGTCACCGCCGCTGGCCAGGCTCACGAGCCCACCGGCGACTGCCGAGGCGCTGCCTCCGGAAGACCCGCCGACCGTCCGACCGTGACGCCACGGGTTGTGGCACACACCGTTGAGCTTGGTCACGCTCACGTTGAGGCCGCCGAACTCCGACGACGTCGTGAGACCGACGGGGTTGGCGCCCCCGTCGACGATGAAGCGGCGTGTCGCCTCCGAGGTGAACGTCGCTATCCGGTCCTTGAACACGAGCGACCCGCCGGTGTCGGGCCAACCCTCGACCTGCTCGAGCTCCTTGATGCCGACCGGAACACCGCCGAACGGCTTGGACAGGTCGGCGTCGTCCGCCGCGGCGAGCGCCCGTTCCGGGTCGAGGAACGAGAAGCAGTTGAGGTCGCTGTCCGCGATCGCGTCGAGCGTGGCCTGCAGCTCCTCCTTCGGTGAGCGCTCCCCCGCCCTGAAGGCGTCGACCAGCGAGCAGGCATCACCGAGCCACGGTCCGTCGCTGCTCGAGGGGCGCTCGTCGTCGGTGGACTCGGTGCTGGCACGCTTCGCAGACATGGCGCCCATGGTCGCGCGAACCCCGAAGCAGATTCACCCCGGCACATGTCACCCCACCCCACAGCGTTCTGTTGTGCAGAACGGGAAGGATCCTTCCCGTTCTGCACAACAGAACGGAACGCCGGCGGTGACGGACCGCGTCGGAGCCACCGGCAACAATGGTCGCCATGCCACGTCAGACGCAGCTGTTCGAAGGAGAGTTCGCGCGGGAGGTCATCGACGTCCCCGTCACCCAGGAGCTCGGCGAGTCCTTCATGGCCTACTCGCTGTCGGTCATCACCTCCCGCGCCATCCCCGACGTGCGCGACGGCCTCAAGCCCGTGCAACGCCGGATCCTCCACGCGATGGCCGACATGGGGATGCGACCCGACCGTCCGCACCGCAAGTGCGCCAACGTCGTCGGCGAGACCATGGGCAAGTACCACCCCCACGGCGACGGAGCGATCTACGACGCGCTCGTGCGCATGGGTCAGAGCTTCGGGCGCAACATCACGCTGGTGGACCCGCACGGGAACTTCGGCTCGCTCGACGACCCGCCCGCCGCCTACCGGTACACCGAGTGCCGACTGACCGAGGCCGCCATGGAGATGCTGGCCGAGATCGACGAGGAGACCGTCGAGTTCCGTCCCACGTTCGACGGCGAACGGTCCGAACCGCTCTACCTCCCCGGTCGACTCCCCAACCTGCTGGTGAACGGGACCTCCGGCATCGCCGTCGGCATGGCCACCAACATGGCGCCTCACAACCTCGGCGAGGTCTACGAGGCGATCAAGCTGGTCATGACCCAGCGCCGACCGAAGCCGACCGTCGAGCAGCTCATGGAGGTGCTTCCCGGGCCCGACTTCCCCTCGGGCGGCGTGGTCGTCGACGACGGTCTCGCCGAGGCGTACGCCACGGGTCGCGGCAGCGTGCGCGTCCGGGCAAAGGCCGACGTCGTCGACCTGACCCGCGCCCGGCAGGGAATCGTGGTCACCGAGCTGCCCTACCAGGTCGGACCCGAGCGGGTGGTCGCCCGCATCCAGGAGCTGATGCGCAACGGCAAGCTGCCGCTCGTCACCGACGTGAAGAACACCTCTGACCGCCACACGGGTCTGCGCATCGAGATCGAGCTGCGCCCCGGCGCCAACGGCAAGGCGGTGCTCACCGAGCTCTACCGACTGACCCCGCTCGAAGACACCTTCGGCATCAACAACGTCGTGCTTGTCGACGGCACCCCTCGCACCGTCGGCCTCTACGAGCTGTGCCAGCACTACATCGACCACCGCCTCGACGTCGTCCGCCGCCGCACCGAGTTCCGCCTCGAGAAGGCCCGCCGCAGGCTGCACCTGGTCGAGGGACTGCTGATAGCGCTCGACGCGATCGACCTGGTGGTGTCGATCATCCGCAGCTCCGAGGACGCTGCCGAGGCCCGGGACCGGCTGATGGAGCAGCTGACGCTGACCGAGGTGCAGGCCGTGCACATCCTCGACATGCAGCTCCGTCGGCTCACCGCGTTGGCCAAGCTCGAGCTCGAGGCCGAAGCCGGAGAGCTGCGCGGCCGCATCCAGGACTTCGAGAAGATCCTGGCGTCCGAGCGGCGGCAGCGGACCATCGTGCTGTCCGAGCTCGAGGAGCTCGTCGCCAACTACGGGTTCGAGCGGCGGAGCCGCATCCTGTCACCCGAGCACCTCGACGACGTGTCGCTCGAGGAGGCCGAGGCGGAGGAGGCCGCCAACCGGGTCGAGGAGCCGTGCGTGGTCGCCCTGACCACCAGCGGCATGATCGGCCAGGAACCGACCAGCGGGCCGAAGCCAGCCACGCCGGGGCGCCACGACGTGATCGCACAACGGGTCGCTACCACGACCCACGCCCGACTCGCGGCAGTGACCTCGCGGGGCCGGGTGTTCCCCGTGTCGGTCTCGACCGTGCCCGAGGTGACCGGACGGTCACGGGGCACCACGCTGGGCGAGCTCGTGCCGCTGGACAAGGGCGAGGCCGTGCTCACGCTCGTGACCGGAGGTGAGCAGGACCCGCCGGTCCTGCTCGTGACCGCACAAGGGGTCATGAAGCGCGTCGCCACTACCGAGCTGCTCGGTCTGGCCGCCGGTCGAACGGCGATCAAGCTCAAGCCCGGCGACTCCGTGGTGGCTGCGACCACCGCGCCTGACGGGGTCGAGCTGATCGCAGTGGCGTCGAACGCCCAGGCCCTGCGCTGCGAGGTCGCTGCCGTGCCCGTGCAGGGCGCGGGCGCCGGCGGCGTGGGCGGCATGAAGCTAGGCGACGGCGCGACGGTCGTCGGCGCCGGCATCGCCGGGCCCGGCGCCATCGTGCTCTCCGTGAGCGACGCCCAGACCGCCAAGGTCACCGACGCCGACGAGCTACCGACCAAGGGTCGCAACACGGGCGGGTTGCGGATCACCAAGTTCCGCAGCGAGAAGCGTCTGGAGTGGGCCTACGTCGGCCCCGACACCGGCGTGCTCATCGTCGTCGGCGTAGAGGAAGCGCCGTCACGCCCGGACCCCACGCCCGAGACTCTGACACTGCCGCACACCGGCAGGGACCTGGCGTCGAAGACCACCAAGCGCCGTTGGCTCGGGGTGGGCACCGGCCGCTGGTGACACGCACGACTGGGCGACCCCGCAGGACCGCCGATGTCGACCGTCCAACGGCGGGTGACACACCCCTCCCCCTCTGATACACAGATCGCTTCGGCTGGGGTGGGACCCGGCGTGGACTGAGGGGGTTTCCATGAGGGCTGTCAAGGGGTTCGCCGTCGCCGCGCTCGCGGCCATGACGTTGGGGGCGGTTGCGTGTTCCAATCCGCCGACCCCGCCGGTGGACAACGGCCGATACGTCGCCGCAGGTGGAGTCGACGTGGGCGGCTGCTCCGCGTCTGCGTCGCCGTGCGCGACGATCACCTACGCGGTGGGCCAGGCGATCGCCGGCGAGACGATCCACGTCGGGTCTGGCACCTACGACGAGCTGGTGTCGGTGACCAAGCCGCTCGTCTTCGAGGGAGCGAACAAGGGCGTCGCCGCGGGCGCCACCCCGCAGTCCCGGGGGCCGGAGAGCATCGTCAAGGGCTTCCGCACTCCGGGTGAGCCTCACCCGAACTCCACGGGCAGCTTCGACGTCACCGTGGACGGCTTCACGATCGATCCGCAGGATGACGCGGCCTTGATCGCGCCGAACACGCACCACCTCGTCGGACTGTTCGGCGGATCCGACGTCAAGGTCCGGAACAACATCTTCAACGGTGGCCCTTGGGTGCCTGACTGCGACTACGTATGCACGACGATGACCGACGCCGCCATCATGGTGATGTCCGGCTCGTACGAGGTGAAGGACAACACGTTCACCAACTTCCGTCGGCCCATGGACGTGACCCAGATGGACGCGAGCCACCCGGTCGTGTCGGGCACGATCACCGGCAACGCGTTCACGCACGTGACGAGCAGGGCGATCTGGATCAACGAGTACCAGGGAGGCCCGTTCCCCCACACGATCGTCGTATCGGAGAACACCTTCGACGCCACAGGCCGGACAGGAGACGACTACCCGGCCGGAATCGTCATCACCTCGGGCGGCAACCGGATCGAGGACAACACCTTCACGGCCTTCAGCTCGGCGGTGTTCGTGCAGGTCTGCGACGGCACCAACACCGACGGCGTGACCAACAGCTACGCCCGCAACACGTTCACCGACAATCGGACCGGCATCCACTACTTCGTGGCCGCGCCGTGCGGAGCAACGACGGTGGACGCCTCGATCAACGGCAACAGCTTCGACGGCGGCATCTGGGGCGGCCCCGGATCGCTCCAGAAGATCGGGGTTCGCTGGAACGACTTCGGGGGCCCGCACCCCGGAGTCCTGAACGCATCGTGCAACTACTGGGGTGCTGCCGGTGGCGCGAACTCGACGGGAGCCAGCACCACGACCGTGGATGTCCAGTCGTCTCCGTGGCAGACCACACCCTTCGGCGCTTGCGACGGCGTCTGACGCTCTGGAACGAGCGACCACCGTCTCCGACGACGGGCGGGTAGACAAGGGTTCACCCGCCCGTCGAGGAGACGCCATGGCCGTTCAACCCGTTCCCGGCAGCTACCCCCGTCTCTCGCCGTACTTGGCGGTCGACGGAGCGATCGAGGCGATGCAGTTCTACTGCGACGTGCTCGGTTTCGAGCGACGAGGCGACGTCATGACGAGCCCCGACGGTCGGGTGGGCCACGCCGAGCTCGGCCTCGGTGGCTCGCTGCTCATGATCGCCGACGAATGGCCGGAGGCCGGCAGCGTCGGCCCGGGAAAGGTGGGCGGGTCACCGGTGATGCTCAGCATCTACGTACCTGACGTCGACGCCACCTTCGCCGCAGCGATCGCCGCAGGAGCCACGCCCGTGCGCGAACCCGCCGACCAGTTCTACGGCGACCGGATGTCGGCGATCGTGGACCCGTGGGGCCACCGCTGGAGCATCGCGACCCACGTCGAGGACGTCGACCCCGAGGAGATGGCGAGACGGGCCGCCGCATCCATGGGCGGCGAGTAGCCCGCTCCGAGCACCGGAGCGACCGAGGTGCTCAACTCCGGGCATGAACGATCCGACCGGACCGACCTCTGACCCACATCCGGCCCCGATGACCGCTGCGGTGGTCCACGAGCTGATCGACGAGCTGGCCGGCCTCGACCAGCGGTTCCTGGCCGGGGACCGGGCACAGTCCGACCTACCGACGGTCCTCGAGGGCTACCGATGGATGTTCTCGATCCTCTCGGTCGGGCTCGACGCGTTCGTGTGGGGTGACGTGACCGCGCCACGGTTCATCGACATCGTCGGACCAACACGCAAGTGGGGAGGCGACAACGCCGACGCGTTCTACCAGTACGCACCGGTCGATCCGTCGAGGACCTACGTGGTCACCGCCGCCCGGGCGGACGCGGCGTACTTCTCTCTGACCGTGTACGGCGGACCGGACGACGGCCGCTACTCCGAGCGCATCGTGGCCACGGTCAACGACCACGACACGAAGGCCTCGGCGGACGTCTCCGAGTGCGTCGAGCGCGTCGATGCAGAGCGATCCGCCCGACCCGTCGAGATCTGGCTGTCACCGACCGACCCCAAACAGATGTCCGACCACGAACGGGACGGTCGGTCCGTCGCGGCGAATGCCATGTGGGTGCGACTCGAGCCGGACGCCGTCTGCGCCATCACGAGGGACTACCTGGCCGACCCATCGACCGGGCGGCGGATGCAGTGGCGGATCGACGCTGTCGGCGACCCCGGCGAGTGGCGTCCGACCGACGAGTCCGAGGCACGACGGTTCGGGGCAGCGTTGACGTGGGTCCG
>CAZNQK010000026.1:22250-25928 GCA_964575165.1 uncultured Aquihabitans sp. | reverse complement strand
ACCCACCGAACTCGGGTCGGCTGACACCGACATGCGGCGCGAGACGACCCGAGTTCGAGGAACCGGTGGGACGGCGAGCTCAGACGCCGAAGGCGTCGCGGTACTCAGCGGTCGCTTCCCGGACAGCGTCGACGTCCACCCCGACGGCATCTGCATCGTGGAGCACCCGGCCGTGGCGGTCGCGACGGTGCCCGGCCAGGTACTCCGCGTGCGCGGCGCGTGCCCTGGCATCCAGCGGTTGACCGGCCAGTTCGTACAACCGCGACGCCGTGCCCAGGTCGTCGGCCATGAACTCGTCGAACCGGACGTCCATGCTCCGCTCCCGCGGCAACCGGTGACGGTCCGCGACGCACGCTCCGAGCATCTCGACGAGCTGACCGCTCCAGTAGCGCCCGATCCCGACCGGGTCCGGGACCTCGACGTGGACCCTGGCCGCATAGGCCAGCATCGTCGCCATGCTGAGCGTCACCTCGCCAGGATCGCGATGGGTGACCACGACGGTGGCGTCGGGGAACACGGTGCTCAACGGCCCGAACTGCTCCAGGTGCTGGGGCGACTTGAGCACCCAGCGGTCCCCTCCCCGCAGGAACTGCAGAACCTGGAGCACCGTGCGCAGGTACCGGTAGTGCTGCGTCTGGTCCTGCGAGCGGTAGAACTCGCGCCAGGACGGGATCACCGCAAGGGTGTCGAAGAACATGGACGAGCAGTCGATGGCGAGGAGGTGGATCTCCTCGTGGGCGTGCCACGTCGACATCTCGTGCATGCGCTTCAGCTCAGGTGTCCACAGCTCGGCCATGCCGATGGCCGCATCGCACCGCGCTGTCCGGGGCGCCAGGCTGCCGTCACCGAACATCGGCTCACCCGCGGCGGGCACCGGCTCGATCGACTCCCAGTAGGGCAGGAACCGCAGCGCCGGATCGGCCGACACGAGGTTGTGCAGGTGCGTGGTACCGGTCCGGGGCAGACCGGCGATCACGATCGGCGCCCGCACGTCCTGATCCAGGGCCTCGGGGTGTCGGCGGATCACCTCGGCGATCAGGAGCCTGTTGGTCAGGAACTGAACGAGCTGGGCGTGGATGCTGACCCTCCCGAACGCCGACAGACCCGCTTCGGTGTCGTAGGCGTGGCAGAGGACGGCGAGCGGCTCCTGCCACCCGTCGGGTCCGAAGTCATCGAGTCCGCCGGCCTTGGTGACGGCGTCGGCCATCAGGCGGTCGGGCCGGAGCTCGACAGCGTCGGCCAGCGCCGCCCCTGCGTCGATGATCTCCGACGCCGCCTGTGAGAACACGGGAGCCGCCAGGTCGTCGAGCTCGAGCGGGTCCATCGCCGACGACGGTAGCCACCCCACCGCCGGCCCAACACCCCGAACTCGGGTCATTTGACTCCGATAATCGGCGCGAGACGACCCGAGTTCAGCCAACACCCCCAACTCGGGTCACTTGACTCCGATAGTCGGCGCGAGGTGACCCGAGTTCGGTGGGGGTCGGAGCGGGGACGGGTGGCGCGGGCGTGTCACGGGGTCGTGGGAGACTCGTCGGGCCATGGCGACCAGCTCCACCAACCGCTCCGACACCTACGACGAGAAGAGCATCCAGCTCCTCGAAGGCCTTGACGCCGTGCGCAAGCGGCCGGGCATGTACATCGGCGGCACCGGACCCGAGGGCCTGCACCACCTGGTGTGGGAGCTGGTCGACAACGCGGTCGACGAGGCCGCAGCCGGCTTTGCCAACCTGATCGAGGTGACGCTGCACCGGGACGGATCGGTCGAGGTCGCCGACAACGGGCGAGGCATACCCACGGGCAAGAAGGACGGCAAGCGCACCGCGCTCGAGATCGTGTTCACCGAACTGCACGCCGGCGGCAAGTTCGGCACTGGTGCCTACTCGGCGTCGGGCGGGCTGCACGGCGTGGGTGCGTCGGTCGTCAACGCCCTCGCCTCAAAGGTCGTCGCCGAGGTCGACCGCGACGGAGCGACCCACCGGCTCACGTTCGTGCACAGGGTCCCCGGCAAGGTCGACGCGAAGGGCCACTTCAAGCCGGGCTCCACGCTCGAGGTCGTCCGCAAGATCCCACCCAAGCGAACCGGCACCCGGGTCCGGTTCTGGCCCGACCTCGAGATCTTCGACCCCGGCCTGACGATCGACGCCGAGCTCGTGCGAGACCACTGCGCCCAGGTGTGCTTCCTGGTCCCCGGGCTCAAGGTCCGACTCGTCGACAAGCGGACGCCTGGCCGGGAGCCCGAGGAGTTCCTCGCCCGGGGTGGGCTCGCCGACCTGGTCGAGTCGCTCAGCATCGGTGAGCCGGTGACCGACGTCGTCACCCTCCACGGCACCGGCACGTTCGAGGAGAAGGTGCCCGTCGACGGCAAGATGAGCATCGTCGAGCGCATCTGCACCGTCGACGTCGCGCTCCGGTGGGTGAAGGGCTATGACACCGTGCTCACCAGCTTCGTCAACACGATCCCGACCACCGAGGGGGGCACACACGTCTCTGGATTCGATCGGGCGCTGACCAGAGTCGTCAACGACTCCCTCCTCACGGGGACCAAGAAGCTCGCCAAGCTGGCCAAGTCGGGCAAGGACCGCGCCGAGAAGTCCGACGTGCAGGAGGGACTGGTCGCAGCGGTCAAGGTCACCTTCCCCGAGCCGCAGTTCAAGGGCCAGACCAAGCAGGAGCTCGGCACGCCCTCGATCAGCTCGATCGTCTACGAGGTCGTGCGCGACAACCTCGGCAACTGGATCGACGGCGGCGGCAAGAAGACCCACGTCAACGCCCTCCGGGAGAAGGTGACCCAGGCGGTCCTGACTCGGGTGCAGACCAAGGCCAACCTCGACGCCCGACGCAAGGCCTCGGCTCTGAGCTCCGCCGGCATGCCCGACAAGCTCGCCGACTGCCGTTCGCACGGACCCGACGCCGAGCTGCTCATCGTGGAGGGTGACTCGGCCGCCGGGCCGGCCAAGGCCGGTCGCAACGCCGAGTACATGGCAGTGCTCCCGCTGAGGGGCAAGGTCGTCAACGCCGGCAAGTCCACCATGAAGCAGGTGGTCGAGAACGCCGAGGCCCAGGCGCTGTTCACCGCGATCGGCGCCGGCTCCGGCAAGGACTTCAAGCTGGCCGACGCCCGCTACGGACGCATCATCATCCTGTGCGACGCGGATGTCGACGGCAGCCACATCCGCTGCCTGCTGCTCACACTGATCCACGCCTACATGCGACCGCTGCTCGAGGACGGCAGGGTGTTCGCCGCCCAACCGCCCCTGTACACGGTGAAGGTCGGCGACAAGACGATCCACGCGTTCTCCGAGGAGGAGAAGCTCCAGCTCACCGACGAACTGACCAAGGGCAACCGCAAGGCCGAGAACCTCCAGTGGGTCCGGTTCAAGGGACTCGGCGAGATGGACGTCGAGGAGCTGGCCGTCACCTGCCTCGACCCCGGGACCCGCATCCTGCGTCGCCTCACGATGGACGACGCCCGCGCCGCCGCCGAGGCCGCCGAGCTGTTCGACACCCTGTTCGGAAGCGACGTCGCCAAGCGCCGCCAGTACCTGCTCGACCACTCCGACCTGGTCGACCGCGAAGCACTCGACGTCTGAGGCGCCGAGCGGCGTGACCGAGCCGTCGGCCCACGAACTTGGAGCTGAGCGACCAACAGCTGGTCGCTGGTGCCCGAGATCGGCG
>CAZNQK010000026.1:0-22150 GCA_964575165.1 uncultured Aquihabitans sp. | reverse complement strand
CCACGAACTTGGAGCTGAGCGACCAACAGCTGGTCGCTGGTGCCCGAGATCGGCGTGACCGAGCCGTCGGCCCACGAACTTGGAGCTGAGCGACCAACAGCTGGTCGCTGGTGCCCGAGATCGGCGGGTTCGGCCCAAGAGCTGCACCTCCGACATGGACAGATCTGGGCCAGGATCGGTACCGTTCCCTGGCTTTCGGGGGCCGGACGCGGGGCGGAGCGGTGACGGACGACGGTCGTCTCATCAGGGTCGAGGGGGACCGCCTCGGCTACGTCCCCGCGTTCGACGGCTTCCGGGGGATCTTCGTCCTCCAGGTCGTGCTCTACCACTGCGGCGTGACGGCCGAGCTGCTGCCAGGGTCGCCGATCATCATCGACTGGTTCTTCGTGGCCAGCGGGTTCCTGATCACCACGCTCCTGCTCGACGAGCAGAACCGGAGCGGGTCGATCGGTATGCGTCGCTTCTACACCCGCCGGATGCTGCGCCTGTTCCCGGCGATGTACGTCATGATCGGCATCTTCACGGTCCTGATGCTCGCCGTGCAGGTTCTCGCACCCGACGCACTCGAGAACGCGGGTCTCTGGTGGCTCGAGTCGCTGGCCGCCGCCCTCTACGTCTACTTCCTGGTCGCCGCGTTCTTCCCCGCGTCGATCGGGGCTATCGGCCACACGTGGAGCCTCACGGTCGAGGAGCAGTTCTACTTCTTCTGGCCGATGATCCTGAAGCGGAACCTGAGGCGGGGGACGCGGCGCTCGGACCGGAACCTGATCATCGGCTGCCTCGTGTTCATCGCCGTGTTCGTGATCATCCGCATGCGGTTCCAGCACCTCGTCACCTGGGACGGCATCGATGCCCACTTCGCGGATCAGGATCAGATCACCTGGCAGGGCGTCCTCTACCGGATCGCAGCGGTCCGCCCCGACATGATCGTGTGCGGTTGCCTGCTCGCGTTCATCGCCAGGGCCATCCCACGACCGCTGACCGACGGCGTCCGCCGGATCATCGCCATCGGCGGCGCCTTCGGATGGGTCATGTTCATCCTGACTCTGGTCACGTCGACCCGATTCCCCGTGATCACGATGTTCGGGAGCGTCGGCTACCAGATCGCCCTCTGGGCACTCATGCCGATGATCCTCGACATCTTCTTCCGCCAGCAGTCCCTCGTCGCCCGCGGGCTCGCGTTCGGCCCGGCGAGATGGCTCGGCCAGCGCTCCTACGGCATCTACCTGTGGCACATCCCCGTGCTGCTGCCGTTCATCGCCCTGATCGAGGACTCCTACGGAGTGCGTCGCCTGGTCCTCGGGTCCTTCGTCGCCTGCCTCGGCGTCCTCGCGGGCCTGGCGAGCTACCGCTTCGTCGAGCGGCGCTTCCTGCACATCAAGGAGACCCGATTCACCGCACCACAGGACCGACTGCGCTCCGAGCTCGCCGCCGGTGAGCACCCGGAGACGACGTCGGATCCGGACCCCACCCGCGCTCCTGGGGCCGAGCCGACATGACGGGTTCCGGGACGGCAGGCAACGGTGGGCCGGCCCTCGATACTCCCATCGGCCCGATACGGATCGACGCCGCACCGCTGCACTACGAGCCCGCGCTGGACGGGATGCGCGCCATCGCCGTGCTCTCCGTCATGCTGTTCCACTTCCTGGGTCCCGAGGTGTTCGCAGGCGGACTCATCGGCGTGGACGTGTTCTTCGTCCTGTCGGGGTTCCTCATCACAAGCCTGCTGCTCGACGAGCGTCGCCGGGAGGGCGCCGTCAGCCTGCGCGGCTTCTACCACCGGCGGGTCCTGCGGTTGTTCCCGGCGATGTACGCGTTGCTCGCCTTGGTCGCCGCCGCCGCGATCTTCATCGGAGCCGACTACCCGACGGTCTGGGCAGAGCTCGGCGCCGCCGCGCTGTACTCGTACCAGATCTTCCTGGGTCTCTTCGGCTTCAGCACACCCGACTCGCCACGGGTGCTGTTCCACCTCTGGTCGCTGTCGGTCGAGGAGTGGTTCTACTTCTTCTGGCCGTTCCTGTTGCTGGTCGGTCTGCGCACCGGCCGACGACAGCGGCTCTTGCTGGGAGCGGCTGCGACATGGGCCGGATTCTGGGTAGCCGTACGACTCCTCGGCTCCTCGTTCGGTGTCGACTGGATGGCCGAGGACCCTTTCGCCGGCTCGGACCTGTCCTACGCGGGCGAGGTCCTGTACCGGTTCTCCGCGATGCGCTTCGACCAGCTCATCGTCGGCTGCCTGCTCGCCGTGGTCGTCCGTCGGTACGCCCTCACGGCGCCGTTGCGTCGACGATGGCTGGACGTCGCCGCGGCGCTGGGGCTGTCGGTTCTGCTGATCGAGCTGGTGGCGGCGGGCCGCTCCGAGTGGTTCGACCCGTTCGGGAGCGCGGGGTTCAACCTGGCGCTGGCCGGGATCCCGTTCGCTCTCCTCTGGGTGCACCTGAACCCGCAGCTCGGCCCTTCCCGATGGCTCTCGCTGCCGATCACGGTCTGGATCGGCAGGCGAGCGTACGGCCTGTACCTGTGGCACGAGGTGCTCAACATCCTGACCCCGAACCCGGGCGGGAAGGCCGCGACGCTGGTGCGCACGGCAGTGCTGATGGTCGCGAGCATGGGCGTCGCCGAGCTCTCGTGGCGGTTCATCGAGTCGCCGTTCCTGCGGCGCAAGTCGGCTCGCTACGGCGATCGCCACCAGGAGTCCACCCCAGCCTGAGCGAGAACGCAGACGGAGGACCCCCGAAGGGGCCCTCCGTCTGGACCGTTCACGCCAGGGGGGTGTCGTGACGGTCACTGGTCTCCGGGGCGAGGGGGGACGCTCCCGGACCAGATCTGTCCGGTCCACGACGCAGGCCGTGTACCGGTGTCGGCAGGCCTCAGGCCGCGGCGGCCACCGGGGTGCTGCGGTCGAGCAGCTGGTCGGTGAGCGGAGCGGCGGCCTTGGCGGCTGCGGTGGCGACGGTCTTGGTGGTCGTGACGACCTTCGACGCGAACTTCGCCTGGTTGTCGATCACCTCGAGCGGGCTGGGGATGACCTCGGAGTAGGGCAGCGCCGGCACCTCGGGGAGCTGATCGACCACGAAGTCGACGATGGCAGACACCGCGTCGGCGATCGGCTGCTTGGTGTTCTTCAGGCCCTCGAGGACCTTGTCCTGGATGTCGGTGACGGGGTCGAGCAGCGTGTCCATGTTGGATCTCCGGTCTCTGGGCCGACCGTTCGGACGGCACCTTCGTTTGGGGGGTTGAATCCCTGGTTCACCCAGGGGAACGCAGTGCTAACTGTAGCAAGCATTTGCGAACTCGGTCAACCACATGTGACGGATGACTGCCACATGGGCCGCGTTGTCGGCCCTCCGAATACCCGACTAGGTTGGTCGGGTATTCAGCACACCACAGGACATCCGATGGGATGCCCGAGAGGAGCACGGCAATGGCCATCCGACTGGGCGACGACGCCCCCGACTTCACGATCGACACCACCGAGGGCACCGTCGACTTCCTCGACTGGAAGAAGGGCAGCTGGGCCGTCCTCTTCTCGCACCCGAAGGACTACACGCCGGTGTGCACGACCGAGCTCGGCACCGTCGCCAAGTTGAAGGACGAGTGGGACAAGCGCAACGTGAAGGTGATCGGCCTGTCCGTCGACCCGCTCGAGGACCACAAGGGCTGGGCCGGTGACATCGAGGAGACGCAGGGCCAGGCCCTCAACTTCCCGCTCATCACGGACCCCGACCGCAAGGTCTCCGACCTGTACGACATGATCCACCCCAACGCGAACGACACGCTGACGGTGCGCTCGGTGTTCATCATCGGACCCGACGACAAGGTGAAGCTGACCCTCACCTATCCGGCGTCGACCGGCCGCAACTTCGACGAGATCCTGCGGGTCATCGACTCCCTCCAGCTGACCGCCGAGCACAAGGTCGCGACCCCGGCCAACTGGAGCAACGGCGAGGAGGTCATCATCTCCCCGGCCGTGACCGACGACGAGGCCAAGGAGACCTACCCCGCCGGCTTCCGCACCGAGAAGCCCTACCTCCGGTACGTCGCACAGCCCGGCTGACGAACCGAGCCGGCTGAAGAACCGAGCCGGCTGACGAACCGATCCGGCCGATCCGACCCTCAGGCCCCCTCCCCTGCGGAGGGGGCCTGAGTGGTTCCGGGCCCGACGGCCGGTCTCCGGGCAGCACCGTCATCGACAGCACCGCCACCCACAGCCCCGCCACCGACAGCTCCGCCACCCACAGCACCGCCACCGACGGCTCCGACCGGGGTGGCGACACCACCGGCCGCCCTCACCAGGAGCTCGACCCACCGGGTGTCGGACATGTCGAGCTCACCGAACAGACCGGCCGACACCTGGTGGAGTCGCCCCTCCGAACGGGCACGGACGACGCGCCTCGCCAGGTCCACCAACGCCACAGCGACGGCGTCCTCCCCGTCACCCAGCGCTGCCTCGGCCCTGTCGAGCGCCGCGTCGCCGTCCTCGTCGACCATCGCCATGGCCACGTCGGCCCAGATCCGATCCAGATAGGTCACGTTCGGTGATCCGGCCACGCGGCCGGCCGCGGCGACCGCCTCGTCCGGGAGGCCGGCGGCGGCCAGAGCGAGCGACGCGCACGCCGCGACGTAGCCGTGATCCGGCTCGTCCGAAAGAGCGTCGAGAGCCCAACGCGCCGCCTCCTCCACCCGTCCCACCTGAGCCAGACCGAGGGCGTACACGGCGGCGTGCTCGCCCGTCCGTCCAGGGCCCCCCGCACCCATCCAGAGCTCCGTCGGTTGGTCGAGCAGACGATCCGGCATTCCGATCTGCACGCCGGTCACCGTCGCCACGCCGACGGCGAAACCGGCGATGCCGTCCTTGCCCCGGCCGGTGTGGATCGCGTCGGACAGCAGCCTCCGACCCTCGGCGAGCTCTCCCGCCATGATCGCCGCCCGTCCCGCGACGGTCTGCGCCTGCTCCATGCCAATCGTGCCCGACAGGTCAGGCGAGGTCCGGAACGCGGCGACCGCCCGTCTCGCCGACGCCACGGCGGACGACGTCTGACCCTGCCACAGCTGCACGTGCGCCCGCACCGTGAGCATCATCCCCTCGCCGAACCGGTCGCCCCTGCGCTCGCACTCACGAAGGATCCGATCTGCGATCCCGGAGGCGGAACGGAGGTCCCCCTGCTGCAACCTCACGAACGCGAGCAACCCCTGGGCCCACGCCAGCCCGCCCGAATCGGAGAGGTCGCGGAAGACGCCCTCCGACGCGATCACGAACTCGTCGGCCTCCGCCAGCCGACCCTCGGACAGCGAGATCCACGCCAGGTTCTGGAGGGACCACGCGACCCCCCTCTCGTCACCGACGGCGCGGAAGGCCTCGAGAGCGCCGGTGATCGGCCGTTCGGCCGCTGCCGTCTCGCCACGCAGCAGCGCCGCCATCCCCATCTGACGCAGACCCTCGGCCCGCCCGCCCAGGTCACCGATCTCGTCGAATGCCGCGATCGCCTCGACCAGCTCGTCCTCCGCCCTGGAGCGCTCGCCGGCACGCGCCGCCGCCGTCGCCATCGCCAGCAGCGCACGGGCACGCATCGACGCATCGGCCATCTCCTCGGCCACGACCAACGCATCCGACGCGTCATGACGGGCGCCGACCTCATCCCATGACTCCGCCAGCGCCTGGGATCGGCCGATGAGGGCGCTGAACCTCGCCTCTGTCGGCGCCGGGTCGAGCAACTCCAGGGCCTCGGTGAACAACCGGACGGCCAACGGCCACGCAGCGTCGGACATCGCCCGGCGCGCCGCATCGAGCGACCAGCGAACCGCCCGCTCCGACAGCTCGGCCCGGGTGTGGACCCCTAGGTCGCGGCCGAGCCGCGCCGCGAGGACGAAGTGGTGCGCGATCGTGTCGACGGTGCCGTCGTCGACCGATGCTCCCTCGACCTTGCGTTCGAGGAACTCGGCGATGCCGAGGTGACGCACGAGCCGCTCATGCATGGTGAGCCTCGCGTAGGTCACCTCCCGGACCAGATGGGAGCGGAAGGCCCACTCGTGCCCGTCGAACACGAGGACGTCCTTCTGAGCGAGAGACGACACCGCCTGCGACACGTCGCGCACGTCGCGCATGGCCGACGCCATCTGGTTCACGACATCCAGTCGACCTGATGAACCCCACACCGCCGCGTCCTGAAGCACCTGTTGCTCCTCGGCGCTCAGAGCGTCGATCCGCGCCGCGACAAGTCCGTGGAGCGTGTCGGGGACCTCGACCCACGCTCCATCACTGGAGACCGCGAGACCGCCGGAGATCGCTAGGCCGTCGGAGCCGAACAACGTGGCCAGCTCCTCCAGGTAGAACGGGTTGCCTCCCGAACGGTCGAGCAGGGCCTCACGCGTCGAGGGGTCGAGATCCGGTCCGGTCAGCGTGTCGAGCAGGAGCGCCGCCGCATCCCGCTCGAGAGGATCGAGGTTGAGCACGAGGCTGTTGAATCGACCGATGCGCGGCGTCCAGCGCTCCTGGAGCGACCCGCGGGCAGTGGCGACGAACACGAACGGGAACCGGGCGAGGCGTGTGCACAGATCGTCTACGAGATCCAGGACCGCCTGGTCCGCCCAGTGGAGGTCGGCGAGGCGGACCATGACCGGTCGACGCCGGAGAGCGGCCTCGAGGAACGTGAGCAGAGCCTGGGTCGCCTCGGCGCGGGCGCGGGTCCCGTCGAGGCCTCGCAACGGGCCCTCGTAGCCCATGAGGTGCAACAACCCGTCGACCACCGATGCCATGGCGTCCGGTGGGGTGGCGTCGTACGACTCGTCGGGGAGCTCGTCCGGAACGTCGGTCAGCGTGGAGGCCACCACCTCCGTCGTGCGCGACCTCGCGACGTCGAGGGGATCGTCCCGGTGCACGCCGCAGCCGCTCCGGAGGGCCTCGGCAACCGGCCACCACGGATTCGCCTCCCCGTAAGGGACGCAGCGACCCGTCAGCTGCACCAGCGCGCCCGGGGCTCCCGCCACGTCCGCGAGCTCGTCGGCCAACCGTGACTTGCCGACACCCGCCTCACCCAGGATCAGCACCATCTGCCCACGGCCGTGGGTCACCGACACGTCGACCGCGTTCGACAGGATCCCGATCTCGCGGTCACGACCGAACAGCGGCGAGGTGGGGCGCCGCTGTCTGTAGCCCGGCGGACGGACCGCTTCGACCGCCGACCACACCTCGAGCGGCTGCTCCCTCCCACGGACGACGACCGCTCCCCTCGACTCGTACGAGATCGCCGTGTGCGTGGCCGAGTGGGTGCTGTCGCCGACGAGCACCTCACCCGGCTGGGCCAGGGTCTGCAACCGCGACGCCGTGTTCACCACGTCACCCATTGCTGTGTAGTCGCCTCCCGCCCTGAGGGCACCGACCAGGACCTCGCCGGTGTTGACGCCGATCCTCATGCGGATCCCCGACGCCGCCGACGGTGCACCGTCCGGGCCTCCCTCGCCCCGCTGCTCCGCCAACGTCTGCTGCATCCGCAACGCTGCGCGAACCGCGCGCTCCGCGTCGTCCTCATGGGCGACCGGTGCTCCGAAGAGGGCGACGATCGCGTCGCCGACGATCTTGTCGACCCGGCCGCCGAAGGCGGTGACGTCCCGTACGAGTCGTTCGAACGCGTGATCCACGAGTCGCTTCACCTGCTCCGGGTCCAAGCGCTCCGACATGGCGGTGAAGCCGACGAGGTCCGCGAAGAGGACGGTGACGATCCGACGTTCTTCGGTTGGGGCCCGGAGGATCTGACCGCAGGACCAGCAGTACCGGGCCCCAGCGGCAGCGACGGCACCGCAGCTCGGGCAGTCCATGGTGGTCGCAGCATACGGCCGGCTTGTTCCCGCAGACGCCCGAGGTGCCCTCAGCGCAGAGCCGCAACCGTGGAGGAGGACGAGGCTGAGGAGGGACTTGTGCAGCGCGTGTCGACACCCGACACTGGGGAGCCGCGAGTCCGGCTCTGGAGGAGCGGACCCAGAGGAGCGGACCCAGAGCGTGACGATCTCCGACGAGGACCGCACCGACCGATCGCCGCCGGCCGGCCCGACGCGACGCAGGTCGGACCGGGCCGTCTGGTGGCTCGCCCTCGCCGGGTCGGTCGCGGTGGCGATCTCGAACGTGTCGGGCATCGCGATGGGCGATGACGGCGTCGGCTACCGCGCCACCGCCGACTCGTTGCTGCGCGGCGACGGCCTCGGGTACTTCCTCGATCGTCCGCTGACCGTGTGGCCCCCGGCGTGGCCCGCGTCGATGGCGTTCGTGTCGGAGGTGACGTCGCTCACCACACCGGACGCGGCAGTCGTCCTGAACATCGCCGCCACGTTCGTCGCAGTGCTCCTGGTCCAACGGGTGTTGCGCCGCGTCATCACCGATGACCGACTCGTGCTCCTGGGGACGGCGGTCGTCGCCCTCGGCGGCTCCACGATCGGCTTCGGACACCTGCTCATGACCGACTTCGCGTTCGGCGCCGTCGTCATGGGAGCGGTGCTGGTCCTGCTCGCCTACCGCGACGATCGACGGGTCGGGTTCCTCTTCGCGTCGGGTGCCCTCGTCTGGTCAGCCTTCCTGCTCCGCTACGTCGCGTTGTACCTGATCCCTGTCGTCGGGGTGTGGCTGCTCCTGATCCCGTCACCCGACGGCGACCGCCGCGCTGCTGGTCGACGCCTCCTCGATGCGGCTGTCTTCGCCGTCGTCGCCTCCGTCGGTCCGGCCGCGTGGATGGTGCGCAACCACTCGATCGACGGCACCTTCACCGGGCCCCGGTTCCCCTCGGAGCGGGGTCCGATCGCCAACGCCTACGACATCGTCGCCACGATCGGCCGGTTCCTCCTGCCCGGGGTGGCGAACGACCGTGACCGGGTGTGGGCTCTGGTGGGACTGACCGTCGCGGTCATCGCTCTCGTGCTCGGCCTCCGGGTCCTGTTCGCCACTTGCAACGAGGACGAGTCGATCCCGGCCCGGGTGCTCCGACTGGCCGGCAGCCCCGTCGGCCTCCTCCTCGGCCTCGGTGCGGGCTACCTCACCTACATGCTGTACGTGCGGTCGACGACGGCGCTGAACCGCTTGGACCTCCGCCTCCTGGAGCCGGCGTACCTGCCCCTCATGGCGTGCGGCCTCGCTCTCGTCGACCGACTGGACGCGCTGGGCCCCGAGGGCCCCTGGCCGGAGCGCGGCCTGCTGGCAGCGCGGGTGTGGGCCGCGGCGAACGTCGCCGCCGGGGCGGTGGCGATGGTCGCGTTCGCCGGCGGCAACTCCTACTTCCCCGGCAACTACGCGTGGGACGTGTTCGCCGACGTACGGCGCAACCCCGCTCTCGACGCTCTGCCCGCAGGATGCGCCATCGCGTCGAACCTCCCCAACGCCCTGTACCCGCGGATGGAAGCCGATTGGAGCCCGCGGCGCACAGCGCTCGAGTCCGACGCCGAGGTCGACGACCTGGACGAGATGGTGAGGAATCTCGACGAGGGAGCGTCGACGTGCCTCGTGTGGATAGACGAACAGCCGAGGTACGGCCACCTCTGGAGCCGGAAGGACCTGGCCGGGAGGATCCGTCTGGAACGACTCGCCGAGCACGGCGACGTCACCGTGTACCGGCTGGAGCCGAAGAGCTGACCGACCGTCCCGCGACCACCCGACCGGACCGCCGCACCCGATCACGGCGCAGGCTCTCCGGGACCGGCTCACCGGGGTGCACGACCGCGGCACGGTCCGCGATCCGGACGCCGCCGGGCTCCAGAATGGAGACGTGGGTCACACCGATCACCTGCCGCGCTTCACGGTCGTGCTTCCGGTGCGGGACCGCGCCGCGTCCATCGGCCGGGCGGTCACGGCGGTGCTCGCCCAGACCTTCGCCGACTTCGAGTTGATCGTCGTCGACCTGGGCTCGGCGGATCGGACCGTCGCCGCGGTCCGCGCGGTCGCCGATCACCGGGTCCGGATCATCGAGATGGACGACGCCCCACCCGTCGGGCCGGCGCCTGCGGTCCTGCCGTCACCGAGCGACGTGCACACGGCCGCTCTGGACATGGTGCGGAGCGACTGGTGCGTGCTCGTCGACCCCGACGTCGAGGTCGGCTCGGCCTGGCTCGCCCGCCTCGGTCGCCTCATCGACCGCACCGGGGCCAAGTTCGTGAGCTGCGGCGGCATCCAGCTCGACGACCGCGGCGGCGGCACCGAGGTCCGGCCCGCCGCAGAGGGCGGCGGTCGACCGGCATGTCTGCGACCCGGGGCCTTCGCCACGACGACCGACCGTCTGCGCGCCGCCGTCGGGCTCATCGGGCCGGACCTCGCTCTGCGCAACCACCCCGCCGGATCCGCTCACCGCGTCGTCGATCCGGCAGGCCCGGCGACGCACTTCGGCCGCGCCGCCCTCGACTTCGCCCTGCTCGAGGGGGCGACCGTGGCCCACAGCCCCGAGCTGCTCGTCACCTGGCACGAGCCGATGTCGTCGGACTCCTCGTTGGCTGAACAACCCGACTGCGAGGACGAGCTGCACCTCCGGCTCGCGTACCAGGGCCTCGACGCCCTCGCCCGCACCCCGATCCCCGACGGCGAGCTCCTCGCCCGCTACGCCGCGTTCGGTGGTGTGGCAGCGGCGAGGCTCAACCAGCGACGGGACGCCAGACGGCTGTTCCGAATCGCGTGCCGGGCCGAGCCCGAGGTCCGCGCCCACTGGGGCCGTCTGGTCGCTGCCCACCTCGGACCGATCGGTCAACGCGCCTTCAGCTGACTCGACCCGGCCCTCGGGCACGAACTGGCTGGCCCTTGGGGCACAGGTAGTGTCAGTCGGCCGTCCGAGCCAGGGGGACCCTCCCGTGACCGATCCCACCCGCACCGCCGTGCCCACCAGCGGGGCTGCACCCACCGGCACAGGCGTCGCCGCCGCCGGGGCCATCGACGCGCACAAGGTCTACGGCGAGGGCGACACCGAGGTCCGCGCTCTCGACGGCGTGACCGTCAGCTTCGAGCGCAGCCGCTTCACGGCCATCATGGGGCCGTCGGGCTCCGGCAAGTCGACCCTCATGCACTGCCTCGCCGGCCTCGACCGGCTGACGTCGGGTCGGGTGTTCATCGGCGAGACCTACCTCGACGACCTGTCCGAGGGTCAGCTCACCGAGCTGCGTCGCGACAAGGTCGGCTTC
Source organism: uncultured Aquihabitans sp. (assembly GCA_964575165.1). Taxonomy (GTDB): domain Bacteria; phylum Actinomycetota; class Acidimicrobiia; order Acidimicrobiales; family Microtrichaceae; genus Dermatobacter. The sequence continues at coordinate 11,008 of CAZNQK010000026.1, read as the reverse complement.
GTGTTCCAGGCGTTCAACCTGATCCCGACGCTGTCCGCCGCAGAGAACATCACCCTCCCGATGGACCTCGCCGGACGCCAGCCCGACACCGACTGGATGAACCAGGTGATCGACACCGTGGGGCTGCGGAGTCGTCTCTCGCATCGCCCGAGCGAGCTGTCCGGCGGCCAGCAGCAGCGCGTCGCCGTCGCACGGGCGCTCGCCAGCCGTCCCGAGATCGTCTTCGCCGACGAGCCGACCGGAAACCTCGACTCACGCTCCGGCGGCGAGATCCTCCAGTTCATGCGCCACGCGGTCACCGACCTCCGTCAGACGATCGTGATGGTCACCCACGACGCCAACGCCGCAGCCCACGCCGACCGGGTCGTGTTCCTCGCCGACGGCCGGATCGTCACCGAGATGATCGATCCCACAGCGGCCGGCGTACTCGATCTGCTCAAGCAGATCGGCGACTGAGGTGCTGCGGGTCGCCTTCAAGGACCTCATGGCGCGCAAGCGCCGCCTCGTCACCACGTCGATCGCAGTCGTCCTCGGCATCGCCTTCCTCACCGGGACGCAGTTGCTGTCGGCCACCCTCAGCGACTCGATCAGGTCGCTCGTGGGCGACGTGTACTCCGGCGTGGACGCGGTGGTTCGCTCACCCAAGACCACCGAGGCCCCGTTCGGCGGACCCGTCCGCACGCCCGTCCCGAGCGGGACCGTCGACGAGGTGAAGGCGGTCGCTGGCGTCGCGACCGCCCAGGGCGTGGTCGAGGCCGTCGGCAACCAGGTGATCGGCAGGGACGGGAAGGTGCTCGGCGGGGGGATCGGACCTCCGACGATCACCTACAACTGGACGCCCGACCCGATCATGGGCACCGGTGCGGTCACCACTGGGCGGGGACCCGAGGCCGACGACGAGATCGCCATCGACAACACGACGGCCGAGACGCTCGGGGTGCGCGTCGGCGACGAGGTGAAGGTCGCGACCTTGACCGGCGGCGTGGAGTCCTTCCGTCTCAGCGGCACAGTCGGCCTCGGCAAGGACGGCAAGGGCCGGACCGGGGCGAAGCCCCTGTTCTTCACCACACCGGTCGCCCAACGGCTCTCGGGCGAGGACGGCCAGTACAACTTCGTCGTGGTCGACGCCGAGAGCGACCTGTCGCAGGAGGAGATCGCCGACCGGCTCGCGACCGCCCTCCCCGACACCCAGGTGGTCACCGGCACGGCGTTCGTGGAGGAGAACAAGGAGCAGATCTCGCAGTTCGTCGACATCCTCAACATCTTCGTAAGCGTGTTCGGATGGATCGCTCTCTTCGTGGCCGTGTTCATCATCTACAACACGTTCACGATCATCGTGCAGCAGCGCACCCGTGAGACCGCTCTCCTGCGGGCGATCGGCGCTCGACGTCGCCAGGTCCTCGGCGCCACAGTCCTCGAGGCCGTCATCGTCGGGCTGATCGCCTCCGTACTCGGGCTCGCCGTCGGGATCGCGATAGCCACCCTCCTCGCTGGTGCGATGAGCAGCGTCTTCACCGTCTCCCGCACGGTCACGCTGCCCGGCATCGGGACCCTGGCCTTCGCTCTGGTCGTCGGGGTCGGCATCACGGTCGTGTCCGCTCTGGCACCCGCGATCCGCTCGAGCCGGGTCCCACCGATCGCGGCGATGGGCGAGGTGGCCGTCGACCGCTCCGACCTGTCGAGGTCCCGGAGGGCGTGGGGTGTGGTGCTCCTGCTCCTCGGTGGAGCGCTCATCGCCGTCGGTCTCGCCGAATCGGGACCCAACCCGCTCTTCGAGGTCGGCGCCGGAGCCGTCGCGGTCCTCGTGTCTGTGGCGATGGTGATCGGACCGACGATCGCTGCTCCCGTCAGCCGCGTGCTCGCACGGGTCCTCACGACCCTCGCCGGGATCTCCGGTCGGCTCGCCGGCGAGAACGCCGCCCGGAACCCCAAGCGGACGGCGTCGACGGCCGCCGCACTGACGGTGGGCGTCACCCTGGTCACGCTGATCGCCGTGGTCGCGTCATCCATCAAGACCACCGCCAGCGAGGTGATCCAGAGCTCGGTGAAGGCGGACTTCGTGGTGGCCACGGCGTCGGTCACCTCGCTCGGCGCCATCCCGCCGGAGCTGAACGACCAGATCAGGAAGCTCAGTAGCGTCGAGGCATCGAGCCCGATGCGGTTCGGGTTCATGCGGCTGCTCGACGCGAAGGCCCGTGCCGATGCCGAGGGGACGACTCCGACCATCCCATCCGGCACGTTCGGCGTCACGGATGACGCACCCCCGGGTCAGGACACCCCGGTGTTCGGCGTCGACCCGTCCACCTGGTTCGACATGCTGGACGTCGGCGATGTCGACGGCTCTCCCAGGGATCTGACCGGTGACGCGCTGGCCGTCCAACGCGACTACGCGCAGGACCGCGGTTGGCGCGTCGGCGACACGATCCCCGTCTACTTCGGCGCCACCGGCCTCCGGGAGCTGAAGGTCGCGGCCATCTTCGAACGGAACATCGGGGCGGGGAAGATCTGGCTCCCACTCGAGACCTTCCAGGCCAACCAGCTGCCGGTGTTCAACTCCGACGCCCAGATCTTCGTCAAGGGCCGCGACGACGTGCCCCGATCCGAGCTGCGCTCCCAGCTCGACGAGCTCGTGAAGGACCTCCCGACGGTTTCGGTGCAGGACCTCCGGGAGTACATCGAATCCCAGACCGGACCGGTCGACATGTTCCTGGCCATCGTCTACGGGCTCCTGGCCCTGGCAGTCATCATCGCCCTCATCGGAATCGCCAACACGCTGTCGCTGTCGATCCTGGAGCGGACCCGCGAGCTCGGCCTGCTCCGCGCCGTGGGCATGTCACGCCGCCAGCTGCGCCGATCGGTCCGCTACGAGGCCGCGATCATCGCCGTCTTCGGCGCGCTCATGGGCCTGGTGCTCGGCATCGCCTTCTCCGCCGCTCTAAGCGCCGCGGTCGCTGCCAACAACCCGGGGATCCTCACCTACCACCTGCCGGTGGGACAGCTCGTGGTCATCACGGTCATCGCCGCCCTCGCCGGGGTGGTCGCTGCGTGGCTGCCCGCCCGACGAGCGGCCGGGCTCGACGTGCTCGCCGCGATCGCGTCCGCCTGAGCCCGAGCCGACCCGAGTACGACGAACCTGGAGGTCCGGTGTCGCTCGACCCCGACTGGCTCCCGCCCGAGATCCTGGCATTCCTCGCCGAACGGCACCTCGCCACGTTGACGACGCTGCGCGCCGACGGGTCGCCGCACGTGGTGCCGGTCGGGTTCGCTTTCGACGCCCGAGCGAAGCTGGTGCGGATCATCTCGTTCGCGTCGTCCGTCAAGGTCGCCAACGCCCGTCGCCGGGGTCGGGCCGCGGTCAGCCAGGTCGACGGTGCCCGTTGGCTGACGCTGGAAGGCACGGCCCGGGTCGCCGACGACGCGGCTTCGGTCGCCCGCGCTGTCGATGCGTACGCCGTCAGGTACCGCCAGCCCGGCGAGCGTGACGACCGGGTGGCGATCGAGATCGCCGTCGACCGGATCATGGGCCGCGCCTGACCCCTCCCGATCCCCTCCCGATCCCCGTTTTGTTGTGCAGAACGTGAAGGATCCTTCACGTTCTGCACAACAGAACGTGAAGGGGACGGGTCAGGGCTCGTAGGGGCGGATGTCCGAGGCCGTCCAATAGGCCTTCATGTCCGAGATGAGCCCGTCGGAATCGAAGGTGAAGACGTCGATGATGTCGATCCTCAGGCGCATGTCGCCGATCGTCGTGACCGCCATCAACGGCACCGCGGCCCAGTTGCCCACGGCTCGGACCGGACCGGTGGCGCTGAGCTCCATCGAGTCGGCCATCTCGTGGGTTCCGGCGAAGAACGCCCTGACCGCGTCCCGGCCGTGGTGCGCCGGCTGGTCGACCGGATCCGCCACGACGGCGTCGGCCGCGAACAGGGCCGCCACGGCGTCGACGTCACCCGCCGAGTGCGCTGCTGTGTAGCGGTCGACGACCGACCTCATGTGCTCGGGGCTGGGGTTCTGCTCGGACATGCCCGGATCGTAGGCGGCGAACGCCGGCCGGCAGGTCGGACCGTCGTCAGCGGAGCGGGAAGTAGCCGGGGACCCGTGCGTGGGGCGTGTCCAGGTACACCTTGGCCTCAGGGTGCCCGCCGAAGCGCCCGTGGCTCCAACGGACCTCGACGTGGCCCGTCACCGTCACGTCGTCGCCGCTCGCTCGGTCACGGACATCGGCGTGCCACCCGATCCGGGCCTGGCCCCCCGACTCGGGTTCGATCTCGAATCTCCGCAGGTCGAACGCCTGGTTCCAGTCCCACGGTGTAGCGACCCGCAGCCTCAGGGATGACTCCGGACCCGTACCGAGCACGAAGTAGGGAGCGGCGGAGAGGCGCAGGATCCGCCAGAGGAGAGACCGCTGCCGACCCCGGGCCGCGGTCCCGGCGGCGACCGCCCCGGTCAGCGCTGCGCTCCACCGCTGCGCCGACCGCTCCGCCACCACGTCGACCAGCGACTGGTACGCCGCCGCGCACTCCGGGGCCCACTCCCTGGGGACCGAGCGACGGAGCGCGTCACGCTGCGGGCCGACCAGCGACCGGACCTGCTCGGGGAGCTCCATGTCCGCAGCGTGGTGCCGCCGCACGAGCTGGTAGAGCCGCTGGTGCTCCGCCGCGGCGACGACGTCGAACCAGTTGTCCTCGGAACGACGGGCCGGCCCGCCTACCAGCAGACGGTCGAACACCGCCGCGGGCGCTGCGTTGTGCAGCACCTTGGACAGGTACTTGCAGCTGACCAGGTACACGTGGTCGATGCGGAGGTCGGCCGGCACCGACTCGTCACCCGGGTCACGGTGACCGCCCTTCCACTCGACCAGAGCAGGGCGACGGCCACGGAGCCCGTCGTTCGCACGGAACAGCGCTCGTCCGTTGTGCCACGCTGCGAGCACCTCGCCACGGTGTGTGCCCTCGATGTGGGCGGCGACGAGGCGGTCCCAGGTCCCGTCGTCGACGTTGTGCACCTCGGGCGGCCGCGGCCCGGCCATCACGGCGTCGAGATCGTCCTCACCCAGCGCGCCGAGGCCCGTGACGATCTCGGTGATCTCGGTGCGCAGCGCCGGCATCGGTCGTCGGGTGGTGCGGGCGACTACTTGATCGTTGCGCCGGCGTCGACAGGAAGGGTCACGCCGGTGATGTAGCGGGCCTCGTCGGAGCAGAGGAACAGGATCGCGTTGGTGACGTCGTCGGGCTCGATCCACGGGTTGCCCATCGGCTGCATCTCCTTGAGGAACTCCGCCGCCTCGGCCTCACCCGGGTCGGGGTGGTCCATGCGGACGAGCTTCGGGAACACATCGTTGATGATCATCGGCGTGTACACCGACGTCGGGTGGATGCTGTTGACCCGGATCTGGTTCGGGGCGAGCTCCAGCGCCAGCGACCGCATGAACCCGACGACGCCGTGCTTGGCCGCGCAGTACGCGGGCGACCCGTAGAAGCCCTTGAGCCCTGCAGTCGACGACGTGATCACCACCGCGCCGCCCTCGTTCTGCTCGACCAGCCGACGGATGCCCGCCTTCACGGTGTGGAAGACGCCCGTCAGGTTGATATCGACCGTCTCGTCCCAGCTCTCGTCGGACACGAACTGCACCGGCAGCGGCGAGTAGGTCCCGGCGTTGGCCAGGATGACGTCGAGGCGTCCGTACTTCTCGACTCCCGCCCGCACGACGGACTTCACCGCGCCGAGGTCCCGGACGTCGGCCTGCTCGGCGTGCATCGCTCCGCCGGCGGCCTCCACCAGGCGGACGGTCTCGGCGAGGTCCTCTTCGGTCGCCATCGGATACGGGGCGTGCTCCAGGTCGTGGCACAGGTCCACGCCGATGATCCGGGCACCCTCCTCCGCGAAGCGGATCGCGTGGTTGCGGCCCTGACCCCGGGCCACGCCCGAGATCAACACGACCTTGCCCTCGAATCGCCGGTTCCGATCCATTCCGTCCCCTTGGCCGGTCGCGCCGGCGGTCTCGATCGCAGTCGGGGTCGGTCCACCCCAACCGAACTGGACAGGTGTCCAACTCCGGATGGGACACTAGCCCGGGCGGAGGTACCTAGCGACCCAACGTGAGCCCCTTGTACCCCTCGACGAAGCCGGCGCAGCGCAGCGCGTCGGCCCAGGGTGACGACGTGGCCGATCCGCCGTCGATCGACTCGATCCGCAGGCGGCGGACCCGACCGCCCGTGACCATCGTCGACAGCACGTCGACCCACTCGCCACGGCCCGACGCGGCCGGGAACGTGAGGAGGCTGCGGCCGCCCTTCTCGAGGTAGGCGCACGCATCTCCGTCGACTATCACGACGAACGCACCGACGGCCCGGGCCGGGTGCCCGACGGTCTCGGGCCATGGAAGCGCGGCCCCGAACGGCTGCGCAGGGTCGACCGCCGCCAGGACCAGGCCGCGGGAGGCCGATCCGTCGTCGGCGGCGTCGCGCTCGAACCGGTCGGGGTCGGCCACGAACGGGGTGCGGGCACCGATGTCGGGCCCGCCGGGCGTCGTGGCCGGTTCCACCTCGTCATCGGCCGCTCCCGCGGCCCGCAGCCGGTCGACCGCTCCGGGGGTGGCGAACTGCGCGGCCCCGAGACCGGCCACGAAGTAGCCGCGCCGGACCTGGCCCCGCTCCTCGAGCACCTTGAGCACGGGGTACACCCCGGCGAAACCCCCGGCGGCCCCTTCGGCGAGGGCCATCTCCCGGGTCAGCACCCCGTAGCGGTCGAGCAGCTGGAGCGCCCGGGCGGTGGCGACCTCGGTGTCGGACGCCGCCGGTTCACGCAGCGGAGCGGTCAGCGACCACCGGCCCGCCGCGGTGGGCGGGCCCAGGCGGCTGAGCCGACCGAGGTGGGGGCTCGTCCGTCGCGACCGGGCCCCGGACGCCCGGGTCGAGCGACCGCCCGCCATCCGGGCCCGCAGCGCGCCGAACGTGTCGTTGGTGACCTCGCCGCTCCACACCAGGTCCCACAGCGCGGCGAGCACGGTCGGCTCGTCACAGGGCAGGTCGCGCGCCGCGACCGCTCCGACCAGGTCGGACCAGAACGACGCCCCGCTCGCGGCGAGGTGGTCCCGCAGGGCGTCGTGGGTGGGGCCGTCGGTGCCGGCATCGACCGGGTGGGGCGTGGGGGGCGCCAGCAGCGGCACCCGGTCCCGCCAGACCAGTCGGACCCTGCCGTCGTTGGCACCCAACGCCCCGGCGCCGATCCACACCAGCTCGCCGCTCGCGCACAGCGAGTCGAGGTCCGCCGGCGAGTAGTCGTCGACCCGGACGCCGAGCACGTCGGCCTCGAGCGTCGACGCGGGCAGAGCCGCGCCCTGGAGGAGCGACACGGCCTCGGCCACGGCGTCGGGGCCACGTCGATGGGAGCCGACCAGCTGCCACGACGGCAGGAACCGCACCAGGGCCGGGGACTCGACCGGGGCCACCTCGTCGCGCAGCGCGGCGAGCGACCGGCGCCGCAGCTGGCGCAGGACGTCGGCGTCGCACCACTCCCGCTCGTTGCCGCCCGGGGTGAAGTCGCCCTCTACGACACGGCCGTCGCGCACCAGCTCGCCCAGCAGCGCCCTGGCCACCTCGGCGCCGATGCCGAGGCGACCGGCGACGTGCGCGGTGGTGAACGGGGCGTGGGTCCGGGCGAAGCGCTCAACGAGGTCACGCAGCGGCGTTGCCACCGGGTCGGTGAACGTCGTCGGCAGGCCGACGGGGACCGCGACGCCGAGGCCGTCACGGAGTCGGGCCGCGTCCTCGGCCGCGGCCACCCGCTGCTCGTCGGCAGACCGCAGGCCGACGACGCCCCCGACGGCGCCCCCGACGGCACCCCCGACGGCACCGACGCCCACGAGGATCGCCCGGCGCGTCTCGACCAGCTCCTGGATCCAACCGTCGACCTCGCCGACCGAGTCGCCCCGCACCCGGGCCGCGATCTCGAGGGGGCTCAACGGGCCGAGGACGCGCAGCAGGTCGTGGACCTCGTCGAGGTCCCGCGCCGCCCGCTCGGGGGTGAGCCGCTGCAACTCCAGCTCCACCTGAGCGACCACCTCCGCGTCGAGCAGCGACCGCAGCTCCTCGGTGCCGAGCAGGTCCCGCAGCAGCTCACGGTCGAGCGCCAGCGCCGCGGCCCGGCGTTCGGCGAGGGGTGCGTCGCCCTCGTACATGTAGACGGCGATCCAGCCGAAGAGCAGCGACCGGGCGAACGGCGACGCCGTCTGCGTCTCGACCGGCACCACCCGGACGCGGCGGCTGCGCACCTCGGTGAACAGGCGGCGAAGCGCCGGCAGGTCGAACACGTCGTTGCAGCACTCCCTGGTGGCCTCGAGCAGGATCGGGAAGCCCGGGTAGCGGGACGCGACGGCCAGCAGGTCGGCGGATCGTTGGCGCTGCTGCCACAGCGGCGTGCGCCGGTCGGGGCGTCGACGGGGCAGCAGCAGCGCCCGGGCCGCCGCCTCGCGGAAGCGGGCCGCGAACGCGCTCGTGCTGGGCAGCGCGGCGACGACCTCGGCCTCGACGTCCTCGGGGTCGCAGAACAGAAGATCGGTCGACACGTCGTCGGCCGACTCGGGAAGGCGCACGACGATGCCGTCGTCGGACCACAGCACCTCGACGCCGGGACGGTCGGCGACGGGACCCGCGGTGTCGGGCCCCCCGGCGTCGAGCGAGCCGAGGTGCTCCTCCAGCCGCGCCCGCAGGACCGTCGCCCACGGGGCGTGGACCCGGGCACCGAACGGCGAGTGGATGCACAGGCGCCAGTCGCCGATCTCGTCGCGGAACCGCTCGACCACGATCGTGCGATCGTCGGGCACCACGCCGGTCGCCTCGGCCTGCTCGTCGAGGTAGGCGAGCACGTTCGCGGCGGCCCGCTCGTCGAGCGCGTGGTCGGTGCGCAGCCGTTCGAGCGCCGGGCCGGGGGCCAGGCCCCGCACCTCCCGCACGAACTCGCCGAGGGCACGACCCAGCTCGGCGGAGCGACCCGGACCGTCGCCCTTCCAGAACGGCATCTTGCCGGGTTGCCCGGGCGCGGGCGTGACGACGACCCGCTCGAAGGTGATCTCCTCGATGCGCCACGTCGACGCGCCGAGCAGGAACGTCTCGCCCGCCCGGGACTCGTAGACCATCTCCTCGTCGAGCTCGCCGACCCGGGTGCCGTCGGGGAGGAACACCCCGTACAACCCCCGGTCGGGGATGGTGCCGCCCGAGGTGACCGCGAGCCGCTGCGCCCCGGATCGACCACGGACGGTCCCGGCCTGTCGGTCCCACACGACCCGGGGTCGCAGCTCGGCGAACTCCTCGGACGGGTAGCGACCGGCGAGCATGTCGAGCGTCGCCTCGAACACCTCACGCGACAGCGTCGTGAAGTTCGCCGCGCCACGGCACAGCGCGTACAGGTCGTCGACGGCCCACTCGTCGAGTGCGCAGACGGCGACGATCTGCTGGGCCAGCACGTCGAGCGGGTTGGCCGGCACCGAGGTGGCCTCGATCAGGCCGGCCTGCATCCGCTGCACGACGACCGCCGCCTCGAGCAGGTCGGCCCGGTGCTTGGGGAAGATGCGACCCCGGCTGGGTGCTCCCACGTGGTGACCGGCCCGACCGATGCGCTGGAGCCCGGCCGCGACGCTGCCCGGCGAGCTGACCTGGACGACGAGGTCGACGGCACCCATGTCGATGCCGAGCTCGAGCGAGCTCGTCGCCACCAGCCCGCGGAGCTCGCCGCGCTTGAGCTCGTCTTCGATCTGGAGCCGGCGCTCCCTCGACAGCGACCCGTGGTGCGCCTTCACGAGCTCGCCGCCGACGTCGGCCATCGACAAGCCCTGCGCCTCGCCGCCCGTGAACGCCGGACGGACGGCGTCACGCAGACGCGCTCCTGCATCAGATGGGCCGAGGCCGGGGCCGGAGCCGTCGAGGAGGTCCGACTCCTCGGCGTGCAGCTCGTTGAGCCGACTGGCCAGCCGCTCCGCCAGCCGACGCGCGTTGACGAACACGAGCGTGGAGCGGTGTTGCTCCACCAGGTCGAGGAGCACCGGGTGCATCGACGGCCAGATCGAGCGGCGTGCCGGCGCGGGCGAGGATCCCGTCGGCGACGCTCCGATCGGACCGGTTCCTCCGAGGGGGCCGGCGGGTGGAGGCCCCGGGGGCGGAGCGGACTCACCCAGCGCACCCATGTCGTCGACCGGCACAACCACCTGGAGGTCGAGCTCCTTGCGGATGCCGGCGTCGACGATGCGGACCGGGCGGGCGACCACGGACGGCTCCGGCACGGCGCCTTCGGCTCGGGTCGACGCCCCCTCGGCCGCGTTGCCCGCGAGGTAGCCCGCCACGACCTCGAGCGGACGCTGGGTGGCCGACAGCCCGATCCGCTGCACCACCGACGCCCGCCCCGGGTCGAGCGGTCGACCCGAGGACCGGGCCAGGTGCTCGAGCCGTTCGAGCGTCAACGAGAGGTGCGCCCCCCGCTTGGTCGCCGCGAGCGCGTGGATCTCGTCGACGATCACCCGCTCGACACCGACGAGGGACTCCCGCGCCTGGGAGGTGAGCATGAGGTACAGCGACTCGGGGGTGGTGATCAGGATGTCGGGCGGGTCACGGACGAGCCGTCGTCGTTCGGCGGCCGAGCTGTCCCCGGTGCGCACGCCGATCGTCGGCTCGACGAAGGGGGCGCCGAGTCGCTGCGCGGCCAGCGCGATGCCCCGCAGCGGGGCTCGCAGGTTCTTCTCGACGTCGACCGCCAGGGCCCGCAACGGCGACACGTACACGACGCGCACGCCCGAACGCTCGTCGGACCGATCACCCGCCCGACTGCCCGATCGCCCTCCCGGCCGAGGAGAAGGGTCGCGGCCGAGGTCGTCGAGTGCCCAGAGGAACGCGGCCAGCGTCTTGCCCGACCCGGTGGGCGCGCACAACAGGGTGTGCTCCCCCGCTGCGATCGCCGGCCACGCCCGGGCCTGCGCGTCGGTCGGCTCGGGGAACGACGTCGTGAACCACGCCCGGAC
>CAZNQK010000025.1:31558-33610 GCA_964575165.1 uncultured Aquihabitans sp. | reverse complement strand
CGACCAGCGACCAGCGACCGGAGCACCAGAGATGGAACTGACCAGATCCCACACGTACGACGCAACGGTCGAAGAGGTCATCGACATGCTCGCCGACGGGGACGCGGTCACCCAGCGGTACTCGGGCATGGGTCACCGCGACATCGAGGTCAGAGAGTGCGAGCGCACCGACGAGTCGGCACGCATCGTGACATCGAGGGTGGTCGACGTCGACCTACCGGGCTTCGCGCGCAAGGTGCTCGCTCCGACCAACACGATGGTCCAGACCGACGAGTGGCACCGCGACGGCGACGGATGGACCGGCACGTTCCACGTCGACGTAGCGGGTGCGCCGGTCGAGATGTCCGGGACGCTGTCGTTGACCCCTGACGGCGACCGCAGCCGCTACGAGGTGACCACGACCATGAAGGTCAAGGTCCCCCTCGTCGGAGGGAAGATCGCCGACTGGGCGGGCAAGAACGACGTCCCCCGGACGCTCCAGGCCGAGTTCGACGCCAACGACGAGTGGCTGGCCGCCCACCGCTGACGCCGACGAGCGTCGTCGGTCAGGCCGGGAGCGGGACCAGCGGGTTGCCGAACATCGGGTCCTGCTCCCTGGACCCGAGAGCGGTCGTCAGGTCGATCCCGAGAGCCGCCGCCACGCCCGCGCCGTAGGCCGGATCGCAGGCGTTGCAGTTGCGGATGTGGCGGAACTTGACGAACTCCGCAGCGTCACCCATCCCGCGGGCGGTGTTCTCGAACAGCGCAGTCCTCTGATCGTCGGTCATCAGGGCGAAGAGCCGCCTCGGTTGCTCGAAGTAGTCGTCGTCGTCCTCGTGGTAGGGCCAGGACCGGGCGTCGCCGTCGATGCGCAGAGGCGGTTCCGCGAACTCCGGCTGGGCCTGCCACTGCCCGAAGCTGTTGGGTTCGTAGTGCGGCAGTCCGCCGTAGTTCGAGTCGACCCGGCCGGCGCCGTCACGGTGGTTGCTGTGCACCGGGCAGCGGGCGCTGTTCACGGGGATCTGCTGGTAGTTCGCGCCGAGCCGGTAGCGCTGGGCGTCCGCGTAGTTGAACAACCGCGCCTGGAGCATCCGGTCGGGGCTCGCCCCGATGCCGGGCACCAGGTTGCTCGGAGAGAACGCGCTCTGCTCGACGTCGGAGAAGAAGTTCTCGGGGTTCCGGTTGAGCTCGAACTCGCCCACCTCGATCAGTGGGTAGTCGGCCTTGTACCAGACCTTCGTCAGGTCGAACGGGTGCACGCCGTAGGTCTCTGCGTCGGACTCGGCCATGACCTGGATGAACATCGTCCACTTGGGGAAGTCGCCGCGTTCGATCGCGTCGTAGAGGTCCCGCTGGTGGCTCTCGCGGTCCTGTCCGACGAGCTCGGCCGCCTGGGCGTCGGTCAGGTTCTCGATCCCCTGCTGGGTGTGGAAGTGGAACTTGACCCAGAAGCGCTCGCCGGCGGCGTTCCAGAAGCTGTAGGTGTGGGAGCCGAAGCCGTGCATGTGGCGGTACGACGCGGGGATGCCCCGGTCGCTCATGACGATCGTGACCTGGTGCAGCGCCTCGGGCAGCAGCGTCCAGAAGTCCCAGTTGTTGGTGGCCGAGCGCATGTTGGTCCGGGGGTCGCGCTTGACCGCCTTGTTCAGGTCGGGGAACTGGCGTGGGTCGCGCAGGAAGAACACCGGCGTGTTGTTGCCGACCATGTCCCAGTTGCCCTCGTCTGTGTAGAGCTTGAGGGCGAACCCGCGGATGTCGCGCTCGGCATCAGCCGCGCCGCGCTCGCCCGCGACCGTGGTGAACCGGGCGAACATCTCGGTGGTCTTGCCGACCTCGGAGAACACGCTGGCCCGGGTGTAGCGGGTGATGTCGTGGGTGACGGTGAACGTGCCGAACGCTCCCGAGCCCTTGGCGTGCATGCGACGTTCGGGCACCACCTCTCGGACGAAGCCGGCGAGCTTCTCGTTCAGCCAGACGTCCTGGGCCAAGAGCGGCCCTCGGGGACCTGCGGTGACGCTGTCCCGGTTGGTCGGAACCGGAGCACCGAAGTCGGTCGTCAGCGGCGTGGACGGC
>CAZNQK010000025.1:0-31458 GCA_964575165.1 uncultured Aquihabitans sp. | reverse complement strand
GACATGGCTGGACCCTCCTCTGATGGCAGCTCGCCGGCGAGGGTACCCGTCTCACGCGTCCTCGTCGTCGCGCCGCATCCGTTCCCGGGCCCGCTTGCCCGCGCCGTTGACGTACCCGCGCAGGGCGCCGCCACGGAGGGCCTGGCTCGCCTCACCGATGCCCGCACGCCCCATCCGACGAGCGGCGCGCTCGACGGCCACGGCGGACGCGACCATGGCCAGGAAGCCGAGGAAGGCGAGCAGGAAGCTGACCGTCAGAAGCAGGACGGTCAGGGCGAAGCTGGCGATGAACGCGACCACACCCCAGCGGAGCTGGCGCAGGGCATGGGTGTAGATCGTCGTCGAGGAGACCTGACGTGCGAGGTCCGGGTCGCTGGCGCGCAGCTGGGACTCGATCTCGCTGAGGATTCGCTGCTCCTCCTCGGAGAGCGGCATGCCCGGACCCCCTCGGTCGTCCTGACGCTGATGATCCCACACGCTACCTGGCTCCGCCACGGGTTCGGCCGTCGGCCCTCATCCCCCGGTCGACGGGGGTCCGTCCCGATCCGGTCCCCAGCGACGCGACCCCGGCGTCGGTCCGCCACCCACGAGCCGCCCGGGACCGATGCTCCGGGAGCCGAAGCGCCGACGGATCGCGTCGACCGCAGCGTCGACGGCTTCCCGGTCCTCGGACGTCGGGACCGACCCGCCCGGGACCGACCCGCTCCGAACCGACCGGTCGGGCTCGACCGGTCGTCGCACGGTGAGGTCGAAGGACAGCTGCTCCGCCGCGTCCCCGGTCACCAGGTTCGACGCCCCCAGCCCGAGGAGACGGACGCCCCGGGACACCGGCAGACCCGACAGCAACTCCCACGCCACGTCACGCAGCGTCGGACCCGAGTCCGTCGGCACATCGAGCGTCCTCGAGCGCGACACGGTGGTGAAGTCGCCGAAGCGCACCTTGACCTGGATGGTCCGTCCACGCGATCCGTGCGCACGCAGGCGAGTCGCCACGGCGTCGGCCATGCGCACCAGGTCGCCTCGGAGCTCGTCCGTGTGGTGGCGGTCGGCAGCGAAGGTCTCTTCGTGGCTGACCGAGCGGGGCGCGCGGTCGGGCTCGACGGGCCGGTCGTCGAGGCCGTTGGCCAGCGAGTGCAGGTGCCCTCCCGTTCCTGCCCCCAACAACCCCACGACCGTCGCCCGGTCCAGGGCCGCGAGCTCGCCCACGGTGCGCACGCCCACGGCCCGCAGCCTGGCGAGCGTCGCAGGGCCCACGCCCCAGAGCCGGGACACGTCGAGCGGGTGCAGGAAGCCGAGCTCCTCGCCCGGCCCGACGACCAGCACCCCGGCTCCCGGGCACGGACCGTCGGGCCCGACCGTCGGCTTGGCCTGCGCCGAGGCCAGCTTGGCCAGGAACTTGTTGGCGGCCACCCCGACCGCACATCGCAGGCCCTCCTCGTCGAGCACACGTCGACGCAGCTCGTGGGCGATCGATGTCGCCTCGCCCATGAGCCGCCGGGTGCCGGTGACGTCGAGGAACGCCTCGTCGAGCGACAGCGGTTCGACGAGTGGGGTGACCGACCGGAAGATCTCCATGATCCGTCCCGACACCTCGGCGTAGTGGGCGTGATCGCCGGGAAGCAGCACGAGGTCCGGACACATCCGTCGCGCCCGTGCCGACGGCATCGCCGAGTGGACTCCGTATGCCCGTGCCTCGTACGAGGCGGCTGCGACCACGCCACGGTCACCGGTTCCCCCGACGGCCACCGGCCGACCTGTCAGCTCCGGGCGCCTGATCAGCTCGACCGACGCGAAGAACGCGTCCATGTCGATGTGCAGTATCGACCGCACGGGCTCCGAGGTGACCGCCGCGGACCCCTCGTCCGAGGCGTGCGGCCCGCGTCTCACGGCGTGAGTCTTGCACTCACCCGACCGCTATCGTCGGCCGCCATGTCCACGTCGAGCCTCCGACGCAGGAAGGGGACCCGCGACGGAGCGATCCACGTGCTCGTCGTCGCCCACGGGCCCCCGATGCGGGGCGGGATCGCGACCGTCGCCCTGGATCTCGTCCAGGATCCCGGGTTGAACGCCGAGTTCGACGTGGAGCTCCTCAACACCGCTCAGAACGACGAGGCGCGTGGCAGGTTCTCGGCTCTCAACGTGCGTCGGGCGCTCGACGGCGCTCGGGCCACGTTCATGCGCAGCCGGCCCGGCACCGTCGTGCACACGCATTCCGTGCACCATCCCGGGCTCGTGGCGTGGCGCCAGGTCCTGATCGCGATCGCCGCCCGTCTCCGGGGCGCCGCCGTCGTGTCGCACAACCACGCCGGGCCGCCCTGCATGGAGCCACCGGGGAGCTGGGAGGTCGGTCGCCTGAACCGATGGGGCTTCGCCGCTCTCGACAGGCTGGTGGAGGCGAACGTCGTGATCGCCGCGGCCGCAGTGCCGAACCTCGGTCGCTACATGCGAACCGCACCGATGCCCGTGGTCCACAACTCGGTCGTCGTCTCCGATGTCACACCGACGACCGCCGATCACGACCCACCGGTCGTGTTGTTCATCGGCGAGCTGCTCGAACGCAAGGGGGTGACGGAGCTCCTCGACGCGCTCGACCTTCTGGACGACCGCGGGGTGGGGCCGTTCGACCTGCGGATCATCGGCGACGACAGAGCAGGGCTCGACCCCGACAAGGACGAGATGGTCGCGTCGATCCGCGCCCGGGGCAGGGGCGACACGTTGACCGGACCGCTGGAGCGCTCCGATGTCTACGAGCACCTCGCGGCCGCCGACGTCGTCGTGTTCCCGACCCACACCGAAGGCCAGCCCTTCGCGGTGATCGAGTCGTTGGCGGCCGGCGTCCCGATCGTCGCGTCGGACATCAGGGCGATCTCGAACATGATCGATGATCGGACCCACGGGCGCCTCGTCCCGGTCAGGGACCCGGCTGCGTTGGCCGACGCGTTGGCGGAGATGCTCGGAGACCCCGACGAGCGCCGTCGGATCTCCGCGGCGAACCGCCTCCTCGCCCTCGAGCGCTTCGATCGCGACCTGTTCCGGTCGCGTGTGGCAGCGATCTACAGGGCGACCGGCAACTCCGAGGGCAGGAGATGCCGCCTCCGCGCCGGCCGTGTCCGGGTCGCAGCGATCGACCGCTGACCTCGCCCGCCTCCGGATGCCGGTCCGGCCCGTGACACGTATGGCCAGCGACACGTCCGGAGTGGTTCAGAGTCGCTCGACGCTGAACGACTCGGAGGTCGAGCCGAGGATCCGGTAGCCGTAGGAACGGGGATCGCTCCACCGTTCCCGCATCCAGTCGAGGAGCGGTTCCCGGACCCACTGGTGCGCACCGACGAGCAGATCGACGCAACGGGGAGTCGCGGCCCAGGCGGAGCCGATCACGATCCCATCGGGGTCCGCTCCGATCTCGACGCGGCCGTCGACCGCCGAGGCACGATGCACCTCGACCCGCATCGTCCAGCCCAGGTCGGGTGCCTCGGCAACGATCTCGTACAGGAGCCCCGCCCATTCGACCACCCGGAGCCCGGTCTCCTCGGCGACCTCCCGGGCCAGCCCGTCGAGTGGACGCTCACCGGCATCGACGACACCGCCCGGCGGCGTCCAGTCCGATGTCCCGTTGCGTCGCAGGTTCTCGACCAGCAGCACCGCGTCAGGTGGATCGACGGACGGAGACCCGGTGCCCGGCGAGGGACCATCGGTCGCCCACGGGGCCTCGGACCCGCCGATCAACGCGTCCACCTCGATGACCGCGCTCGCCACGGTCCAGGTCCGGTTCGGGGTGGGGCTCACCCGACCAGCCTGCCCGACAGCGGTGGTCGTTGCCGGATCCCCGCAGTCGGCCTCAGCGCGTCTGGACCTCGCCGGGGGTGCCGTCGGGTCCGCGCTCGAGGAAGGCGGCGTCGCTGATCTCCACGGTGGGCCGCACGGCGACATCGTCGGACACGCCCGTCCCTCCCGGATCCGACACCCGGGCCGGCTGCTCGGCCGCAGGTCGATCGAACGAGCCCACCGGTTCAGATGCGCCGCTGTCCTTCGCGTCGGTCAGCACCAAGGCACCCGAGGCCGTCGAGGCCACGAGGACCCCGACGACCGGGACGACGGTCCGTCCGCGCAGGAGCCGGAAGCGCTTCTTCACCGGCTCCGGGGTCACCGTCATCAACGCGACCAGATCGTCCTCGATCGTCCGTCGGTCGCTGTCCAGCGCCTCGGCGAGGACATCGAGGTCGTCGAGGCGCAGCGTCACCATCGTCCCGGGCTCGGCACCGCGCATCGAGTAGACGAGAGCCAGGTACTTGGTGAGGACGTCCTGACGGACCACGTCGTCGCCGTGATCGGCCAGCGTGGTCGACGCACCGGACGCCTCGATCAGGCCCTCGTCCAGGTCGATCACGAGCTGGCTTCGGCTCGGAACCATCGAGGTGGTCTCCAACCCGTACAGATCGGCGAGGGAGCGGAGGACCCCGTCCTCGACCGGGCTGCGCCCGGTCTCGATCTCGAGCAGGTCCACGGTGTCGAGCTCCCCCCCGAGGCTCTCGCAGACGTCGGCGACCGTGAGGCCCTTGTCCGTTCGGGCCTCAGCCAGGAGACGTCCGAGTCGTCGGGGCGGTACGAGCAGTTCCATCGGTGATCCTCTGTTCGGTCAGCGGGCCGATCCCGCGGCCGGCGCCTCGGGTTCCCATCGGCAGCATCCGGCCCGCCTTGAGCGTCCGTCCCAGAGGTCACACGGCCACCGGTCGACTCCTCCTGAGCCATTCCCGGACTGCGGGACGCGACGACACCGGCCGTAACATCTGAGCCATGTTCCCCGAGAGCCGCTCCGGCGACCCCGACTCCGCGCTGCCGTCGGTCGCTGCGAGGGTGCTGGCGTTCGGTTCGATCCTCGTCGGTGGTGCCGCCGGAGGGCTCATCGGATACGCCTTCGCCGATCTCGGCGGCTACGGAGGTGCCGCGATCGGTTTCCTCACCTTCCTCGGCGCCGTCGTCGGCGCCGGCGGCGTCGCCGTGGTCGCGGTGCTGACGTTGCGGGCCCTCGGAGAGTGGCAGACGATCCGCACGCGCCAGGAGTCGGCGCAGGGGCGATCGCGACCACGGAGTCCGGGACCGACCGCTTGAGCACCGCCCCTCCCACGCCCTCGGATCTGCTCGACGTCGCTCTCGACTGCGCATCGGCCGCTGTGTGGCTCGTCCACGTCGATCGCCCCGATCGGCTGCGCGTCGAGACGAAGTCCACGGCAACCGACCTGGTCACCGAGATGGATCGCTCCTCGGAAGCGCTCATCCGGGAGCTCATCGCACGTCGCCGCCCGGACGACGTCGTGGTCGGGGAGGAGGCGGGCGACGGCGGCCAGGGCGTCAGCAGCCGGATCGACGGCGGCCGGATCGTCGACGGCGCGGGCGTCACGTGGTGGGTGGACCCGATCGACGGCACGACGAACTACGTGTACGACCACCCCGGGTACGCGGTGTCGATCGCCGCGGCGATCGACGGCGAGGTGGTGGCCGGGGGCGTGGCGGCCCCGACCCCCGGGCGCACCAACGCCGCGACGCTCCACGGCGGCGCGCGCTGCTGGGGCAGCGTCGCAGGCCGCAGCGAGGACCGATCGCTGCGGCTGGGAGCACCTGCTCCTCTCGAGAGGATGCTCGTCGCAACCGGCTTCGCCTACGACGCCGAGCAGCGCCGGGTCCAGGGTCGCGTGGTAGCCGAGCTGCTACCCCGGATCCGCGACATCCGACGGATGGGAGCCGCTGCGCTCGACCTGTGCTCGCTCGCCGCCGGCCGGGTCGACGGCTACTACGAAGCGGGACTGGCTGTCTGGGACTACGCAGCCGGAGCGCTGATCGCGACCGAGGCCGGAGCGCGGGTGGGCGGGCTCGACGGCGGGGCCATCCGACCGGGTTCGGTGCTGGCAGCTCATCCGGAGCGCTTCGAGCAGCTCCGCGACCTCCTGTCCCGACTCGATGACGTCGAGCCGGGCTGAGCGACGTCCGACTCCCCCTGCACCGTCCCGGGACCCTCCGACACGACCGCGACCCCGGTTGGCACCTCGCGACCTCCTCGATGGTGGACAATGGCCGTGTGGGTACGCGCATCCTGACCGTCGAGGACGACGAACGCATCCGAACCTCCGTCAAGCTCGCTCTCGAAGACGAGGGCTGGGAGGTCGTCGAGGCCGACACCGGCGAGGACGCGATCACCTCGTTCACCCGTTCCCCGACCGACGTGGTCCTGATCGACATCATGCTGCCGGGTATCGACGGGTTCGAGGTGTGCCGATCGGTGCGTCGGCTCTCCGACGTGCCGATCATCATGGTGACCGCCCGCGCCGACACCCACGACGTGGTGGCGGGACTCGAGGCCGGGGCGGACGACTACCTGACCAAGCCCTTCGTCCCCAAGGAGCTCTCGGCGCGCATCCGCGCCCTGCTGCGACGGGCACGGCCGATCGCGCCCGGGAACCCCCGTCTCCGCTTCGACGACCTCGAGATCGTCCCGCAGGAGGGGCTCGTCACCCGCGGCGGTCAGCCGGTGCACCTCACCAAGACCGAGTTCCGACTCCTGGTCGAGTTGGCCAACCACCCGGGCACGGTCTTCTCACGCGAGGACCTGCTCGAGAAGGTCTGGGGCCACGGGGTGTTCGGCGACGGTCGCCTCGTCGACGTGCACGTCCGGCGGCTCCGCACCAAGGTCGAGGCCGATCCGGCCAACCCGCGGCACGTGACCACGGTACGAGGACTCGGCTACAAGCTGCAGCCGTGACCGACCCGTCCCCGGCCACCGAACGCCCCGACGCGTCGGCCGACGAGCACCTCCGGCGCGGCATCCGACTGGGTCTGCGCGCCCGGATCACCCTCGCGGTAGCGCTCGTGACCCTGCTCACCTCCGCCGCCGTCGCCGTCACCACGATCGCCGTGACCCGCCGGACCCTGATCGACCAGCGTGAGCAGTCGGTGTCCCGCCGCGTGGTGGCCAACGCCCGGACGGTCGAGGGATCGCTGAACCCCTCCGGCCCCCAGGACGTCCAGACCGTTCTGTCCTCGCTGCCCGACGCCGGCAGACCGTCGCTCATCACCGAGAGCGACGGTCGCACGGTCACCGCCAGCCTCGACTCCCGTTTCGGCATCGACGCACTGCCCCGCCGCCTCAAGGACGAGGTTCTCGCCGGCGACGGTGCCATCATGCGCTTCCGCGTCGACGGCGAGCCGGTCGTCGGCATCGGCGTGCCGATCGATTCTCCAGGGTCCGCCTACTTCGAGGTGTACCGACTCGATGACATCGACGCCGGCCTCCACACCCTCGGGCTGACCCTCCTGGGTGCGACGGCGCTCTCGACCATCGCAGCCGGGGCGATCGGCTACTGGGCGAGCCGCTACACGCTGCGGCCTCTGACGAGGATCGGACAGGCGACCGAGGCCGTGGCCCTCGGCCAGCTCGACACCCGCCTCCACTACGAGGAGTACGCCCACGATGCGGCGCTCGCCCCGCTGGTCGCGAACTTCAACTCGATGGTGGCCAGCCTCCAGGAGCGCATCGACCGCGACGCCCGGTTCGCGAGCGACGTGAGCCACGAGCTGCGATCACCTCTGACCACCCTGAACGCAGCGATCGAGGTGCTCGCCAACAACCGGGACGAGCTCCCGGAGCGGTCCCAGCAGGCACTCGACCTGATCCGCAAGGACATGACACGGTTCACCCAGCTCGTGGAGGACCTCCTCGAGATCTCACGGTTCGACGCCGGAGCCGTCCGACTGGAGCTGGACGGGGTGGCGATCGTCCCGCTCGTGCGGTCCACGGTGGCCAACCTGTGCGACGGACCCGTCGAGGTCGAGAGCGATCCGTCAATCGAGAACCTGGTCCTGGCGTGCGACAAGCGGCGCGTGGTCCGCATCCTGGCGAACTACCTCGACAACGCGGACAAGTACGCCGACGGTGCGACCTCGGTCGCCGTCGAACGCCACGACGGCGACGGCCCGGACGAGAGCAACGGGTCGACGGACGTCCTCCCGACGCTGCGGATCTCGGTCGAGGACGCCGGCGCCGGCGTCCCGGCCGCCGAGCGCGAGCACATCTTCGACCGCTTCAACCGAGGGGACCAGGGAGGAAGTCGGGGCTCGGACGTGGGCGTCGGTCTCGGCCTCGCTCTCGTCGCCGAGCACGCACGGCTCCAGGGCGGTCGGGTCTGGGTCGAGGACCGCCACGACGGCGGCCAGGGCGCACGGTTCGTCGTCGAGCTGCCGCTCCTGGAGGTCGGCCAGGTCGACGACGACCACGACCTGTCGGCGGCCACCCCCGAGGCCGCCAGCGCGCTGACACTGACCGGAGAGCATCGGGCGCTGACCCTGACGGACCGTCCCGATGTCTCGCGCGGACTGGAACCGCTCTACGAAGGCGAGCTCCCCTGAGGCACCTCGGCACTCCCAGGACCGACCCGACACGTCGATCGGGCCACGCCGGCCGAGCGGCGGCGTCACTCCTCGCGGCGGGCGCCGTCCTGTTCGCTGCCGGCTGCTCCATCCGCGCCGACACCGAACCACGGGCGCTTCCGATCAGCACGACGACGACGTCGACCCCGACGGTGACCCCGACGGTCGGCGGGAGCGAGGCGGCCGTCTTCTACGTCATGGACGGGCAGTTGGTCCCGGTGCTGGTGTCGATGCCCGACCACCGTGTGAGCACGGCGCTCGAGACCCTGTTCGACAAGCCCGACGAGACCGTGGAGCGGGCGAAGCTCACGACGTCGATCCCCGTCGGAGCCACCATCGACGATGTGCGTGTCGTCGACGGCACGCTGACGATCGACCTCTCCCGAGGCTTCGAGAACGTCGTCGGACCGGCCCGACAGCAGGCGCTCGGCCAGATCGTCCTGACCGCATCGGGGTTCGCCGAGGTCGAACGCATCCGCTTCGAGATCGACGGGGACCCCGTTCAGGTCGCAACTCCGGCGCGGGGCGACGTGTCAAGCGTCACCGACTGCGACTACCGCGCGTTCCTGCCCACGGCGGACGACATCCGATCCGCCGACCTCAGCCCCGACACGGCGGAGCTGCTCGAAGCCACCGTCGAGGACCTCGACCGCCGCTGCCCCGCCAAGTCCTGAGCCCGGCCCGCCTCACCCGGCGAAGAACGGTCGGGCGACCTGGTCGTACAGGTCGAGGTCCACGAACTTGGTGCGTCCGGTCACCTCCGCGAGCGGCACCCGCAGGATCCGATCGGCCTGGAGCGCGACCATCTGCCCCCAGGCGCCCTCGGCCGCGGCATCGGCGGCGGCGATGCCGTAGCGAGTGGCGAGGATCCGGTCGAAGGCCGTCGGCGTCCCGCCGCGCTGCACGTGACCGAGGATCGTGACCCGGGTCTCGATCCCGGTCCGACCCTCGATCTCGACCGCGAGCTGCTGGGAGATCCCACCGAGTCGGCGGTGACCGAACCGGTCGATCTCATAGGTGGGTTCGGGCATCGTTCCCGGAACCGGCGTGGCGCCCTCGGCGACCACCACGATCGAGGCGTAGGACAGACCGGCGTGGCGTCGGGTGATGGCGTCGCACACCTCACCGATGTCGAAGGGCACCTCGGGGATCAGGGTCATCGTCGCCCCGCCCGCGATTCCGGCGCGCACAGCGATGTGGCCGGCGTCGCGACCCATCACCTCGACCACCATGACGCGGTCGTGTGCCTCTGCGGTGGTGTGCAGCCGGTCGATGGCAGCCGTGCAGACGTGCACAGCCGTGTCGAAACCGAATGTCATCTCGGTCGCGGCGATGTCGTTGTCGATCGTCTTGGGGACCCCGATGCACGGCACACCGTCGTCCTGGAGGTCCCGCGCCGCTCCCAACGAGCCGTCCCCGCCGATCACGATGAAGCCGTCGAGCCGGTGTCGCGCCATCGTGGCACGCACCATCTCGACACCGTCGGGGAACTGGTACGGCTGGACGCGTGACGTGCCGAGGATCGTCCCACCCCTCGGGAGGATGCCGCGACACCGGGCGACGTCGAGCGGCTCCCAGTCGTCCTCCAGCACTCCCCGCCAAGCGTCGTGGAAGCCGAGCACCTGGCCGCCGTGGACGCGTTCGACCTTGCGCACCGCGGCCCGGATGACGGCGTTGAGCCCGGGACAGTCGCCTCCGGATGTCAGGATCCCGATCCGCACCGGATCAGCCTATGTGCGTCTCCCACCTCTCCCACGAAGATTCTGTGTGTATCTCACGTCGCCTGACGACGTGAGATACACACAGAACTCGGGGGGTCGGCGGTCGACGGTAGGGTCCGCGTCGTGGCAGTCATCGCGATCGACGCAGGGACGACCGGCATCAGGGCCTTCGTCGTCGACGAGCAGGGCCGGCCGGTCACCAGGTCGTACAGAGAGTTCGCCCAGCACTTCCCCCGCCCTGGATGGGTCGAGCACGATCCCGACGAGATCTGGGAGACGACCGTCGCCGTCCTGGGCGAGGCAGTCTCGACGATCCAGGAACAGGAACCGGGCACGACGGTCTCCGCCATCGGCATCACGAACCAACGCGAGACGGCGATCGCCTGGGACGCCCGGACCGGCCGACCCCGCCACCGGGCGATCGTGTGGCAGGACCGCCGCACAGCGGACCGCTGCGCCGCGCTGGAGGCCGCCGGGCACCTGCCGCGCATCCGCGACCTCACCGGCCTGGTCCTCGACCCGTACTTCTCCGCATCGAAGTTCGAGTGGCTGCTCGTCGACGGCCACGTCACCGCCGACGAGGACCTGCGGCTCGGCACCGTCGACAGCTGGCTCCGGTGGAACCTGACCGGCGGGACCCTCGACTCCGGAGCGGTGCACGCGACCGAGGTCTCGAACGCGTCGCGCACGATGCTCTTCGACCTGCGTGCCCGCGACTGGTCCGACGAGCTCTGCGATCTGTTCGGCGTCCCACGGGCGGCGCTCCCGACGGTCATGCCGTCCGCCGGCATCTTCGGCCACACGACCGGCGACGTGGCGGTCGGAGCCGGCGTCCCTGTCTCCGGCATCGCCGGAGACCAGCAGGCAGCGCTGTTCGGACAGGCCTGCCTGACGCCGGGCATGGCCAAGAACACCTACGGGACGGGGTCGTTCGTGCTCATGAACGTCGGTGAGCAGTGCCCCGAGCCCGTCGATGGGCTGCTCTCCACCGTCGCATGGGAGATCCCGACGTCCACGCTCGCCACCACGACGAACGACAGCCCCAACTCGAACGACAGCCCCACCTCGAACGACAGCCCCACCTCGAACGACAGCCCCACCTCGAACGACAGCCCTACGACGACCCACTACGCCCTCGAGGGGGCGATCTTCGCCACCGGTGCGGCCGTCCAGTGGTTGCGCGACGGGCTGGAGATCATCGACTCCGCCGTGGAGGTCGGACCCCTCGCGGAGTCGGTTCCCGACACCGGTGGTGTGGTCGTGGTCCCGGCCTTCACCGGACTCGGTGCGCCCGACTGGGACCCGTACGCCCGTGGGACGATCGTCGGCATCACCCGGGGCACGACCCGTGCGCACATCGCACGCGCCGTCGTCGACGCGATGGCGTTCCAGACGCGCGACGTGGTCGACGCCATGGCAGACAGCGCCGGCCTCCAACTCGAGGAGCTCCGCGTCGACGGTGGCGCCGCCGCGATGGACCTGCTCTTGCAGACCCAGGCCGACCAGCTCGGCGTCCCGGTCCTGCGCTCCGCCATCGCCGAGACCACAGCGCTCGGCGCCGCGTTCCTCGCCGGTCTGGGCGCCGGCGTCTGGCGAACTGCCGACGAGCTCGCGGCGAACTGGCGCGCCGACGCCCGTCACGACCCCGCTCCCGACGATGGTGGACGAGTGGCAGCCGACGCCGCCCATGCGATGTGGCGTCGGGCGGTGGCCCGTTCGACCGGGTGGTCGTCGTCCACCGACCCCTGACCGGCCGTCCCGGACGGAGGCCGCAGATCCTCAGTCGCGGACGAGGCGGATCAGCCCCGTCATGACCGTTCGCTCCGTCCCGCGGAACGGCGCACGGTGGCGTGACGCGACCAGCACCGGTCCGCCGTCGACCCGGGCTGCGGCGAGGTCCTCCAGCTCGGCAGGGTCTCCGTCGGTGAGCATCCCTCTCGTGAACGCGACGAGCCAGGCCGCCGACGGCACTTCGGCCCCCTCGGAGTGCAGGACGACCCCGCCGACGTCGTCGACGACTGCCACCCAATCCGCGTGGAGCAGTCGGCGGGCACCGCGGGCGAGCACCTCGAACCGTTCGTCGCGTCCGGCCGATCGCAGCTCGTCCGCCAGTTCCAGGGCCAGGACCGTGGGATCGTCAGGTGGCCCGTCGAGGACCCTCACGTCCTCGACGTCCACGCCGTCGACCTCACGCACCTCGGCGACCAGGAGGTCGACCACGCCCTCGTCGGGAACCAGCACGATCAGGTCGTCGACAGCGCGACCGGCCCCGCTCTCGATGATGTCGATACCCACGACGTCACCGCGCACCGCGCCGACTCGGGTCGCCACAGCGCCGAGAGCGCCGGGGCGATCGGGCAGCCAGACACGCAGGACGAGGGTGACCACGACGCGAACCGTACTGAGTCGGTGTTTCGGCGATGTGTCGGATAGGTGACCACACCGGGACCACCGAGATCACGGACAGCCGCTGTGGCGACCTGCCGCGGACCCGAGCGGCGCCAGTTTCTTGACCGCACGGTCAAGGCAACAGCTAGCGTCGCCGCCCGTGACGAGGAAGCTCACACCGAGAGGTCGGGAACGGCGAGCCCAGCTGATCGAGTACGCGACCCACCGCTTCGCCACCGATGGCTACCACCCCACCTCGGTGGCCGATCTCGTCGACGGCCTCGGCGTCGGCAAGGGGGTCTTCTACTGGTACTTCTCCTCCAAGGAGGAGCTGTTCATCGAGATCCTCCGTGACGCACAGAAGGACCTGCGACGGACCCAGCTCCACGCGATCCAGGACGAACCCGATCCTCTGCACCGCCTCGAGCTGGGCATCCGCGCAGGCGTGATGTGGATGGCGACGCACAACGACCTGCGCAAGCTGTTCGAGTTCGCCCGCACCGACCAGACCTTCGCCGACGCCGTGCTCAGCGGTCAGGCCGTGCTCGTCGGCGACGCCGTCCAGCACCTGAACGCTGCCGTCGCCGAGGGTCGGATCCACGACCGGGATCCCGAGGCGCTCGGCTGGGGGATCATCGGCGTCACCAACGTCATGACCAGGGTCTACATCGACGGCCGGAACGAGAACCCCGAGACCGTCGCCGACATGGTCGTCGCGTTCTGCATGGAGGGCATCGGCGGCACCCGCTGAAACCCGAGCTGGAGTTGTGAACTCGGGTCGTCTCACACCGCATTCGGAGTCAGGTGACCCGAGTTCGCCGTGGGGGCCCGAGTTCGCCGTGGGGGACGATGTCAGGTCACGCGAGCTTGGTCAGCGCCCGCTTCAGGTTCCGGATGGCCTGACCGGTCCGCTGCTCGTTCTCGATGAGAGCGAACCGGACGAAGCCCTCGCCTCCGGGACCGAAGCCGACTCCAGGCGACAGGGCGACCTGGGCATCGGTGACGAGGTACGAGCAGAAGTCGATCGAGCCCATCTCGCGGTAGGGCTCGGGGATGCGCGCCCAGGCGAACATGGTCCCCTGCGGCGGATCGATCTCCCATCCGATCCGGTTCAGCCCGTTGCACAGCGTGTCCCGTCGGGACTGGTAGATCTCGTTGACCTCACGCGGGAAGTCGATCTCCTCGTTGATCGTCACCGTCGCCGCGATCTGGATCGGCTGGAACGTCCCGTAGTCCAGGTAGGACTTGAGCTTGGCGAGAGCGGCCACGACCTCGGGCTTGCCCACCAGGAACGCCATCCGCCAACCCGCCATCGAGAAGGACTTCGTCAACGAGTAGAGCTCGACCGCGACCTCCTTCGCCCCTTCGGCCTGGAGGATCGACGGCGGTCGGTACCCGTCGAAGCCGAGGTCTGCGTAGGCGTTGTCGTGGACGAGCAGCACCTCGTGCTCGCGCGCGAAGTCCACCACCCGCTGCATGAACGCCAGGTCCACGCAGGTCGTCGTGGGGTTGTGGGGGAACGACAGGACGATGACCCGGGGCAACGGGTAGGAGTACTCCCACTGCTCGACCATGTTGTCGAAGAACTCGTCACCGGTCCCCAGAGGGATCTCCCGGACGTTCGCCCCGGCGAAGAGAGGTCCGAAGATGTGGATCGGGTAGCTGGGCGAGGGCACCAGGGCCACGTCGCCCTTCTCGAGCAGCACCCACATCAGGTGGCTGAAGCCCTCCTTGGCGCCGATGGTGGAGATCACCTCGGTCTCGGGATCGAGCTCGACGTCGAAGCGGTGCCGGTAGTAGTTGGCCGCGGCCTCGCGGAGCTTGGGCAGACCCCGTGACGACGAGTAGCGGTGGTTGCGCTCGTTGTGCGCTGCCTCGCAGAGCTTCTCCACCGCTGTCGACGGTGAGGGCAGGTCGGGGTTCCCGAAGCCGAGGTCGATGATGTCCGCTCCGTCACGTCGAGCGGCGACCTTCAGCGAGTCGATGATCGTGAAGACGTACGGCGGCAGCGACGTGATCCGGCGGAACTCCATGGGCCGCGACGCTACCGTCCGGCCGCGGTCACCCCGGTATCGGTTCGCCACGCCATGCGGGCCCCGGTCACAGGTCGTGGCGGGCCGTCACCGGTCCCCCGGCTAGCAGGGCGGCTCCGATCGCTCCCGCCTCCGGCCCCCCGGGGGTCGCCATCACTCCGACCCGTCGTCCGTCGACGGCTGCCGGGAAGCGGGTCGCGAGCTGGTCCCGCACCCTGACCAGGAGCGGCTCACCGATCGCGACGACCCCGCCACCCAGGACGACGACCTCGGGATCGAGCAGGTTCACGAGGTTCGCGACGCCGAGAGCGACCCACCCCGCGTATTCGTCGAGCACGGCCGCCGCACCGGGATCACCGTCGCGGAGGCCGGCGGCGACGTGCTCACCGCGCAGTCCGGACGGATCGGGGACCATCGAGGCGAGCCCGGGGGCCCTCCCGTCGGCGACCGCGTTCCGAGCGAGCCAGGCCAGACCCGATCCCGACGCGTACCGCTCCCAGCATCCGTGCTGGCCGCAGGGGCAGAGCGGGCCGTCCGGATCGACGACCATGTGCCCCGGCTCACCGGCGAAGCCGCGGGCGCCGCGGACCAGCCGACCACCGACGACCAGTCCACCCCCGATGCCGGTCCCGAAGGTGACAACGACGAGGTCCTCCACCCGCGGCTCGATCATCCTCAGCGCGGCGATCGCCGCGCAGTTCGCGTCGTTGTCGGCCTCCGTCGGCAGCCCGAGCACCTCCGAGATCGAGCCACGGACGTCGCGACCCACGAGCCCACGGGAGTTCGGAGCCGACCGGACCACTCCCGACGGATCGACGAACCCTGCTAGGCCGACGCCGACAGCCGTCACGTCGCCGTCAGCGGTCACGTCGCCGTCAGCGCCATCCCGGTCGACGCGGACGACCCGTCGATCGAGCAGCACGCGTGCCACGTCCACGCAACGGCCGACCACCGCGGGCGATGCAGCATCCGATGCGACGACCTCGCGGTCCTCGACGACGACACCGTCCGGCCCGTGCGCCAGGGTGACGCCGAGGATCTTCGTTCCGCCGACGTCTAGGCCGATCGTCCGTCGCACGCGTCCCGATGGGACCGGCCGTCCGCCCCGGTCACCCCCGCCACCCAAGCCCGGTGGTCCAGTTTCGGGTCGCGGGTCGGGATCGGTCATCGGCGCAGTCTCGCCGACGCGGGCGGTCGACCTCGCTCACCGTCCGATGCTCGCTCACCAGCGGATGACGGTGGCGTCGGAACCCAGGCTCCGTGCCCAGCGCGCAAGACGCTCGTCCTCCCCCACGACGACCATCTGCACGAGCTGCGACATCGACACGATCCGGTGCAGCAGCGCGGGCGCTGCCGTGGATGCGGCATCGACGCCGAGCAGCAGCAGCGGCATCGGCCCGATCCGACCGACCGACCGCAGCTCACCGAGCCGTGCGAGCAGGAGCCACTCGTCGTCGACCGGGACCGCCACCGATGCATCACGATCGACGAGACGCCGCAGCGACTCCTCGGTCCATCGACCTGCATCCACCGGAGACTCGACCGGAGCTGACATGGGCTCCGGGTCGGGCAGCTGCACCGGACCGACAGGTGATGTCACGCGATCACTCGGAGGTGGCACGTCCTCACCGAGGACGCTCAGCAGCCGTTCACGGTCCGAGATCCGCACCAGGAGGTCGCGCTCCCTGTCGCGCAGCTCCAGCTCACGGACCCGCAGCTCGGCCAGCTCCGCCGTTGCCCGCTCATGTCGGGCGACCCTCGCCTCGCAGTCCGCGACCCTGGCACGGATCGCCCTGATCTCGGCACCGAGATCGGCGCTCCGCCCGCCGTCATCGGGGTGACGCATCGAGTCGTCGAGTCGCTCCAGCTCCCGTTCGGCGTCATCGATCGCCCGCGCCAGCTCGGCGGAGCGGGCAACACGCTCCGGTTGCTCCGCCAGCCACCGTCGGGCCAGATCCTCCATCGCCTCGGGGTCGGCTGCGGCCCCCGGTGGCGGGGTTCCGGCCGCGACCAGGGCTGCGGCCAGTCGTCCGGATGCGGCGAGGAGGTCGGCACCGGCCCGCCGGGACGGTCGCTCCGCATGGGTCCGCAGCAGCTCGATCAGCTCGCCGGTGGTGAGCCGGGACAACCCGGCGACCGGAGTGTCGAGGATCGACGCAGCCTCAGCCACGATCCGGTCACGTTCCGCTCGGCTCCAGCGGTCGTCCGCTCCGGACAGGAGCTCTCGACGCAGGAGCTCCACATCGCTCTCCAGCCGTTCCAGCCTCGCAGCGGCCCGCTCATGACGCATCGCCCGCACCGAGTCGGTGTCGCGGTTGGATCGGCCCATGACGAAGTCGGAGTACGTGTCGAAGCCGAGCTGGTCGAGGAGCAGCGCCTCCTCGGAACGCAGCTCGTCGATGCGGCGCCTGGAGCGGATCGCGGCGACTCGACCGCCGCGTTCCTCCAGATCGAAGATCAGGTCCCGTACCGACTCGAGCTGACGGACCACGGCAGGATCCCGCTCGGGGGACCGCGCCGACTCCAGCGTTGCATCCGCATCGACACGTGCTTCTGTGAGTCTCTGCTGAGCCTCCGCGAGTCGCTCCTCGCGTGCTCGGCGATGCTCTTCGAACGCCTCCGTCGACCGGCGCAGCTCCTCGAGCTCGACTGCGAGTCCGAGTGCGAGCGGATCGACGCGACCGGTGGGAGCCCGCAGCGCGACGAGTTGATCGAGTGCGTCGATGACCCGATCCGGGTCCACGATCGAGAGGCCCTCGAGCTCGGCGCGGAGGGATTCGAGTCGGGAGACGACGTCCGAGCGATGGAGCGCACGCTCCGCGTCCCATCGCTGTTGCTCGACATCCGCCGAGTCCGCCCGCGCGCCCAGCGCCTCGAGCTGACCGAGGGCCACATCGAGCGTGGCCCGGGCGAAGGAGTCGAGATCCCCGCGGACCTGCTCCGCCTCCCGGGACAGGACGGTGCGCTCGCCGTCCAGGGACCGGAGCTCCGCTCGGAGCCGGACGAGGTCCTCGGCGGCCATCCGACGGGTCGTCACGGCGGGATCCTGCGGCGCGCCCGGCGCGCCGACGGACGTCCCGGCGCTCATCGGCTGATCCAGGGGGCGCGGGACCTCCGGCATGTGATCCGTCGAGACGATCTCGACGATCGGGCCGTCGGGACGCGGGTGGAGCGGCTCGACCGTGGGCCGTCGGCTCCCCCCCACCAGGCGGAGCGGCGTCGGGGCAGCGAGGTCGAGGACGGGATCGACCCAGTCGGCGCCCTCGACGTCGAACGTCCGGTCACGTAGCCCGACGAGGACCCCGTGGAGCTCCGCCGTCCCGTCGATCACCACGGGCTGACCGGTCACGACCGCCCGCAACAGGTCGGCGATCGCCGTGATCGCCTCATCGGGCGCGCCGAGGAGGACTGTCAGGCGCGCGTCGAGCTCGATCGAGCGGCCGACGGGGAGGTGGTCGAGGCGTACGAGTCTCATCGGTCCACCGGACCTGTCGGCCGACCGGGTGCTGCGGGTGAGGATTCGGTCGAGGTCGCTGTCGAGAGAAGCGTCGGGTCCCGCTGCCCGACTGGCATCGACCGCATCCGGGCGACCGTGTCGGGCCCTACTCGACGCTGATGCGTCGAACCCGTGACGGCCGACGCGGCGCGCTCGGATCCACGAGGGGCCGCGCCCAGTCCTCGGTGTCGTCGATGGAGGCGGCCGGCTCGTCGGCACGGCCAGGCTCGCCGGCACGGCCAGGCTCGCCGGCACGGCCAGTCAGGTCGACGACAGGCTCGTCTCTCCCTCGATCCGACTGGGTCGTGGCCGTTCCGGCGCCGCGTTCCCACGCGGCCGCAGCCCAGGGCGCATCGCGTCGTCCCAGGGACTCGCCCAGACCCGCCACGAGACCCGAGACGGTCGACGAGAGCTCCTCGACGGCCCGGCGATCCTCAACTGCGTGCTCCGCAGCATCGAGGAAGGAGCGTGCCGCAGCGATCATCTCGCGCGCCGCCCGCTGCAGATGCTCAACACCCTCTGATGCGGCGCCGGACCGGTCAGCCGGACCCCTGGCGCCGAAGTCCCCGTCGTCGTTGCTCACCCCGACATCATGGCCCGTCGCCGCCTGACGCGAGAACGGCACGACCACACCCT
Organism: uncultured Aquihabitans sp.; assembly: GCA_964575165.1. Lineage (GTDB taxonomy): Bacteria > Actinomycetota > Acidimicrobiia > Acidimicrobiales > Microtrichaceae > Dermatobacter. The sequence continues at coordinate 12,766 of CAZNQK010000025.1, read as the reverse complement.
GGTGGACCGACACCCCGCTACATCCGACGCGGGTCGGTCCGACCCCCTCAGCCGACGTCGAGGAACCTGACCCGCAGAGCACCGTCCATGACCGTCGCATCCGTCACCTGTCGCCTCCGGAGCGCCTCGGGGAGCGCCAGGGCCCGGCGGTGAGCACCGAGCGTCACGAGGAGCTCGTCCCCGCTCCGGGACAGATCGACCTGGTCGCGCACGGTGAAGGGCAGGTCGACCTCGAGCTCGAACCCCTCCGCGATCCGGTGCAGCCGGATCGGGCGGTGATCGATGAGCCGGGCAGCCGGATCCTGGCGGGCCCAGAGATCTGAGCCGAACCGTGCGAGGGCCTCGACGCCCACGACGTCGCTCGCCGCGAGGTGGGACCGGAGCACCGGGACCGGAGCGAAGTCCGCCTCGATGGTCTCGAGGTGCTCGGCGTGCGCCGCCCGCCAGGACTCGAACCACGAGTCGGACACCTCATCGGAGAGCAGTCGGTTCACTATCACGGCGTCGACCTGATAGCCGAAGAGCGAGAGCTGGGTGAAGGTGCGCCTCGCCTCGGCGACGACCATCCGCTCCGGATTCACGACGAGGCGTGCGCTGGTGATCGCAGGGTCCGAGAGCAGACCGTGCACGGACTCCAAGCGGTCGTACAGGCGCTGACCGGCGGCGAAGACCGTGTCGTCGGCCACCGGGAGCCGACCCACCCGCGACAGGACGGGAGCCACGACCCGATGCAGACGCCGCGACGCCGGGAAGAGCCGATCCATGTACCAACCGATCACGTCGGGCAGCGACAGGAGACGGATGGTCTCGGCTGTCGGGCCGCAGTCGACGACCACAACGTCGAACTCGCCCGATGCGCACAGGGATTCGATCTCGGTGAGGGCGAAGAGCTCGTCCAGGCCGGGTAGCACTGCGAGCTCCTCGGCTTCGATCGAGTCCACCCCGGCCCAGTCGAACACCTCGAGCAACCAGTGACGGATCTCGGCCCAGTGCTCCTCGAACCGCTCACGGGCATCGATCTGCTGCGCAGCGCAGTTCGGCGCCACCTCGACCGGCACCGGTCCGAGAGCGAGGTCGAACGAGTCGGAGAGGGAGTGGGCCGGGTCCGCCGAGGTGACGACGACGCGGTGACCTCGCGAGGCGAGCTCGAGCGCGGTCGACGCGGCGGTCGTGGTCTTGCCGACCCCGCCCTTCCCGGTCACCAGCAGCACCCGGACCGGCTTCCGATCCGACGGCGGGACGGTCGAGGATCCTGCGGAGCTCACGCCACCCGGTCCGGGAACAGCCCCCACCGGACCGCCCAGTACCCGCAGGCGCCGAGGCCCGCCATGGGAACCAGGATGCCGAACGCGAGCGTGTTGAGATGCTGGTCGTCGAGACGGGCGAAACCCACCGCAGCGGCCACGAGCGAGACGACCACCTGGGCCGACAACGAGCCGAGCAGCTGTCGCTGGACCGCCGACGGAGCGCTCCCGGCCAGGAAGAAGATGCCAGCGATGCCCATCTCGGAGCTCCGACTGCGTTGCGCCGCCAGCACGAGGTCCACCGCGAACAGCAGGCATCCGATCAGGAAGAACACGAGCGACACGACGAGGAAGGCGCCGTCGAGGGCGTCGGGGGCGACCACGCCGCCCGCCGCAACAGCGAGGAACACGGCGGTGATCGACCACGATCCGGCCATCACCCAGCGACCGGGGATGAGGTCGCCGTACACCTCGGCGAACGCTGACTCCCGTTCGGCCCGGAGGGCGGAGCGACGGGCCTCTGCTTCTGCCCGGGCCTCGGCTGCGGTCGTCGGAGCGGTGCCCATGCAGCGACCATCTTCGCGGGCGAGCGCGCTCTCAACCAGCCGAGCTCATGACGATCGACCGATCCCACCGCTCCATCTCGTCGCGGATCCAGGACCGTCCGGCGACACCTTCGTCCTCGAGCAGGTCACGCCGACCGAGGCGCAACGCCGCCCACGCGGCATGGGACGCTAGGTCGGGATCGTCGCCGCACAGGTAGCGCCGCAACCGCGACGCGACCTCGGGGTCCGTCCCGTCGGCGGTGTTGCCGAGGACGAGGAGGACGTTGCGTCGCAGGTGCTGCGGGTCACGATCGGGGACGTACCAGCGACCAGCCATCTCCAGGAGCGAGCCATCGTCCGCGTCGAGCATCTGCAACAGGTCCACCCGCCCGGCGTCGACACCCGATCCGGACGATCCGTCCAACGCCACGGCAACCCCCTCGCCACGACGGTCGGCGAGACGGTTCGGCGGGCAAACCTCCTGGCAGTCGTCGCACCCGTAGATGCGGTCACCGAGCGCCACGCGGTGCTCGTGGGGGAACGTGCCCGGCGACTGGAGCAGCCACGAGAGGCACCGTCGGGCGTCGACCACACCGTCGTCGACTATCGCTCCGGTCGGGCACGCGTCGATGCAACGACGGCAGGTGCCACATCCGTCGGGCACCACGTCGGGAGCGGGCTGGAGCTCGGCGTCGGTCAGGACGGAGCCGAGGACGAACCAGCTGCCACGGCCGGGGAGCAGGAAGTTGGCGCTGCGACCGAACCACCCCAGCCCGGCCCGGTGCGCGGCAGCACGGTCGACAAGGGCGTTGTCGTCGGCCAGCACGACGGCCCGGTACCCGGCGAGGCGCAGGTCCTCGGCCAGCGCCCCCAGTGCGGACCGGAGAACCTCGTCGTGGGGACCGATGGCGTAGCGAGCCACCCGGCCGGACGGTCGAGGACGGTCGGCGTCGGACCCATCACCTGGTCCGTGAGCGACATCGGGATCGATCCCACGGGCGTCGACCGCGGAATCGGCGCCGGCGGACTCGCTCGCGTAGCGGACCGCGCCGACCACCAGCGACCGCGCCCCTGAGAGGGTCATCGACGGATCAGTCGAACGCTGCGGGTTCCGGTAGGTGAACTGCATGTCGGCCGAGTGGCCGGCTTCCTTGCGCGACAGGAGGTCCCCGAGAGTCCGCTCGAACGGCGAGGCCGATGCGATCCCGACGGCATCGAGGCCGCAGACGCGACCACGAGCCACCACGAGCTCACGTAGGCCGCCCATGCCCCAATGCTGCCTCGCCGGAACCCTGTCCACCGACTCGAACGGCTCCTGCGATCTCTCGCGCGATCGCGCCGGGACTTCGGCCTGCCGTCGACATACCGCACGAGGTGCTTGACGTTGGTGGTCATACCGAACTGCGGGCGATCGTTCGCGATGTCCTCCCGTCTCAGGTGACGGCCGGCGAAGGTGCTCGAGACCACGACGATCCGTCGGACCACCGAGACTCAGGTGTCTAGAACACGGCTGTCCCGATGGCCGCTGACCAAGGACCCGATCGGCTGTGGCGGTTGTGGGGAGCGAGGCCCCGATCCTGGAGCAGCCGCACCGCACGGATCTCGTCCAAGGGCACGACGACAGCGCCGTCCTCCTCGTGCTCGCACAGGAACGTGACGAGGCAGTCGCCGCACACCGGGGTGTCCCGGTGCTCGCAGTCCGCGCAATCGATCCGAAGGACCCGAGCGGTCGACCGTCCTGACGTCCGGATGACCCGGCTTCCCCCCACGCTCCCGTACCCGTTACTCACCGACATCCGACCACCTCCGCTGTTCCACCCGGCATGACCCAGGCCACCCAGGACGACCGGGCCTCCCGGCATGACCGCGACCAGGGCCCTCCCGATCGCCCCGCGCACCATATTGACCACCTGTGACAGCCACGCTCGTTCCGCCGATCCGAGACAGCCGTACGGAGGACCCACATGGATTCCCGGCACCGCCTCCAGCAGAGGGGCTCAGGACGCGGGCATCCCTGCCGATCGGTTCGTGTGAACCCGTGGATCGCGATCATCGGACTACTGGGCGCCCTGACGCTCGGCGTCCTGGCGACCATGGTGGTGGAGAACTGGCACCGACTCGTCCAACCGGTGCCGCGACCGACGGCGCCAGAAGGTCCGCCGACCGACGCGAACGCCGAACGGTCCGACACGTCGGCACCCTCGGCCACGGCGGTCGCGCCCACCTCGCGAGAGGCAGCCACCCCACCTCCGACCACGCCGACGGCATCGGAGCGGACGGAGCCTGTCGTGCCTCCGGGGCCGACACGGCCTCCGGAGGCGGGCCGACCCGGCGGAGCGCTGCGCATGGAGGGATCCACCATCGTCGTCCGCGATCAGGACACGGCGGATGTGCTCGCCGGCCTCCTCTTCGCCGGCTACGCCGTCAGCGGTCGCTCGGGGGCGGATCGCGCCGCGGCGTGGGTCACCGCGACAGCGACACCGCCTGGAGCCGACCCGGTGAGGTTCGCACCAGGCGTCCGACTCCGCGGCAAGGCCTCGAGAGTCGCCGACCTGCTCGGCCACGACGAGGACGGTGTCGTGTGGATCGGCATGCAGCACGGCGTCGACATCCGACGGGGTCTCGCCCGGAGCCCGGTGACGCAGCCGACCCTCGCCGGACTCGTCACGTGGTGGAAGTCGACTCGTGAGCTCCCCTCGAGCGTCGACGCATCGACCGCAGGGCTCGTCGCCGAGTCCGTCTCCGCCGTCGCCGGCGAGCTCGCCCCGACGCCATGGGTCGGCGTGATCGATCAGCTCCTCGCGGCGCTGGCGGGCGCAGCACTCGCCGGCACCGTCACGACCGTCACCACAGAGGCTCACGCGCCGCCGACCGTCGCCAGTGAGACCGCCGCCAGCGAGACCGTCGCAGGCACGGGTCCCGCCACCGTCACGGGTGAGCCGCGGGGGGAGTCCGTCAGCGCCGATCCCACTCCAGCAGGGCTGCCGAGCTGACGACGTTCGCTCCGGAGGCCCTCGCCCCGTCACGCACCCGACGATCGCTGCTGACGACGACCACGGGGAGCTCCGACGGGAGTCGGCCCACCATCTCGATCACCACGTCGTCGGCCTCGACGCCGACGGGCGTGTAGTGGACCCTGACGGCCAGCGCCGCGCCGACCGCGGGCCGTCGACCGTCGTCGTCGCCGTCGAACACGACTTGGATCCGGGCCCCGGCGCGGGCGGCGACACCGGAGAGCAGCCCCACGAGGCGGTCCCGCTGGGTGCGGGCATCGAGATGCGGCCAGCCCTCCATGCTCACGTTGTAGCCGTCGACGACGACCTGGACGTCGGGGGTCCGCAGGAGCTGGTCGGTCGCCTCGAACGTGTCGTCGACCGCTCCGCGCTCCAGGCGGATCGGCGTCCGTCGTGACCGGGGCCCGGCCGACGCGGCACGTCCGGGTCGCCCGGCATCGGGATCCCGACCCGGGTCCGGGCCGACGGGAGCGTCCGGTCCGGCATCGCCGTCAGGCCCCCGGCGCAGCAACGCCCGGGCGTCGTCGAGGTCCGCGCGGAGCCGGCTCAGAGTGTCGTCGGCCCTCTCCAACGCGTCCGTGACCGGCTCGACGAAGCAGTCCCTGGTGCTCTCGAGATCCGCGACACGTCGCTCCAGCCCACGGAGGGCACCGAGCCGCTCGTCGGCCAGGCGCCGGGCCTCGACCAGGTCGGCGACGCCGTCACGACGGGCCTGCTCGGCGCGATCGAGGCGACGTCTCAGGTCCGCGGAGTCGCGTTCGGCCTGACGGCGCGCTCCCCGCTCGGCTTCGAGCTCGTCCACCGCCCGCTCGGCGGCCGTCGTGGCGTCGGAGAGCTGGTCGCGCAGTTGTGAGACCAGCTCGTCCAGCTGTTCGACCCTCCGCTCCGCCGAACGCTCGAGCGCCCGCTCACGGTCCTGTTCGACCAGATCCTCCTCGGCGGCGACGATCGCAGCGAGCTCAGCGCTCCACCCCTCTGGCCGATGCAGGAAGAGCCAGCCAGCACGACCGACCTCCTGCTCCGTGGCCTCGGCCGCCACGACCCCGCGGAACTGCTCGTCGCCATCGAGGACCTGACGGATGGTGGTGAGTGCCGCTGTGCTCAGCCGGCGACCCCGGAAGCGCAGCAGCGGCCGGATCGCCCTCGGGACCGGAACGCCATCCGGCGTCGCGGGCTGGGCCCGGGCCACCTCTAGAGCGAGCTCGCTCGCCCGCACCAACAGGGTCGATCCAACGGCGACAGCTCAGCCCTCACGTTCGGACACGGGGTCCAGCGCAGCGTCTGCACCGGGCGAACCTGCGGCGTCGAGTCCGGCGACGACCGCGGCGTCCACCTCGACGACGACGCCGGACGGGCCGCACCAGCGGCACTCGACCGACTCGAGATCCTCTGCGAGCACCATCACGTCCTCGACCTCGAGCTCCCCGGCGACCGTGAAGTGGTGGAAGGCACGGGTCCGACGGGTGCTCGTCACGTCGAACCGGGTGAGGTTGCCGCAGGACGTGCAGCGGTATCTGGTGGCGGGGACGCTCATCACCCCGGATCCTACAGTCGTTGACGACCGAACACCTGTTCGACCATACTCCCGGGCATGGCCCGCCTCACGGTCGACGGCTCCGGATCGCACACCTACCGCCAGACCAGTCTGGACGACCTCGGCGCCCCGTTGGCGGACACCACCTTCGTCGTCGTCGACCTCGAGACCACGGGTGGCAGTCCCACGGGCGACGCCATCACCGAGGTGGGTGGCGTCAAGGTGCGCGGCGGGGAGGTGCTCGGAACCTTCCAGACGCTCGTCAACCCGGGCAGGGCGATCCCACCGACCATCACCGTGCTCACAGGCATCACCGGAGCCATGGTGTCGAAGGCCCCCAGGATCGAGACCATCCTTCCGAGCCTGCTCGAGTTCATGGGAGACGGCGTGATCGTCGGCCACAACGTGCGCTTCGACGTCGGGTTCCTCCAGGCCGCGCTCGAACGCGACGGGCGAGCGCCCCTGACGGCGCCGACCGTCGACACCGTCGCGTTGGCCCGCCGGCTCGTGCGCGACGAGGTCCCCGACTGCCGCCTCGGCACCCTCGCCGAGCGCCTCCGGCTGGCACACCGTCCCAGCCACCGGGCGCTGGACGACGCACTGGCCACCGCCGACCTGCTGCACCTACTGCTGGAACGTGCCGGCTCTCTCGGCGTGACCGGGCTCGACGACCTCATCGGACTGCCGTCGATGGCGGGCCACCCGCAGGCGCCCAAGCTCCGACTCACCGAACGACTCCCGCGCCGTCCGGGCGTCTACCTCTTCCGCGACCGCTCCGGGCGTGTCCTGTACGTCGGCAAGGCCACGAACCTGCGCAGCCGGGTCCGCAGCTACTTCTCGACCGACGAGCGCCGCAAGATCGGCTCCCTGCTGCGCGAGACCGACCGGATCGACCACAAGGTCTGCCCGTCCACGCTCGAGGCGTCGGTGCTCGAGGCGAGGCTCATCCGGGCTCTCGAGCCCCGCTACAACGCACACGGCACCCATTGGCGGCGCTACCCGTACCTCAAGCTCACGATCGGCGAGGCGTACCCGCGGTTGTCGGTGGTCCGGTCGGTCCGCGACGACGGTGGGCTGTACGTGGGCCCCTTGCGCTCCGCTTCCCAGGCACGCGCCGTCGCCGACGCGATCGAGACCGTCGTGCCGCTGCGTCGCTGCTCCCGACCCGTGCGATCCCGTGACGGCGAGGTCGCCCCGACCCGGTCCGCGCCGTGCGCGTCGGCGCAGCTGGGAGTCTCGATCTGCCCGTGTGCGGGCGGTGTCGACGCGTCGTCCTACGCCGCACAGGTCCAGCGGGTCGTCGACGGGTTGACAACGCAGCCCGAGCTGCTCGTCGGGCCCCTGACCGAGCGGATGGAGGCGATGGCCCGGGCGGAGCGCTTCGAGGACGCCGCCGCCGCCCGCGATCGCCTCGCTGCCCTGGTCGGAGCCCTGGCGCGCCAACGCCGGCTCGATCAGCTCCTGGCGTGTGACCGACTCGTCGTCGAGGTCGACTCCGGCGAGCTCGCCGAGCTGCGTCACGGCGTGCTGTGGCAGATGTGGCCGCCCGAGCGGGAAGGGCAGCTCACGGCGGTGGCCCGACCGGTCGAGATGCGACCCGATCATCCCCCCACGCCCGGAGTGCCAGTGGGTCGGGACGTGGCCGATGAGCTCTCCTGCGTCGCGTCGTGGTTGGACCAGAACGCCGGTCGGGTCCGTCTGAACGAGGCGAGCGGACCATGGGCCTCGGCGCTCCCCCGTCTCCCCGAGGTGCGGCCCCGGGCCGGCGTCACTCCTGGCCGGAGACGACAGCGCGGCTGACGGCGACCAGCTTCCCCAGCGTCCTGGCCGCCTCCCCCGAGTCGATCACCTTCGCGGAGCGCTCGATCCCGTCGGGCAGGTCGGCTGCCACGTCGGCCACGACCAGCGCGGCCGCCGAGTTGAGCAGGACCATGTCACGCACGGGGCCGGCACGGCCCTCGAGCACCTCGGTCGCCGCAACCGCGTTCTGCTCTGGGTCACCCACACCGAGGGCATCGAGGGCGACGCGGGGTAGACCGACCCCTTCGGGGGTCAGGGTGAACCTCGCGACCTCCTCGCCGTCGCGCACGTCGATCACCTCTGTCGCGGCAGTGGTGGTGATCTCGTCGAGGCCATCGACGCCGTGGACGACCCACGCCCGACGCATTCCCCGGCGGGCCAGCGCGCCCGCAACCAGTTCGACCCGGTCGGCGTCGGCGACGCCGAGCACCTGACGACCGACCCGGCCGGGGTGCGACAGCGGACCGAGGAGGTTGAACACCGTGGGCACTCCGAGCTCGACGCGCACCGATGCGACGTGACGCATGGCCGGGTGGAACTTCCGGGCGAACGCGAAACCGACGCCGGCGTCACGGACACAGGCGAGGACACCAGGTCCATCGAGCTCCACCTCGACGCCGAGCGCCTCGAGGAGGTCGGTCGACCCGGAGGTCGAGCTCGCCTTGCGGTTCCCGTGCTTGCACACCGTCGCCCCGGCGGCGGCGGCGACGATCGAGGCCATCGTGGAGACGTTGAACGCACGCCCTCCGAGCGCCACCGATCCGCCGGTCCCCACGATGTCGACCGTGCCGTCCGGGTCGTCGAGCTCCAGCGGGGAGGCAGCCGCGAGCATCGCGTCGACCAGGCCGGCGACCTCCTCGGGCGACTCGCCCTTGGCCCGCAGTCCCACGAGGAACCCCGCGATCTGGGCGTCGGTCGCGTCACCGTCGAGGATCTGGGCGAGGGCCCCGGTGGCGACCTCGGAGGACAGGTCCTCCCCGGTGACCAGCCGGGCCAGGACACCCGGCCACGCGCCGGATCCCGCGAACGCTCCCACAGGCGAGCCCCTCAGCTGCCGACCGCGCCGCTCGAGGCGGCGAGGGCCCTCATGCGCCGACGGCGGCGGATGATGCGCTGACGCTCACGTTCGGTCGCCCCACCCCACACCCCGTTGTGCTCCCGGTGACCGATCGCGTGCTCGAGACAGGCGTCCTGGACGGGGCAGGCGGCGCAGATGGCCTTCGCCGCGCCGGCGTCGTCGTCAGTGATCGGATAGAAGATCGCCGGATCGAGCCCCCTGCAGGCGGACTCGTTCAGCCAACCGCGGTCCATGTGGGGCGATTCTGCCCACTGGGCGCTCCGAGTGTCCAAAGAGAACCCCCGACGAGCCGGATCCGAAGGACCGTCGGGGTGGTCGGCACCACGCCGTAACCTGTGGCTGTGCTCCCCGCAGCCCCCACCCCCCGGCCGTTCGTCCGGGCGACCTCCATCGCCGCGCTCCGTGAACAGGAGTTCGACCTGACGGTCATCGGTGGAGGGATCACCGGCGCCGGTGTGGCGCTCGACGCCGCAGCGCGGGGCATGCGCGTGGCGCTCGTCGAGGCCGGCGACTTCGCCTCGGGAACGTCCTCGAAGTCGTCCAAGCTGATCCACGGCGGCCTCCGCTACCTGCAACAGGGCGAGATCGGCCTCGTCTACCAGGCCCTGGCAGAGCGCCAACGCCTGCTGAACAACGCTCCGCACCTGGTGAAGCTGCTGCCGTTCCTGATCCCCATGTTCGGCTCCGGCGGCGTGATCCCCGCCAAGGTCTCACGCCTCCTGGGCACCGCCATGTGGGGCTACGACCTGACCGGCGGGATGCGTGTCGGCAAGCGCCACGAGCGACTCACCCATGACGAGGCGCTCGAGTACATGCCCACCCTGCCCTCGGACCGGCTGGTCTCGGCGTACCTCTACTACGACGCCGCCGCCGACGACGCACGACTCGTCCTCACCGTCCTCCGCACCGCGGCGCTCGAGTTCGGCGCGGTGTGCGCCAACCACGTCCGTGCCACGGGCCTCCACAAGGACGGAGCGGGAGTCGTGGACGGGGTCGAGGTCGCGGCGCGGTTCCCCGACGGCTCCCTCGACGAGCACCTGACGGTTCGCACGCGAGCGGTCGTGAACGCCGCCGGCGTGTGGTCCGACGTGGTCAGGACCCTCGACGAGGGCGTGGACCCCGACTCCATCCGACCGGCCAAGGGAATCCACATCACGGTGCCGTGGTGCAAGGTCCGCAACCGGATCGCTGCCGTGGTGCCGGTACCGCACGACCGCCGATCGATCTTCGTGATCCCGAACGGGGACCTCACCTACATCGGGACGACGGACACCGACTACGACGGGCCCCTCGACGACCCCCAGTGCAGCGCGGAGGACATCGCGTACCTGTTGGCGGCGATCAACGCCTCCTCCACCGAGGAGCTCACCACCTCTGACATCGTCGGTTCGTGGGCGGGGCTGCGACCGCTCGTGAAATCCGTCGACAGCGGCCGCACCGCGGATCTGTCACGACACCACCGGGTCGCCGTGTCGGACTCGGGAGTGGTGACGATCACCGGAGGCAAGTTGACGACCTACCGCGAGATGGCCGCCGACACCGTCGACGAGGTCGTGGACGAGGTCCTCGCCCGGCAACCCGGCTACGCCGGCTACGGGTCGAGCCCCACCAAGGACCTCGCCCTGCGCGGCGCCGCCGGCCACGACACCGTGCATCGCGCCGCCGAGGTCTATCCCGCGGTGGACCCCGGCCACATCGACCACCTGGCTGGCCGCTACGGCGGTGAAGCCAGGGTCCTGATGGCGTCGATCCAGTCCGACCCGTCCCTCGGAGAACCGCTCGTGCCGGGCCTGCCGTACCTTCGCGCCGAGGCCATCTTCTCCGTTCGCCACGAGATGGCCTGCACCGTCGACGACGTCCTGTCACGCCGCACCCGGTCCCGCCTCCTGGGTCGTGACGACTCGGCCGAGGCAGCCGAGTCCGTCGCCGAGCTGATCGCCCCCGAGCTGGGCTGGGACCGGTCCGCCGCGCAGCGCTCGATCGACGAGTACCGGGCCCTGGTCGACCACGAGCGCAACCGTGCGGAGCTCCCCGAGACCCACCTCGACCGACTCCTCGGCACCTGAGTGCGTTCGACATGGCCACACCCCGGCCGCAGGCGATCCGGCGCTCGAGCTCAGCGGTGTTCCCGCTGGAGCTCTTCTTCGACCTCGTCTTCGTCCTGGCCCTCACCCAGTGCAGCACGCTCATGGCGGCAGACCCGACTCCGGCGGGCATCGGCCGGGGCCTTCTGGCCCTCGCTGTGCTGTGGTTCGCCTGGACCGCTTACGCCTGGCTGACCTCTGTCGTCGACCCCGAGGCCGACGCGGTGCGCATCACCATGTTCGCTGCGATGGCGGCGATGCTGGTGGTTTCGATGTGCGTTCCCGGCGCCTTCGGCGACCTGGCCCTCACGTTCACGGTGGCGTACGCAGCCGTCCGAGGCATCCAGATCCTCCTGTTCGTGCTCGCCAGTCCCGACGACCCCGATCTCAGACGGTCGGTGGTCGGCCTCGCGGTCAGCACCTCGATGGCGATCGTCCTGCTGACGGCGGCGGCGTTCACCTCCGGAGCAACCCAGGCCGCGCTGTGGGCGGTGGCGATCGTGTTGGACTTCGGCGGTCCGTTCCTGTTCGGTTCGTCGGGCTGGCGCCTGGTGCCCGGCCACTTCGCGGAACGTCACGAGGCCGTCATCATCATCGCCCTGGGGGAGTCCGTCGTGGCGATAGGAGTCGGTGCGGCTCCGGCGACGATCGACGCCGAGGTGATCGCCGTCGCCGTGCTCGGTCTGGCGCTGGCCGCCGCGCTCTGGTGGCTGCACTTCGACGTGGTCGCTCTGGTCACCCGGCGTCGGCTCGAGTCGATGGAACAGGGCCAGCGGTGCAACGCTCTCGCCCGCGACGCCTACACGTTCGGCCACCTGCCCCTCGTCGCCGGGATCGTCCTGACCGCCCTGGCGTTGAAGACGTCCATGTCGCAGGTGACCGAGCCGCTCTCGGTTCCGATCACAGCGGCGCTCTGCGGCGGTGTCGCCATCTACCTCCTCGGCCAGGTCCTGTTCCGCTGGCGGTTCTCCCGGACGGTGAACCGCGAGCGGCTGGTCATCGCGGTCGTGCTCCTCGCCTCCATCCCCTTGGCAACGAGGCTGGCGGCGTGGGCCGCCGTCGTCACGGTGACCGTCGTGACGTGGGCGCTGGTCGCCTACGAGACGACGGCGTGGTCCGACACCCGACGCCTGGTCCGACAGGATGGCGGCATACCCAGCAGACATTGACCGACAGAACGGCGACGAGGCCAGCGATGCAACCTGATCTCAACCAGCTGCCCGAGCTCGAACCCGTCCAGGCGTTCTGGAGGGGCACGGTCACCGCGTTGGTGGTGGTCCTGCCGGTCGGCATCCTGAACCAGCTCCTCGTCGACTCCGCCGATTCGGGTAGCGCCGACGACAAGGGCTTCTCACCGTGGGTCGTGCTGCTGTGGGCGCTCATCATGCTGGGTGGAGCCGCAGGAGGTTGGGCTGTGCGGCGCCTGTCGCCCCGAGCCCATCTGGCATGGGCGGCCGGCGCGGCGGC
>CAZNQK010000024.1:18933-34550 GCA_964575165.1 uncultured Aquihabitans sp. | reverse complement strand
ACCGGCTTTGTTCCCGTTTCGTGGCCGAAATCGGCCACGAAACGGGAACAAAGCGGGTGGATGTAGGGTCCCGGGCCATGAGAGCGATCGTGTGGGACGGCAAGGCTGCGTCCGTCGAGTCCGACATCAGGGTCCGCGACCTGCGAGCCGGCGAGGTCCGGGTCCGCATCGAGGCCGCAGGTCTCTGCCACAGCGACGTGTCGGTGCTCAACGGCACGATCATGTTCCCGCCGCCGGTGGTGCTGGGCCACGAGGGCGCGGGCGAGGTGCTCGCCGTGGCGCCCGACGTCACCAACGTCGCCGTCGGCGACCACGTCGTGCTGTCCACGCTCGGCAACTGCGGTCAGTGCGCCAGCTGCGACAGCGGCAAGCCGACCTTCTGCCGGGTCGGCCAGGGCAAGCTCTCCCGTCCGTTCACGAAGGGCGATGGCGACGACGCACAGAAGGTCTTCCAGTTCGCCAACCTCGGCGTGTTCTGCGAGGAGACCGTCGTCAAGGCCACCCAAGCGGTGAGGATCCCCGACGACGTGCCACTGACCTCGGCGTCGCTCATCGGCTGCGGCGTCCTCACAGGTGTCGGCGCCGTGTTCAATCGGGCCAAGGTCGCCCACGGCCAGTCCGTCGTGGTCATCGGCGTCGGCGGGATCGGCCTCAACGCGATCCAGGGCGCGGCTCTGTCCGACGCCTTGCCGGTGATCGCCGTCGACACGAACCCGGCGAAGGAGTCCTACGCCAAGCTCTTCGGTGCCACGCACTTCATCTGCCCCGACGGCCCGGACTTCGACCTCGTCGAGGCGGTCAAGGAGATCTGCCCGAACGGCGTCGACTACGTCTTCGAGTGCGTGGGCGCAACGGCCCTCATCCGGACCTCGACCGATCTGCTCGACTGGGGCGGGACGCTCGTCATGCTCGGCGTGCCGAAGATGGGCTCCGAGGCCAGCTTCGTCGTCAGCACCATGTACAACGACAAGACGATCATGGGCTGCCGATACGGTTCTGCCCGACCGCAGTACGACATCCCGCTCATGGTCCGCCTCTACCAGGCCGGGCGCCTGAAGCTCGACGAGCTCGTGTCGCAGACCTATCCGCTCGAGGACTTCCAGCTCGCACTCGACGAGCTCCACGAGGGCAAGCTCGCCCGCGGCGTCCTGAACGTCACAGGCTGAGGACGACGACCGTGCCGCTTCCCGACGCCATCACCGAGCTCGCCGCGAAGGTCTCCAACTGGGGTCGCTGGGGAGACGAGGACGAGCTCGGTTGCGGAAACCTCCTCACTGACGAGACCGCCCGTCGCGGGGTGGCTTCGGTGCGCTCCGGCCAGCGCATATCGCTCGCCGCGGAGCTCAAGGCCGACGGCATCCAGGTCGGCCAGCCCGCCCGCCGGTACAACCCGATCCTCACGGTCACCTCGCTCAACGAGCGCGACAAGTTCGCGCCGGGGATCTGGGAGGGCACCGACGACCTGGTCACGATGTCGACCTGCGCCGGCACCCATGTCGACGCGCTCAGCCACGTCTCCTACGACGGGTTCCTGTACAACGGGGTGCCGACCTCCGCGGTCACGGCCCAGTACGGGGCTTCGAAGCTCGGTGCCGAGAAGCTGCCCGACATCGTCACCCGGGGTCTGCTGCTCGACGTGGCCCGGGCAAAGGGCGTCGACAGCCTCGACGAGATCTCGCCCGGCTACGCCATCACCGCCGAGGACCTCGATGCCGCTGCGGAGCTGGCGAAGGTGACCCCGGAGGCGGGCGACGTGATCCTCGTGCGCACAGGCCAGATGCGCCACTACCACGACGGCGACCGGCACCGGTACACGGTCGGGACCGACTTCAGCCAGCCGGGCCTGTCGGTGCACACGATCGAGTGGATCCGCGACCGGGACCTGGCCGGAGCGTTCGTCGACACCTACGCGTACGAGGCGTTCCCGCCGACCATGGCCGACTGGTCCGACTGCCTGGCGGTGCACCTGCTGCAACTCCGCGACATGGGGTTGCTCCAGGGTCAGAACTGGGACCTCGAAGAGCTGGCCGAGGCGTGTGCCGAGCGCGGGTCGGGCGACGTGCTGCTCGTCGCTGCTCCCGAGCCGCTGGTCGGAGCGACATCCGCGCCGGTCGCCCCGGTCGCGGTGCTCTGACCCGACTTCGTGGGCCTGTCTGGACTCGGGTCGTCTCGCGCCGCATTTCGGTGTCAAGCGACCCGAGTACGGGGGTGTGCTGAACTCGGGTCGTCTCGCGCCGCATTTCGGTGTCAAGTGACCCGAGTTCGGGCGGGTTCTACGCTGGAGCCATGAGCGACGCACCGACACAGCCGCCCGGTCGCTCGCCATGGGACCCGCCGGCGTCGACGCCACCCGCACCGGCCACGCCGCCTCCGTTCATGCCGGGGTCCGCGCCGCCGGTCCCGAACCCGCCAGCGGAGCCGGCGGCACCGGCATGGGGGGAGCCGGCTCCGGAGTGGGGACAGGCCGCAGTTCCGGCGCAACCCGCGCCACCGGCCTACGGGAGCTGGTCGCCGTCGGCAGGAACTACGTCGACATCGGAACCGCTGCGGGGAGTTCGTGGCCAGCGGTACGGGAGTCCGCGGTTCAGCGGACGGGGGATCTTCGCCGTGTTCGGGCTCCTCGGGATCCTCGTGACCGTTGGGATCATGGTGTTCCTGGTCGTCCAGGTCCTCGACGGAACCGGCAAGGTCTCGCCCGGCGTCGACCTGGGCGCGGGTTCGGGCACCGAGACCACCGTGGCTGGGGCCACGACGCCCCCCGGAGCGCCGACCGACCCAGCACAGCCGTCTGCGACCACGCCGATCGACGCCGCTGCTCGACAGAGGTGCCTCAGCGATCAGGCGACCGTCCGCCTCGCTGCGTACTCGTACAACGCGATGAACGGCGCGTACCCGCCCGACGTTCAGACCCTCGTCACGGAGGGTCTGCTCGTCCCGGACGGCGAGTTGAACTTCGAGCTGCAGGTCCAGGGCGACACGCTGAACGTCGTCGGCACCGGCCCGTGCGCCGGCATCTGAGGCGGATGCGGTCAGACCCGGGAGGGCGGTGACGTGCCGCGCTCGAGCAGGACCCGACAGCGATCTCCCCGGGACGACGACGGTGAGGAGCGCACCTACTCGATCTGGCCGATCGCCATCGTGTTCGTGCTGATCGGAGCGATCGGCCTGGGCGCGCTTCTTCTGAAGGGGTCGCCGTCTACGCCGACCGAGACCATTCCCGCGTTCACGACCACGACGGGACCGGCCGGAGTGGGAGACGACCCGGCGGATCAGTCCACGACCGGATCGAGCACCACCGCTGCACCCGTCACCGTTCCCGGAGGTGGCCCTGCCCCCGAAGGTGTCACCGACGTCCTCGTGTCGGGAGGTGTCACCACCTTCGCCTTCGCCGTGCCGGAGACCTTCGAGACCGTGCCGTCGGTCGCGGCGGTCGCCAGGGCGACGGTCGCCGTGACCGCGGACGACTCGGGTCTCGAGATCTCCACGTCCTGCGCGGCGTCCGACGAGGAGGCGCTAGCCCAGGTCGCGGTGACGATCACCCCGTCGTCGGTCACCGTCCTCCCGGTCGTGGTGGCGCCGAGCGACGGACCTCCCTGTGCAGGTCAGGAGACCACTCGTCAGGTCGTGTTGCCGTTGGGTCAACCGGTTGCCGGTCGTCCGATCACGGTCGTTCCGTTCGGCACGGCGATTCCGCCGCCGGGCGACTGACGAGTTCCCTAAGCTGACGACGGTTCACGACCATTCGCAACCAGCAGGGAGGAGGGTCGATGCACGGAGAGACGCTCTGGGATCTGCTGGAACGTCGCGTCGACGCGACCCCCGACGCGCTCCTGGCGGTCGACGAGGACATGCGGACCCTCACGTTCGCCGAGTTCTGGTCCGAGGCGGAGCTGGCAGCCGCAGGTCTCGCGTCCGCCGGGGTCGGAGCGGACGACGTCGTGTCGTGGCAGCTCCCGACATGGATCGAGTCGCTCGTCCTCACCGCGGCGCTGAGCCGGCTCCAGGTCGTCCAGAACCCGATCCTGCCGATCTACCGCGACCGCGAGGTCGGCTTCATCACCGAGCAGTGTGGAGCCCGTCTGCTGGTCGTCCCGTCGCAGTGGCGCGGCTTCGACCACGAGTCCATGGCGACCGGCATCGCCGAGCACCAGGGAACCGGGATGCGGGTCCTCGTGTCGGACCGGGCGCTGCCCCAGGGTGATCCGACGACGCTGCCCCCGTTGCCCGAGCGGTCCGATCCGGATGACCAACCGGTCCGGTGGCTCTTCTACACGTCCGGCACGACCGCCGATCCGAAGGGCGCCCAGCACACCGATGCGACCATCGCCGCAGCAGCGCGGGGCATGGCGGGCCGGCTCGCTCTGATCGAGGCGGACCGGGCAGCTCTCGTGTTCCCGTTCACCCACATCGGCGGCATCGTCTGGTTGTTCTCGAGCCTCCTGTCCGGTTGCGCTCTCATCCTGTCCGAGACCTTCGACCCCGACGAGACCCCCGAGGTCCTGTCCCGTGAGGGAGTCACACTGGCCGGATCGGGCACGGTGTTCCATCAGGCCTACCTGGCCTACCAGCGTCGTCACCTCCACCCCGTGTTCCCCAACGTGCGTGCCTTCCCCGGCGGAGGTGCGCCGAAGCCGCCGACGATCGTGGGCGAGATGCGCGAGGTGTTCGATGCGCCCGTCCTCGCCGGTTACGGGCTGACCGAGGCGCCGATCCTCACGATGGCCGACGTCTCGGACCCCGACGCCGATCTCGCCGTCAGCGAGGGTCGGGCGGTCCCGGGAGTCGAGCTGCGGATCGTGCGACTGCACGAAGGGGTCGACGACGAGATGCCGGGGGGCCTCCCGGGGTCCGCCGCAGATGTCGGCGTCGACGCCGCTGTCGGTGAGGACGGAGAGATCCGGGCCCGTGGGCCGCAACTCATGCGCGGCTACTCCGACCCGCTCCTGGAGTTCGACGCGTTCGACAGCGACGGCTGGTTCCGCACCGGCGATCTGGGCCACCTGGACGATCGGGGCAACCTCGTAGTCACGGGACGACTCAAGGACGTCATCGTCCGCAAGGGCGAGAACGTGTCGGCCAAGGAGGTCGAGGACCTGCTGTACCTGCACCCCGAGGTGGCCGACGTGGCGGTGATCGGGCTGCCAGACCCCGACGCCGGCGAGCGTGTGTGTGCTGTGGTCGTCAGCGTGGATCCCGACGACCCGATCACGTTCGACGAGATGGTCGAGCACCTTCGGGCCGCAGGGCTGAACCAGCGCAAGATGCCCGAGCGGCTCGAAGCCGTGCCCAGCCTTCCCCGCAACCCGGCGGGCAAGGTGCTCAAGCACGTGCTCCGCGACGAGTTCAAGGGGTGACGTCGGCACCGGCGGCGCTCGCGACCGCATTCGTGGCGGTGTTCCTCGCGGAGCTGCCGGACAAGACGATGTTCGCCACGCTGGTCCTGACGACCAGGTTCCGAGCGCCGTTGGCGGTCTGGAGCGGCGTCGCCGCGGCGTTCACGATCCACGTCGTGATCGCCGCCGTGTTCGGCAAGCTCTTGTCGCGTCTTCCGTCGCGGCCGGTCGACGCAGCGGTGACGGTCCTGTTCGTCGTCGGGGCGGTCCTGCTGTGGCGCTCGGCGGACGACGTCCCGGACGAGGATGAGGAGGTGGGGGAGGCACACGGGTTCGGCGCTGTCGCCGCCCGAAGCTTCGGCCTCATCCTCATCGCCGAGCTCGGTGACCTGACCCAGCTCACGACCGCCGGGCTCGCGGCCCGCACGGGCCAGGCGCTCGCCGTCGGCGTCGGCGCCCTGGTCGCGCTGTGGAGCGTCGCTGCGATCGGGGTGACGGCCGGCCAGCAGCTGCTCAGGTGGTTGCCGCTGGCGACGGTCCGACGGGTCGCTGCCGCGGTGTTCGCAGTGCTGGCGCTGGTGTCCGCGGTTCAGGCGGTTCGGGGATGAGCTCGATGTCCGGAGGCCTGCCGATCCCGCTGCGGAGCACCGACGATGCTCTGGTCGACGCCGTGCTCGAGCTCAACGAGCGTTGGGTTCCCCACGTCGGGTCGATCACGCGGGAGCGACTGGTACACATACTCGACCAGGCGAGCTTCGCTGTGGTCCTCACATCGACCGAGGATGTGCCGCTCGTGGCCGGGCCGACGATCGACGGCTTCGTGATCGTGATGGGACCCGGCGCCGACTACGACTCGCCCAACTACCGGTACTTCGAGGACCGTCTGGCCGATGGTCGTTCGCCGGGTGGCTTCCGCTACGTCGACCGGATCGCCGTCGACCCCGGATCCCAGGGCGTCGGAATCGGGCGGATGCTGTACGAGGCCACGTTCGACGACGCCCGTGCCGCCGGCGCCGCCGAGGTGACGTGCGAGGTCAACCTCGAACCGCCGAACCCGGACTCCCAGACGTTCCACGCCCGGCTCGGCTTCGCCGAGGTCGGACGGCAGTGGACCTACGACGGCACGGTCGAGGTCCAGCTGCTCGCGCGCCCGCTCTGATCCCTCACGGCTCTGTCGCGGGGATGAGATCTCCACGCCCGTTGCCATCCCTGGTGCTCACGAGGTTCACGCCTCCCGCTCGTCGGGTCCGGGTGCGCCGGACTCCGCCGCCAGGGGTGTCCGGAGGTCCACGATGCGCCGTCCGGCCCCCGCTACCCTGCGCGGCGCTGGGAGAGCACGGGAGGTCCACGTGGACGACAACATCGGCAAGAAGCTCGGGGCCGAGTTCCTCGGCACGTTCCTACTGGTCCTCGGAGGCTGCGGCTCGGCCATCTTCGCTGCCGCCGCCCTCGGCACCACGAAGGACGTCCTCGGCATCGGGGGAGCGAAGCTCCCTGTAGCGGGCGTCGTGAACTACGGCATCGGCTACATGGGCGTGGCACTCGCCTTCGGCCTGACCGTGGTGTGCGGCGCATACGCACTGGGTCACGTCTCCGGTGGTCATTTCAACCCGGCGGTCAGCGTCGGGTTGGCGACCGCCGGCCGGTTCTCGTGGAAGGACCTCCCGGCCTACGTGGTCACGCAGTGCGTTGGCGCCATCGCGGCCGTCGCGGTCCTGTGGGCGATCCAGACCTCACGTCCGGGCGGGTTCACCATCGGTCAGGGGTCCTTCGCATCGAACGCGTACGGCCAGGAGAACGGGCGGGTCTTCTTCGACCTGCCGGGCGCGTTCATCGCCGAGCTCGTGCTCACGGCGATGTTCGTCGTCGTGATCCTCGGCGTGACCACCAAGGCCGCTTCAAAGGCGCAGGCCGCGCTCGGCATCGGGCTGATGCTGACGCTGATCCACCTCATCAGCATCCCGATCACCAACACCAGCGTGAACCCGGCCCGTTCGCTCGGCCCGGCGCTCTTCGAGCGGGGAACGGCGCTGACCCAGCTGTGGCTGTTCATCGTCGCGCCGCTCCTCGGCGGAGCGATCGGCGCCGTGGTCTGGAAGCTGGCGACCGGCGGCGACGAGACCCAGACCGGCGAGTCCGAGGCCGAGGGCGTCGAGCTCACCTGATCTCCTCGCGATCTCACCCGATCTCGTTCTGTTTTGCAGAACGCGAAGGATCCTTGTCGTTCTGCACAACAGAACGGGGCCGCGCCTAGGATCTGACGACCCGTCAGAAGACGGGGCCACGGATCATCCCGGCCCAGGCAGGGCCGCTCACCGAGAGGTACCTCCCACATGGGCATGCTCGACGGCAAGGTCGCGATCGTCACCGGCGCGGGTCACGGCATCGGCCGGGGCCACGCCATGGAGCTCGCCAAGCACGGTGCCACCGTCATCGTCAACGACCTCGGCGGTTCGGTGACCGGTGAGGGCGCCGGCCGCGACGCAGACCTCACCGTCGGGATCATCGAGGACCGCGGCGGCAAGGCCGCTCCGAACTACGCGGACGTGTCCGACGACGAGCAGTCCGCAGCGATGATCGCCCAGGCCGTTTCCGAGTTCGGCCGCCTCGACATCATCGTCAACAACGCCGGGATCGTCCGCGACGGTTCGATCTTCAACATGTCCGTGGACGACTTCGACGCCGTCATCAAGGTCCACCTCCGAGGCACCTGGCTGCCCTGCAAGCACGCCGCCACCCATTGGCGGGCGCTCAACAAAGAGACCGGCCAGAAGGTGAACGGCCGGATCATCAACACCGTCTCGGGCGCCGGGCTCACCGGCAACTTCGGCCAGTCGAACTACGCGCCGGCCAAGGCCGCGATCGCCAGCCTCACCCAGACCCTGAGCCTCGAGCTCTACAAGATGGGCGTCACCGTCAACGCCGTGGGACCGGCCGCCGCCACCCGCATCACGGGCACCATGCCCAACGCTCCCGCGGTCATCGAGGCCGACGAGATCCCGGCCGACGAGTGGAACCGCATGGACCCGGCCGTCTCGTCGCCGCTCGTCGCCTGGCTCGCTTCCGACGAGGCCGACCACGTGACCGGCCAGATCATCCGGGCCGTCGCCGAGAACATCATCCTCATGAAGGGCTGGGCTGACGGCCCGACGATCAACAACGGCTCCAAGCGTTGGGACGCGACGAAGCTCGGCCAGCAGCTGGCCACCGACGTCTTCTTCACGAGGGCACCGGGCCTCCGCTACTGAGGACCGCTTGTTCGACGGGACGACTCCCGCCGGTTCGAGCGAACGTCTGTTCGTGAGCGACTGCTAGCGTGACGCGCTGATGGGCGCGTTCCAATCCTCGCTTCTCGACCTCGTCGGCCCCTCCGGCTGTGCTGGTCAGGGCGGTGTCGATCAGGCCGACGCCGATCACGGCGGCGTCGAGTTGGGTGCCCTCGACCGGTCCGTCGATCGCACGGACCTGGGTTCCGGTGCCTGGGTGGATCTCCGTCCGGGTTGGATCCGTGGGTCCGACGACCTGTTCTCGCGGCTGGAGACGGCGGTTCCCTGGAGGTCCGAGCGCCGCCGGATGTACGACCGCGTCGTCGACGTCCCTCGACTGGCCTGCCGCTATGACGAGGACGCCGCGCTCCCGGACCCGGCGCTCGATTCCATGCTGGACGAGCTGAGTCGCCACTACGCGGCCGAGCTCGGAGAGCCGTTCCGCACGGTCGGCCTGTGCTGGTACCGCGACGGCCGTGACGGCGTCGCGTGGCACGGAGACACCATCGGACGAGGCGCGACCGAGGACACCCTGGTGGCGATCGTCTCGCTCGGGACCCCGAGGCGCCTCAGCCTGCGGCCCCGTGGCGGCGGGCGCCAGATCGGCTTCGTCGTCGGCCACGGCGACCTCCTGGTGATGGGCGGGAGCTGTCAACGCACGTGGGACCACGCGGTGCTCAAGACCTCTCGTCCCACCGGGGCCCGAATCAGCGTCCAGTTCCGTCCCCGCGGCGTCCTCTGAAGGCGTCGACGGGCAGCGAGGGTGCCCCGTTCCGGGGACCGACTCGCATAGCGTCGTCGAGATGCCCGGCGACATCCTCGATCCGACCGATGCGCCCGCGCGCTTCGCCGACTCGTACCCCGTCGTCGGAGCCGAGATCGGGCTTCGGCTGATGCACCGGCCGACCGGACTCCGGGGTCGCCTGCACCGCTTCACCGCCGAGATCGTCGAGCTCCGTGATCCGTCCGGTCGGGAGCACCGCTTCCGCAACCGTCCGGGCGCCTTCGCTCTCGAGGGCGAGACGATCACCCTCGTGCGACCTTCGGGCGCTGGCGCTGGCGCGGGGACGGGTGCCGCCATGCGTCGGAGCTCGTCGGGTGCGCTGGTGGCCGAGGACTCCCGGGCGCAGGTGGCCAAGGCCTCGCGGATCTGGGTCGAGGGCGTCCACGATGCCCGGCTCCTGGAAAGGGTGTGGGGTGACGAGCTCAGGGAGCTCGGCATCGTCGTCGAACCGCTCGGAGGGATCGACGACCTCGTCGGGCGGGTGGCGGAGTTCCGTCCCGGACCGCAGCGTCGCCTGGCGGTGCTCGTCGACCACCTGGTCCCGGGGTCCAAGGAGTCGAGGATCGCTGCTCAGGTCGACAGCCCGTACGTGACGGTGGTCGGGCACCCGTACGTCGACGTGTGGCAGTGCGTCCGTCCCGTGGCCCTGGGGATCGACGCGTGGCCCGAGGTTCCGAAGGGTGAGGACTGGAAGACGGGCGTGTGTCGACGACTCGGATGGTCCGATCCCCAGGACGGCTGGCGTCAGGTTCTGTCGGCGGTCGACACCTTCGCCGACCTGGAGCGCGACCTGGTCGGCGCGGTCGAGAGATCGCTCGACCTGCTGGCCGACGCCGACTGAGCCTCTCGAAGCCTGCTTTGTTCCCGTTTCGTGGCCGAAATCAGCCACGAAACAGGAACAAAGCAGGTGCGGGAGGGCGGGGGCGGGGGCGGGAGGATCTACTCGGGGCAGCCGGTGTACAGGTCGCCGGAGCCCATCCGCCCGGCGAGGTCGCCGAACGCGTCAGGGAGCGACCCGAGCGGATTTGTTCCGTCGACCGGGCTGGCGCCGGGGCTGTCGGCCGAGCCACCCCCGAGTTGATCCGCGAGCCCATCCAGCAGCTGGGACGGATCGAGGTCCATCAGGCTGTCGACCGACTCGGCCGGTGGGGCAGCGATGTCCTGAGGTCGGTCGATGTCGCTCAGCACGACGGTCATCTCGCCGGTGGTCGTCAGCAGCGCGCAGTCGGGATAGGCGGAGCCGTCGACCCTCGACGTGATCTCCAGACGCCTCAGCATCCCGTCGGCGTCGACGTCGCCGACCAGGTCGACGGTGGTGTGATCCATGCCGTACTCGAGGATGCGGCGACCCCGCTCGTCGCCGTCGATCAGCTTGGCGGCGGTGCCCGCCTCGCTGAACAGGTCGACCGCCTCCTTGCCGTCGAGCTGCGTCCGGTACCTCGTGACCTCGACCCCCTCGACGGTCATCGGCTCACCCGGAGCGGTCACAGAGGAGCTGTCGAGCACGCCACGGATCCGGTCGATCATGCCGGAAGCGTCGAAGGTGGCTGTGTCGACCGGCAGGTTCTCGATCCCGGGGATCGTGATCCACCGCTCGCCGTTGCGCAGGTACGGGCTGCCGTCCACGACGAGCATCTCTGCGCCCGACCCGCCGAGCCCGGCACGGATGTTGCCTCCGTCGAACTGGACGGTCACCTCGTGTCCCCCGACGGTGATGGCCAGGCGGCCCGAGGCGATCGGCTGCGACGAGGTGCGGGCCAGGACCGAGACAGCGTCGGCGTCCGCCGGGGGAACCTCGTCTCCGACGGCGCTCCGCGACGGTGAAGTGAGCGAGGGGGCCGTCGCACCGGACCCTCCGTCGACGGCGCACGACGTGAGCCCGACGAGGGAGAGGGCGGCGATCCCGATGGCGAGGACCGAGCTCGGGCGGCGCGGGGCGCGGGATCGACAGGACGCGGACGACGTGCACGGCTCATGGGTCACGGAGAGATCATCGACCTCGGCTGCGTCCGCACTTGAGCGGGTCGTGGGCGTGGACTGGAGACGATCCATCACCACAGGGTGCCATCCCGATCGGTGCCGTCCACCGCGGGCGATGGACCTGTCAGATCGCGGGCCTCATCCGGCGACGTCGCGGGTGGCTGCGACGTGCATCACCCGCACCCTCACCAGGAGCTCTCCGGGAACCCCGTTGCGGGCGCCGAACTCGGCGGCCCGGTCGAGGCCCATGTAGCGCGCCCCGATGCGCGTCGCCCAGTGGCGGACCTCGTCGTGGTCGTCGGAGAGCCGGGCGACGCCGGTGAGGCTCACGTACGAGAAGGGAGGATGATCGTCCTGGACGGTGAGCGCGACGCGGTGGTCCTGGGCGATGTTGCCGGCCTTCACCGTGGCTGACCCGGTGTTGAACACGATGGTCCCCGTGTGGAGGTCGGTTCCGTCGAGGTCGTACCAGACGGGGGCCGCATGGGGGGCGCCGTCCGGGCGCACCGTCGACAGCACCGCCGGTCTGGGCGGAGAGGCGAGCAGGAACTCGAGCACCTCCCGGTCGCTCATCGTCCGGTCGCCCGTCGTCCGGTCGAGAACCTCCCGGTCGCTCATCGTCCGGTCGCCCATCCCCGACATACTGCCCCCCGGGTCGCCGCGGCGGCCGGTCGCGGCGGCCGGTCGCGGCGGCCAACTCCGTCCGGCGACGGCGCCATGACAGCATGGGCCCGTGTCCGTGCCCCAGACCCCGGAACCCGCCGCCGATCCCGACGGGCCGGTCGAGCGACCAGCCGGGGCGCGGGCGGTCCGCACCGTCGAGGACGTCCTCGTCGCCAGGCTCCGTCAGCTCGGCGTCCGCCGGACCTACGGGCTGGAGCTGAGAGGGCTCGATCACGTCCCCGTCGGCGATCCCGACGTGGCGGTGCTCCTCGCCGACGCCGACGGCAGGCTCGGCCACTCCGACGGCTCCGGTCGTCTCGGCGCAGCGACCCTGGCGGGACCGATCCTGCACCTCAGCTCTGCTCCTGGCGGCACTGCTGTGCTCCAGACGGTCGGCTCGGTCGAGGAGATGCTCGACGCGCTGGTCGACCCGCCGGGCATGGGGGTCCCGGGTACGAGCGCCATCCACCTCGACCTCGACCTCCACGAGCCTCTCGACCACGATCCGTTGCCGAGCGCGTCTGCCGACCGCCGCCCCGTGATGGTGCTGGATCCGTCGCTGTCGGGGCTACGGATGCTGGTGCTCGCCGGTCCTGGGGTCGTGCGCACGTCCTCCCACGATGGGCTCCGCAACCTGACCCGGGCGACCGGGGCGCCGGTCATGGCGACGTTCGGGGCGATCGGACTCGAGCGTTGGGACAGCCCGTTCCACGCCGGTGTCGGTGGGCTCCAGGAGTCGGACCTGGCGCTCGGGGGCCTCGACGACGCCGACCTCGTCGTCGTCACGGGTGTCGATCCCGCCGAGGTGCCGCCCGGTCGGCTCGACCGACTCGTCGTCCAGCAGGTCCCGGAGCGTCAGCTGGGTGCCCTGTGCCACGGGTGGCCGCCGCTCGGACCGGTGCCGGTCGGCAGGCCGTCGGTGAGAGCCGCTCTCGCTCCGGTCCTCGAGCGGCTCTGGGAGACCGAGACCGTGCCGGTGACAGGGGCTCGTGCGGCGTTGCATCTGGCGGGGGCGCGTCCGGACGACGGTGTCGTGGTCGCGGACCCGGGTCCGGTCGGGTTCTGGGTCGCTCGTGGCGCTCCGAGCTCGGTCCCCGGAGCGATCTGCGTGCCGGCGACGGCCGAGGCTGGTTTCGCCGCGGCCGCGGGGCTGGTCGCAGCCCTCGACGGGCGGCCGTGCCTGGCCGTCACCGACCAGGCCGGCGCCGACTCCGACGCTACGGCGGCGATCCTCGACCTGGCAGGGGTGCTCGGGGTGCCGTTCGGTCTCCAGGTCTGGGGCGACCAGGGCTCGATGCGCGACGTCACGGACCACGTGGCGCTGATCGACCGGCTGCTGAGGTCCGAGGATCCGAGTGCCCGCCTGGTCCCCGTGCCCGTCGACCTGTCGTTGCCGGACGACCTGGTGGAGCTGGCCGGAGCGATCACCGCCTGGTGAGCCGCCTGCCAGGTGGCTGGCCGAAACGAGAACGCGTTCCAGAAATCTGGGAGGATGGGTCCCCGACGGACGACGGCGTCCGCACGGACCGCGCCGATGACCCCGGAGGTGAGCGCGTGGGCGCAGCTGACGCGACCCTGACCGAATCGCAGCAGGCCCGGCGGACCCGGATGCTGACCGCAGCCGAGGAGCTCGCGCTCGAGGGCGGGTGGGACGGCGTGCAGATGCGCGAGGTCGCCAACCGGGCCGACGTAGCGCTCGGCACCCTGTACCGCTACTTCCCGTCGAAGGAGCACCTGCTGGTGTCGGTGATGCTCGACGAGGTGCAGCACCTCGCCGACAGGCTCGCGGTCCACCCTCCACGGGGCGACGACCCGGTCGAGCGAGTGGTCGACGTGCTGCGCCGGGCGAACCGGGCGTTGCAGCGTCAGCCGAACGTGACAGTGGCGATGATCCGAGCGCTCGTGGCGGGCAACACCGACGTCGCTCCCGTCGTCGCTGCCATCCGGGAGGTGATGCGCAGCATCATCGCCGACGCTCTCGAGGCCACGGTTCCCGAGGGTGACCCGGCCGGTGTCCTGGCGATCGATCTCCTGTCCGACGTCTGGCTCGCGGCGCTCGTCAGCTGGATCACAGGGGTCCAGAGCCCGGACCAGGTGATCTCGAAGCTCGAGGACGCGACGCCCACGCTGCTGGGTTGACGGGGCGCTGCTCGGCTTGACGGGACGGCTCAGGGCCTCATCGAGCGACGCTCGGACGTTCCCTCGAACGAGATCGCGGCCGCGGGAGTCGTGACCGAGAGCTCCCCGTCGGCGGAGCGACGTCCTTCGATGGCCTGCTCGATGTGCACGCCGCGATCAGGCAGCTCGATGCGGGTCAGCTCCGCCAGCCCTCCAGCAGGATCGCCTCTCGTGGAGCGCTCGATGGCCCGTCGGGTCGAGTCGAGTGCAGCCGTGCCGACCTCCGGGTCGACAGCGATGCGGGTCACGGCGCGCTCGTCGTCGCCGGTGGTGATCGTGATCAGCATCGGTTCCCCGCCGGAGTCGACGGGCACCTCGACCCGCACGCTCGACGATCCGGGTCCGAGGACGGCTCGTCGACCTCCGAAGCCCGCGCCGATCCGAGCCGCCGTGTCGCCCTCCGCCTCGAGGACCAGGGAGCTGCGACCTCCGTCGACCGCTGTGCCGACCCTGACAGTGGAGCCCGACGCGGCTCCTCCGGCTGGTCTGGGACCCCCGGACCCGAGCCCGGTGGCACCGACGCCGAGCGCCGCCCACGCCGTGCCGGAGAGCTCGACGCCGACCAGGTCCTCGGTTCGGATCGGCACTGGGAGCGCGCCCATCGCGACAGCGGTGCCGTCACCCAGCCGTCGGACGGACTCGGGCGCTTCGATGCCCACGGCGTCGCCCAGGACGCCGAGCACCCGTGCACCCTGGGACTGGGCTCTTTCGAGCACACCCGGCAGGTGGGTCAGCCCCTGTTCCACCGCGAGGGCAAACAGCAGCCCGTCCACCTCGTCGGCGTCCACGACCCACGTCCTGCGCACGGTGTTCTCCAACGACGCATCCGCAGCGGCGACAGCGCCGCTCGAGGCGTCGACGTCCCCGAGGCGGGCGGTCGTCCCCCTGCCCGCCGTCACTCCGGCACCGACCCGTGCCTCGTCCGAATAGGTGACGCGACGACGGTCGCCCACCTCCTCGATCGCGAGCGTGCCCGCCAGTGAAGCGGTGATAGGTCCGATCGACGCGGTGAGCTCACCCCGGTGGACGGTGGAGTCGTGCAGGGGAGCGAGGCGACCGCGGGCGGTCGGGGCGCCGGTGCTCGTCGAGGCTCGACGCTGCTCGTCCGCGCTGCGGGCGACCTGTCGGGAGAGCGTCCGGCAACGGAGCGCGGCGTCCTGGAGTCGACGGCGCTGCACGCCGGTCCAGGATCGACGGAACCGGACGCCGTCCTGCCCCGACCATCCTGAGCGAGCGAGCGCGCCGTCGACGCGTCTGACCACGCCGTCCAGCTCCGAGGATGCGCCCGACAGTGCCCGGGCGAGGTGATCGAGTGCGTCGGGGTCGGCGCCGATGGAGGTCACTCGACCGGAGGGTACGGACGGGACGGGCCGACGTCACCGGGGACCGGTCCCCGTTGACATGCCTCTGTCG
>CAZNQK010000024.1:7272-18833 GCA_964575165.1 uncultured Aquihabitans sp. | reverse complement strand
GGACGGGACGGGCCGACGTCACCGGGGACCGGTCCCCGTTGACATGCCTCTGTCGGCGTGTTCTCTGCCGACCTGTTCTCTGCCGACGTGACTGGGCCGACGTGACTGGGCCGACGTGACTCCGGTGTGGCGTCAGGCGTCGTCCAGGCCCAGGACCCGGATGGCGTTGCCCCGCAGGAACTTGGGCCAGACGTCGTCCTTCAGGGGAACGTTCGGCAGTTCGGCCATGATGCGCTCGTAGGTGAGCCCCGCGGGGAAGTAGCCGGCGTAGAGGACCTTGTCGGCGCCACGTGTGTTCGCGTAGTCGATGATCGCCTTCGGGTAGTACTTGGGGGCGAACGCGGATGTCGAGTAGTGGAGCCCGGGCCACTTGAGCATCAGCTTCACCGCCAGGTCCTCCCACGGCTCGGCGCCGTGGCGCATGACGATCGTCAGCTCGGGGAAGAACCAGCACACCTCGTCGAGGTGCTCGACCTTCTGCGGCTCCATCGGGACCCGAGGGCCCGGGACCCCGGCGTTGACGAAGATCGGCAGGCCGAGCTCCACGCACGTCGAGTAGATCGGGTAGTAGGGCGCGGCGTTGATCGCTGTCCGGCAACCGGACGGGAAGGTCGTCACCGCGACGAGGCCGAACTCGTCGTGGTAGCGCCGGATGCGACGGACCTCGTCGACTCCGTTCCGGGGGTCGACGTCGAGGCACGGCAGGAAGCGGTCGGGGAACGAACGGGCCGCCCGGGCCGGGTCGTCGCGGGTCGGGTTGCCGACGTTGATCATCGCCTTGGCGACACCGAAGCGGTCCATGTTCATCAACGTCACGGCGACCGGATCCGCGTCGGCGTCGATCTCGTCGGGGACGTCCTTGAACATGTACTGCGCCGGCATCGTGAACGTGCCGCTCTCCTCGTCCCGGAGCTCCGGAGCGAGGAACTTGTAGATCTCCTTCCGGTCGTGGCTCGGAAGGCCGATCATGGTGTCGATGATCCCGATGTCGGTCGGCATGCCCATACGAGCGAACGCTAGACGCGGGCGGACGGTCGAGGATCCGCCCGTCGCAGCGCTCGGGTGCGGTTGATGCCGAGGCCGTCGCTGCAACGGTTCTGGGACCTGCTCGGCGGCCGAGCAGGTGGAGGGGCCGGCGGTCGGACCGTCGGGGACCCGCCGTCGGCGAACGGCGCCTCGTCGCTGCACCTCCGCTGGGACCTGGATCCGGGGCCGAGCGGGTTCAGGGAGGTGTCTGTGACCCTCGAGGTGCTGGAGGCTCCGCAGGTCGACCGACTCCACTTCTGGGCGTTGCAGGCCGACGTCGCCGACGCTGCCGGCCGTCGTCGAGGGGGAGCGCACCTCGGGCTCCAGTGGCATCCGGGCTACCCCGGCTGCACGGCGGTCAACTGGGGTGGCTACGACGCCGCCGGACGAGAGCTCGACGGATCGAGGTCCGAGCTGCCGTCGACTCTCGGCAACCCGAACACCTGCGACCTCGGCTGGCGCGGCGGAGTGGCGTACCGGTTGCGCATCCACCGGGTGGACGCGGGTGGAGGGCTCGTTTGGCGGGGCAGCGTCACCGAGATCGGGGCTGATCCGGTCGACGTCCGGGACCTGTACCTGGCCGGAGACCGCATCACCGGGACCGTCATGTGGTCCGAGGTCTTCGCCCGCTGCGACCACCCCTCGACGTCGGTCCGCTGGTCCGACCCCGAGGCGGTGACGGTCGACGGAGAGACGGTCCGACCACATCGGGTGTCGGTGAACTACCAGTCCCACGCCGACGGTGGGTGCGCCAACACGACCTCGGTCGCCGACGACGTCGGGATCGTCCAACGGACGAACGCCGAGCGGAGCACGCCCCAGGGCGCCGTGCTCGCCGTACCGGGTGCGCCGCCTCGGGTACGGTCCGGACCATGACGGGGGTAGAGACGAACACCAACGACGGCCCGCCGGCCGCATCCACCTACAACCTGGCCGACCAATGGGAGGCGATCGCCGATCGGGTCGGCGACCGCGAGGCGGTGGTCGCCGGGGAACGCCGCCTGACCTACGCGCAGCTCGAGGACCGAGCGAACCGGTTGGCCAACCACCTCAGAGCGAACGGCATCGGCCCCGGCGACTTCGTCGGCTGCTACCTGACCAACGGGACCGAGTACCTCGAGACCCTGCTCGCGACGTTCAAGATCAGGGCGGTGCCCGTCAACGTCAACTACCGGTACGTCGCCGACGAGCTCCGCTACCTGTTCGCCGACGCCGGACTCGTGGCCGTCGTCTGCGATCAGCGCTTCGTCCCGCGCGTCGCGGAGATCGCGTCCGACGTGCCGTCGCTGCGTCACACGCTGGTCGTTCCGGACGCGGACGCCGACACGGTCGATCTCGACGCGGTGCCCGACGGCCGGGACTACGAGGAGGCCCTGGCCGCGGCGCCATGCGACCGCCCCGTGGTCGAAGGGCGCGGCGACGACGACGTCTACGTCATCTACACCGGTGGGACCACGGGCATGCCGAAGGGCGTCGTGTGGCGCATGGGCGACGCGTTCTTCGGCTGCATCGGCGGCGGCGACCCGCTGCGCATGAGCGGTCCTGTGTCGTCACCGCAGGAGACCGTCGAGCGGATCATCGACTTCGACTTCAACTTCTACGCGCTGGCCCCGATGATGCACGCCGCCGCCCAGTGGGTGTCGATCATGTGGCTCTTGTGCGGAGCGAAGGTCATCCTCCACCAGGGCCGTTTCGACCCGACAGTCGTGTGGAGGACCGTCGAGGACGAGAAGGTGAGCTTCCTCACCGTCGTCGGCGACGCCATGGCCCGACCTCTGCTCGACGACTGGGACGATAACGGACCCTACGAGGTCTCGTCGCTGTACTCGTTCTCCAACGGCGGCGCCCCCATCAGCCCCACCGCCCGGGCACGCATCCAGGCGATCCTCCCGAACGCCATGTTCACCGACGGGTTCGGAAGCTCCGAGACCGGGATCCAGGGCAGCCAGCGACTGCAACCGGGCGAGGATCCCGGCAACGTCATCCGCTACGACAACGTCGCCGACGGCACCAAGGTCCTCGACCTCGACGGACACGAGGTCGAGCCGGGATCCGGGGTGGTCGGGCGCATCGCGCACACCGGCTGGATCCCGCTGCGGTACCACAACGCCCCCGAGAAGACCGCCGAGGCGTTCTTCACCGTGGACGGTCGGCGCTACGTCGTGTCCGGCGACATGGCGACCGTCGAGGCCGACGGCTCCGTGATCCTCCTGGGCCGGGGGTCGGTCAGCATCAACACCGGTGGCGAGAAGGTCTACCCCGAAGAGGTCGAGGGTGTGCTCAAGGGCCACCCGGCCGTGTACGACACCGTCGTCGTCGGAGTCCCCCACGAACGGTGGGGTGAGCAGGTCGTGGCGGTCATCCAACCGGTCGAGGGCGAGTCGCCGACGCTCGCCGACATCGAACCGTTCCTGCGCGAACAGCTGGCCGGCTACAAGGTCCCGCGACGGATCCTGCTCGTCGACGAGGTCGTCCGCTCGCCGGCGGGCAAGGCCGATTACCGCTGGGCCAAGTCGGTCGCGGCAGACTCGACCGCTTGATATCGGTTTCTGGACTCTCCAAGGCCCACGGTGGCCGCACCCTCTTCAGCGACGTGTCGTTCCGGCTCGTGCCGGGTCGTCGCGTCGCCCTGGTGGGAGGCAACGGCGTGGGCAAGACGACGATCCTCGAGATCGTCGTCGGCCTCCAACGCTCAGACGGCGGTGAGGTCCACATCTCCAAGGGCAGCCGCATCGGTTACCTGCCCCAGGAGCTGACGGAACAGGTCGAGGGCACGGTGATCGAGGAGGTGCTCCGGGGAGCGGCCCACATCACCGACCTCGAGGGCCAGCTCGCCCGCCTGGCCGTGGACGTGGCGGCGACGGCGGTCGGAGGATCGGACCCCGACGCAGACGCCCACGAGCACGCCCTCGCAGCGTACGGCGAGGTGCAGCACCGCTTCGAGACGCTGGGCGGCTACGGGGTGGAGGCCGAGGCCCGGCGGGTGCTCGGCGGTCTCGGCTTCGGCGCGGTCGACGCCGATCGGCCGGTCCAGGAGCTGTCCGGCGGGTGGAGGATGCGAGTCGCACTCGCTCGGCTGATGCTCAGCGCCCCCGACCTGCTGGTGCTCGACGAGCCGACCAACCACCTCGACGTCGAGTCGGTCGCCTGGCTCGAGCAGTACCTCCAGGACTGGCCGGGGGCGATCCTGTTCGTCTCCCACGACCGCGACTTCCTCGACGCGGTGGCCGAGCGGGTGATCGAGGTCGCGCAGGGTCGTGCGACCGAGTACGTCGGCGGGTTCGCCGAGTTCGTCGTCCAACGCGAGGAGCGCTTCCAGGCGGCGATAGCCGCCGCCGATGCGCAGCAGCGCCAGATCGCCCAGGTCGAGCGCTTCGTCGACAGGTTCCGCTACAAGGCGACCAAGGCCCGCCAGGTCCAGTCGCGCCTCAAGATGCTCGAGAAGCTCGACCGCATCGAGGCCCCGACCCGTGACCAGGTCCAGGCCCGCTTCTCCTTCCCCAAACCCCAACGGTCGTCGCGTGTGGTGGCCTCCGCCGAGGACGCCACGATCGGGTTCGACGGCGTCGCCGTGCTCAGCCACGTCGACCTCGTCCTGGAGCGCGGGCAGAAGCTGGCGCTGATCGGACCGAACGGGGCGGGCAAGACGACCCTGCTCCGGGCGCTCCTGGGGCGGCTCGAACCGATGAGCGGCCACGTCGGGCTCGGAGCGAACGTGGATGTCGCCGAGTTCGCCCAGCACCAGGTCGACGCCCTGGACTTCGAACGCACCGTGCTCGAGGAGCTGCGGTCCGCCGTCGGCGACGAGCACGGACGCAACCTGCGCAGCGTCCTCGGCGCGTTCGGGTTCTCGGGCGACGCCGTGGACCGCCACGTCGCGGACCTGTCCGGCGGCGAGCGCACCCGGCTGGCGCTCGCTCGCATCATGGTGAACCCGGTGAACCTGCTGGTGCTCGACGAACCGACCAACCACCTCGATCTCCCGAGCTGCGACGTGCTGGAGGACGCTCTCGTCGCCTATCCGGGGGCGGTGCTGCTGGTGACCCACGACCGCTACCTGATCCGCTCCGTAGCGGATGCTCTCCTCGAGGTCCGCGACGGCACCGTCGTGTACCACCCCGCGGTCGACGAGGAGGTGCTCGCGCCTCGGGGAGCTTCCGCGTCTGTCGGTTCTGCGGGTTCTGCGGGCTCTGCGGGCGCTGCGGGCTCGGCTGGGGGAGCCGCGGCATCTGGGGTTGCGCCCGATGGTGGTGGCGCCGGTCGCCGGACGAACAAGGCCGAGCAGCGTCGGGCGAGCGCGGGTGAGCGTCGCAAGCGTGAGCAGGCGACCAAGGCCCTGCGGACCAGGGTCCGGTCGCTCGAGCGCAAGGCGCACGACGCGGAGCGTGAGGCGGGCGAGCTGGCCGCGCAGCTCGCGGATCCCGACATCTACGACGACCACGCCCTGGTCCGGGACCTGGCGGACCGTCATGAGGCGGCGGCGGCGCTGGCAGAGTCGCTCCTGGCCGAGTGGATGGCGGCACAGGAGGACCTCGACGCGGCCACTGACACATAGTCAGGCACCCCACCGAGCTCGGGTCGTATGACGCCGACATGCGGCGCGAGGTGACCCGAGTTCAGGTGGTTGCGTTGATCGACGGGGTGCTCATCAGCCGAGGTCGACGTCGTGGAGGATGATCCGGGTCGAGCTCTCCCGTACGTCGTTGCCGAAGCGCCATCCCGTGAGCACACGGTCGAGGGTGGTGACATCCGGACAGGCGACGTGGATCAGGTAGTCCTCCGACCCGGTGACGTGCGAGGCGGATCGGACCTCCGGGGTCCGCGCCAGCTCGGCCTCGAATTCCTCGTGATCCGCGCCCGAGGCGAGTTGCAGCTCCGTGATGGCCCGCAGCCCGATCCCGAGGGCCGACAGGTCCACGTCCGCGTGGTAGCCGCGGATGATGCCCTCTCGCTCCATCCGATGGACCCGATCCGCGGTTGCCGTCGGACCGAGTCCGACCCGCAGACCCAACTCACGCCAGCTCAATCGACCCTCACGGCGCAGCTCGTCGAGGATTGCCCGGTCTGTGCCATCTATCACCGGTGATTCCACGGTTGATGATGCTATCTGAGGAGGAAGAACCTCGAACGCGTGGCAGAGATCGGGGCATCCTCGTTGCGTGACCCTCCTCGCCGCTCTCTCCACGCTCTTCGGTCCCTCGCCGGGGGTCGTGATGCGCGACGTCGGAACGGGCGTGGCCACCGGACTGCCGATGATGGCCGTCGCCGGACCCGTCTCGCTGCTGCTCGTCGACGTGGGCATGCGCCGTGGAGTACGCACCGGTTCCTCGGCGGCCTTCGGCGTCGCGTTCGGCGATGTCATGGCCGCGTTGCTCGTCACCCTCTTCGGCACGGCGATGAGCGCGTTCCTGCATCCCGTCAGTCCATGGTTCCGCCTCGCGTCCGCGATCCTGCTGATCGGATTCGCCGTCCACGTGGCGAGGCAGCTCGTCTCCGAACGCCGTGCAGCGAGCTCCGACACCCCGTCGTCGCAGCGGGTCTCCCGCGGCGCGTCCGGGTTCGGCGTTGCAGCGACCGGTGATACGGGCGGGGCGCCGGCGCTCGTCACGGTCCCGGGGCTCGACATCGCCGAAGCTCCCCGCTCCCGGCTGTTCGGCGGGTTCCTCGGCCTGACGATGGCGAACCCCCTGACGGTCATCGTCTACGTCGGGATCGTGGTCGGTGGCGGCGCGGGCGCCGGCACCTTCGGCTGGGCGCTCGGGATGGGGGCGGCCTCGCTCCTCGCCCACGGCGGCTACCTCGGACTCGGTCACGCCGCCGGATCGACGCTGTCACCCCGCGCGCTCAGCGGGCTGCGGGTGTTCGCCGTCGTCCTGCTCGTCGGTTTCGCCGTCCACCTGATGGTGTGACCACCGCTCGCGGACGCGGGTACGGTCGCCGCTCGTGAGATGGACCGTTCACGGCGAACGCCCGATCTACGAGTCCGAGTGGGTCCGGCTCGTGCTCACCGACGTCGAGGTCCCGGCGGTCGGTGAGCATCCGCCCCGTCGTTTCGACCACCACGTCGTCCGGAGCCCGGCCCCCGCCGCCGGCACGGTCGTGGTCGACCTCGTGGACGGCGTCGAGTCCGTCCTCCTGCTGTGGCGTCACAGGTTCATCACCGACACGTGGGGCTGGGAGATCCCCGCGGGTGGCGCGGACCCGGGCGAGTCCTCAGCGGACGCGGCACGGCGGGAGGTGCGTGAGGAGAGCGGGTGGTCCATCGACGAGTCGGAGCTCGTCCACCTGATCGACTACCACCCCGTCAACGGGTTGAGCGACTTCCGGTTCGACCTGTTCTTCGCCAGGGGTGCACGTCACCTCGGCGAGCCGTCGGACCCGTCCGAGTCGGAGC
Organism: uncultured Aquihabitans sp.; assembly: GCA_964575165.1. GTDB lineage: Bacteria > Actinomycetota > Acidimicrobiia > Acidimicrobiales > Microtrichaceae > Dermatobacter. Next base: position 11,413 of record CAZNQK010000024.1, on the reverse strand, counting down.
GGGTCGAGTGGCTCCCGGTCGAGCAGGTGTCGGAGCTCGTCCGGAGCGGCGCGGTGACCGACGGGATGTCCGTCACGGCGCTGTCGTGGAGCCTCGCGTTCGGCTACCTCTGAGGCCCGGTGGGCGCTGCCGACGTCGCCAGCGCCTTCGCCCACGGGTAGTCCGGCTTGCCCGAGGGAGAACGGACGATCTCGTCCACCAGGTGCAGCTCGCGGGGCAGCTTGTAGCCGGCGACGTGCGTGCGGGCGTGCTCGGACAGCTCGTGGAGGGTCACCGAGTGGCCGTCTCGCAGCTGCACCACCGCCGCGACCCGTTGACCCCATCGCTCGTCGGGAACCCCGACCACCAGGCAGTCGTACACGGCTGGGTGCGACTTCAACGCGGCCTCGACCTCCTCGGGGAAGATCTTCTCGCCGCCGGAGTTGATCGACACCGAACCCCGACCGAGCATGACCAGTCGACCGTCCTCGGTCCAGCGGGCGAAGTCGCCACCCATGGAGTAGCGGCGGCCGTCGCTGCCGGTCACGAACACCTCGGCGGTCTTGGCCGGGTCGTTGAAGTAGCCGAGCGGGATGTTGCCGCTGCGGCCCAGGCGACCGACGGTGGTGTCACCCGGCGGGATGATCGCGAGCTCGTCGTCCAGCACCGCGACGTCGCGGCCGGGGTTCACCGTCGGCCCTCCGCCGTCGACCTTTGCGCCCTTGGCGGCGTAGGTGACTCCGTTGAATCCGCCCTCGGTCGACCCGATCGAGTCGGTGATGATCAGGTCGGGGAACCGCTCGAGGAAGCGGTCCTTGACCGACTGCGAGAACAGCGCGGCGGAGGACGACAGGGAGATCAGGCTGCCGGCGTCCCAGCGGTCGGGTTCGGCCTCGAGCGCCTCGATCATCGGGCGAGCCACGGCATCGCCGGTGATGATGACCGAGTTGATCCCGTGGGCGTCGACGAGGTCCCACACGCCGTCGGCGCTGAACTTGGACACCAGGACGATCGTCGATCCGATGAACCACTGGCTGAGCGTCGCGATCTGCGCGGCACCGTGCATCAACGGCGGGATGACTCCGAACACCAGGCCGGTGGGCGACGCTGCGGCCTGCTCGGCCTTCGAGTGCTCGCTGGTCACCCGCTCGTTGGTGAGGGCGTCGATGCCCTGGCCGAGTGCGAAGTAGATGTCCTCCTGACGCCACATCACGCCCTTCGGCATGCCGGTCGTGCCGCCCGTGTAGATGATGTAGACGTCGTCGGGGGACCGCTCGGCGAAGTCGCGCTCGGGTGACCCGGCCGCGCAGGCGTCCTCGAAGGCGGTCGAGTCCAGCGCCGTCGTGTCGGCCCCGGAGTCGTCCTCGACGTGCACGAGCGTCCGAAGCAGCGGAGCCTGGTCGCGAACAGCGGCGAGGCGTGGCGCGTACTCCTGGTCGAACACGCACGCGACAAGCTCGGCGTTGCCGATCAGGTAGGCGAGCTCGGCCTCGACGTAGCGGTAGTTGACGTTGATCGGCACCGCGCGAACCTTGAGGCATCCGAGCATCGCGGTCACCCACGGCTCGGAGTTCACGGCGTAGATGCCCACGTGGTCACCCTCGCCGATGCCCTGCGAGGTGAGGAAGTGGCCGAACCTGTTGGCGCGGGCGTCGAGCTCGGCGAACGTCAACGAGCCGCCACGTTCGGTGATCAGGGCCGTGCGGCCGGGGACGGCGTCGACGGTGTACTCGAAGAGGTCTGCGATGTTGTAGGCCACGGCCGAACGCTAGCCACGATCCCCGGTCGCGTCGGCCGCCGGGATCAGCCCAACGAGCCGTTGCCCCGTGACGCTGCTGTGGTCACGGGCGCGCGCTTGCGGGTAGGGGTCACCGGTGCCGGGCGCTTGACCAGCGTCGGGTCGGCGCGGCCGGCAGCCTCCTTGATCTCGTCGAACGCCGTGGTGACGGCGCCGGCGACGTCCCACACGTCGGGCACCAGCTCCGTGCTCGCCAGGAAGCCGAAGTCGACGTTGCCGCGGTACGACATCACCGTGATGTTCAGTCCGGCGCCGTCCATGATCGGTCCCATCGGGTAGGCGGCGACGAGCTCGGCCCCGGCCAGGTAGAGCGGGAAGGGGGGGCCGGGCACGTTCGAGATGACGAGGTTGTGGATCGGACGGTGGGCGTTGGCGAGGTTCATCGAGCTGTAGAGGCGGGCGGCGAGGCCGAAGCTGCGGGGCGCCGCCCACTCGGCCCAGTCGGTGAGCGTCGTCGCTCCGATCGCGTTGTGGTCCTCCTTGGCGCCGACCGTCGAGTTGGCGATGGCCTGGATGCGATCGAGCGGGTCGTCGATGTCGGTTGCGAGGGAGGCGAACATGGCCGAGACGTGGTTGCCCTGGGTGCCGCGTTGCTCGTCGGTCCGCACCGAGACCGGGCAGACGGCGAGGAGCGCCTCGTCGGGGAGGGCGTCCAGTCCCTCGAGGTAGGTGCGCAGCGTGCCGGCGCAGATCGCGAGGACGACGTCGTTGACCTTGACTCCGAGAGCGCCCTTGACCGCCTTGATCTCGTCGAGGGAGACGCGCGCGAAGGCGACGGAGCGGTCAGGGGTGATGGACGCGTTGAACGGTGTCCGAGGCGCGGTGAGCGGGATTGCGCCGTGAGTGCGGTCGGGGTTGCGGATCCCGGAGACCAGCTGGTTGACCGACCGTGCCGTCCTGCCGATCAGGCCGGCGGCGTCGCCGAGGAGCTTCGCCTTCGAGACGGCTGCGTAGGACAGCAGCTCGAGGTCCGACGGCACCCGCTCGGTCGGGACGGGCTCGACGTCGATCTCGCGACCGTCGGGCGAGATGTCGAACAGCTCGGTCATGATCTCGGCTCCGGCCGCGCCGTCGATGGTGGCGTGGTGGACCTTGGCGACGAAGCCGAAGCGGTCGTGCTTGAGGTCCTCGATGATCCACGCCTCCCAGAGGGGGCGGCTCCGGTCGAGCGGTTCCGACGCGATCTGGCCGGCGATCAGGGCCAGCTCCCGTCGGCCACCGGGAGCGGGACAGGTGACCCGATGGACGTGGTTCTCGATGTCGAAGTCGGGGTCCTCGATCCACACCGGGTGGTGGAACTGCATCGGGACCTCGACGAGGCGACGGCGGAACGGCGGCACGAGCGGGAGACGCTCGATGATCGTCTCCTTGATCCGCTCGAAGCTGTAGCCGCCCTCCATCTTCGACGCGTCGTAGATGGCGGTCATCGCGACGTGCATGTGGCCGGCGGGCGTCTCGAGGTAGAGGAACGCCGCGTCCATCCCCGACAGTCGTTCCATGTGGCGGTCCTCCTCGAACGCGCAATGTGCGCCGGACGCCCAGAGCGTCCGGCGCACATTCTCGCCGTTCAGCGCCATCCGCGCCTACCGGATGGGCGGCAGAGTCGGATGGGCGACGGTCGGGTCGGTGTCAGGGCTTCGGGCGGACCGCCTCGACGTCGAGGGAGATCTTCACCTTCTTGCCGACGACCAGACCACCGGTCTCGAGGGTCTGGCTCCATGTGAGACCGAAGTCGGTCCGGTCGATCTCGGTCTCGGCGGAGAACGCGATGCGGTCCAACCCGTAGGGGTCGTCGATCGCTCCGTCGAACTCGGTCTGGAGCTCGACGGACCGGGTGACGTCGCGGATGGTGAGGTCGCCGGTGACGACCCAGTCCTCGCCGACCTGGCGGACCTGCGTGGAGCGGAAGGCGAGCGTCGGGAAGGCCTCGACGTCGAGGAAGTCGCCGCTGCGGATGTGGGTGTCGCGGCCCTCGTCGCGGCTGTCGAACGACGACGCCTGGATGGTCACCGCGACGCTCGACTCCTCGGGCTCCTCTGCGATCGTGATCGTGCCCGCAAGGTCCCTGAACTCGCCGCGCACCTTGGACAGGCCGAAGTGCTTGACGGCGAACCCGGCGTGGGTGTGGCTCAGGTCGATGTCGTACGTGCCTGCTGCGGGAAGGTCGCTCATGGGTGCTCCTCGATCGGTTGGTTGATGCATCAATCACCGTAGTCCAAAGATATTGCGTATGCAACTATTGATCGATCACGTAATTCGGTTAGACTGCTGACGTGGTTGTCGACGATCCACGCCCCACCGCCGGAGCACTCCCGACCGCCGGAGCACGCACGGTCGACGGCGTCCCGGAGTCGGACCCGCGCA
>CAZNQK010000024.1:0-7172 GCA_964575165.1 uncultured Aquihabitans sp. | reverse complement strand
CTTCGAGCGGGTGCTCGACTCGCTCCGCTCCTGACCCGCTCCTGACCCGCTCCGGGCCCGCTGCGAGCCAGGCGGGTCGGCCGGTGTGGTAGGCCACCGTCCATGGTCGATCCGTTGTGGACACCCCCGCCCGAACGGGTCCGGGCGTCGGCGATGGCCGAGCTGCTGGCCGCGGCGTCATCGATCTCCGGCCGCGAGCTCGGCGACACAGCTGAGCTGCACCGCTGGTCCGTCGACCACCCAGAGGCCTTCTGGCGGCTGGCGATCGGAGAGCTGCTGCCGACGGTGCCGGTGCACGGGCCCGTCTTGGAGCGCGGCGCCCACATGGCGGACGTGCGGTGGTTCCCCCAGGTGCGGCTGAACGTCGCGGAGCAGATCCTCGGTGGCGGACCTCCGGAGTCCACTCTCGTGGTCGCCGTGGACGAACGGGGTCGGCGACTCGACCTCAGCCGGGCCGAGGCGCGTGTCGAGGTGGGACGGATCGCCGGAGCGCTCCGTTCGGCCGGTGTCGGCCCCGGCGACCGGGTCGTCGCGTGGATGCCCAACACCACCGCCACGTTCCTGCTGATGCTCGGCGCGGCGTCCGTGGGCGCGGTGTTCTCATCGGCATCGCCCGACTTCGGCGCCGACGGGGTGCTCGACCGCTTCGGCCAGATCGACCCGATCATCCTCGTGGCCGCGGACGGCTACACCTACGGCGGCCGCCCCTTCGACCGCACCGCCGAGCTCGGTGCCGTCCTCGACGGCCTGCCCACACTGCGCCAGGTCGTCGTCGTGCCGTTCCTCGACGACTCGCCAAACGTCGCTCCGATCGCCGGCGGGGTCGGGGGCGCCACGGAGGTGCTGTCGTGGGAGGACTGGCTCGCCCCCCACGCCGGCACGGCACCGGCCTTCGTCGCCCTGCCGTTCGACCACCCGTGGTACGTGCTGTTCAGCTCCGGGACGACCGGCGTTCCGAAGTGCATGGTGCACCGTGCCGGGGGAGTGCTGCTCACCCACGCCAAGGAGCAGCGGTTCCACCTCGACGTCCGCCCCGGTGACCGCATCAGCTACTTCACCACCTGCGGTTGGATGATGTGGAACTGGCTGGTGTCGGCTCCGGCGACCGGCGCCGGCATCGTGCTCTACGACGGGAACCCCGCCCACCCGGGACCCGAGCGGCTCTGGCAGCTCGTCGCCGATGAGCGACTCTCCCTGCTCGGGGTGTCGGCCAAGTACATCGATTCGGTCAGGGCGTCGGGTCTCCGCCCGGCGGATGAGGTGGACCTGTCCACGCTGCGGACGTTGGCCTCGACGGGTTCGCCGCTGTCGCCGGAGGGTTTCGAGTGGATCATGGGAGCCGTGGCCCCGGGCGTGGGCGCCGACGGCCTGCACCTGGCTTCCATCTCCGGGGGCACCGACCTCTGCGGCTGCTTCGTGCTCGGCGATCCGACCCGTCCGGTGTACGCCGGCGAGATCCAGGGACCGGCGCTGGGCATGGCGGTCGACGTGTGGCGAGACGACGGGACCCCGGCCGAGGTCGGCGAACGGGGAGAGCTGGTGTGCACGACGCCGTTCCCCTCGATGCCGCTCGGGTTCTGGGGAGACGAGCCCGACGGCGGTCCCGACGGTGGCGTGGACGACGGGCCGGGCCCGCGGTACCGCGCCGCCTACTTCGAGCGCTTCACCGACGGCGGGACGGCACCGGGCACCGTCTGGGCCCACGGCGACTTCGCCAGCTGGACCGTGCACGGTGGGATCGTCATCCACGGACGCTCCGACACCACGCTCAACCCGGGGGGCGTCCGGATCGGCACGGCGGAGATCTACCGACAGGTCGAACGGATGGACTCGATCCTCGAGTCCCTCGTGTTCGGCCAGGAGATCGACGGCGATGTCCGGATCGTGCTGCTCGTCCGGACCGCACCCGGAGACGACGGCGTCCCGGCCGGGCTGACCGACGCGCTCCGCTCCGACATACGTGGCCGGATCCGCTCCGGCTGCAGCCCGAGGCACGTGCCCGGCCTCATCTTGCGCGTCGAGGACCTGCCCCGGACCCGTTCGGGCAAGCTCGCCGAGCTGGCCGTGTCCGACGTCGTCAACGGTCGTCCCGTGCGCAACACCACGGCGCTCGCCAACCCCGAGGTGCTCGACGACATCGCCGCCGTGGTCCTCGCCGCCTCTTGAGCCCCCATTCCTTTCACGAGCTTTGTTCCCGGTTTGTGGCCGGATTCGGCCACAGAACGGGAACAGAGCTGGCTCGCCGCCGGTGTTCCCGCTTCTGACGTATCGTCAGATGCTTCCGCACCAGGGGGAACGTCCCACATGACCGAGCTCACCGTCACGGATCCAGCTGCCGTCGCCGCTTACCAGTTCAACGGACAGGACATCCCCTGGCTCGTCGACCACTGGGCGACCAACCAGCCCGACAAGGCGTTCCTGATCTGGGAGCCCAAGGACGGACCGTCGCGCACCTGGACCTACGCGGAGTTCGCCGAGGAGACCAGGCAGGTCGCCGCGGGGCTCGCCGCTCGGGGGGTCGGCGTCGGCGACATGGTGCTCATCCACGCCGAGAACTGCCCCGAGGGCGTGATCGGCTGGTACGCCTGCGCCCGCGTCGGCGCGGTGGCGGTGACCACCAACACCCGCAGCGTCGCCGCCGAGGTCAACTACTTCATCACCCACACCGGCTGCGTCGGTGCCATCACCCAGCCCCGCTACGCCGCACTGGTGGCCGAGGCCGGACCCGACCTCGGCTGGGTCGTCGTCACCGACGACAACTCCGGTGTGGCGGCTTCCGACGACGAGCTGGCCCACGGCCGAGACGGTTGGGCGTCGCTTCACGGTGACTCGACCGATGCGCCTGTCCGCGACCGGGACCCGTTGCTGCCGGCCGGGATCCTGTTCACGTCGGGCACCACGTCCAAGCCGAAGGCGGTGGTGCACACCCACGCCAACGCACTGTGGGCGGCCAAGGTCAACCCGACCAACATCCAGCTCGAAGCCGACGACGTGTATCTGGCGTCGCTGCCGTTCTTCCACGTCAACACCCAGAGCTGGGCGATATGGTCGGTCCTCGGCGTGGGTGGCACAGTCGTGCTCCAGCCCAAGTTCTCGGCGAGCAGGTTCTGGCCGGTCATCGAGAAGTACTCGGTCACGCACATCTCGCTCCTGCCCTTCGTGATCCAGACGGCCTTCGAGCAGGGCATCCCAGAGGGCCACACCGTGAAGGTCGGCGTGTTCGGGCTGATCATGCCGGTGCTCGACCAGATGATGGGTATGAACGTCATCGCCGCCTACGGCATGACCGAGCTCGTCACGCACTGCATCCACTCGAACCCGTGGGAGAACTACCCCGACATGGCAATGGGCAAGGTCTCACCGGGCTACGAGATGCTCATCGTGACCGAGGACGGCTCGCTCGCCGAGATCGGCGAGATGGGCGAGCTGTGGATCCGTGGGGTGCGCGGCGTGACCGTGTGCCTCGAGTACTTCCACAACGACGAGGCCAACGAGAAGTTCTTCACCGACGACGGATGGGCCCGCACGGGCGACATCGTGATGCTCCTCGAGGACGGCAACATCCGCTACTGCGACCGCGACAAGGACGCTCTCAAGGTCGGCGGCGAGAACGTGTCGGCCCGCGAGGTCGAGGACACGGTCCGCACCGTCCCCGGACTGACCGACGTCCAGGTAGTCGCCAAGTCGCACGAGCGACTCGACATGGTCGCGGTGGCGTTCGTGATCAAGGCCGACCCGAACGCGGACGAGGCCGAGCTGTCCGCCCAGATCATCGACGCGTGCCGGCAGAACCTGGCCGACTTCAAGGTGCCGAGGGCGGTGTACTTCGTGACCGAGTACCCGACCGCCGAGCTCGGCAAGATCTCCAAGAAGGACCTCCGCGAGCTGGCCGACTCCTACGACCCGGTGGACTGACGGTCGGCCCGATCGAGACCCCGATTCTCGTGACATCCGGCAGCGCGTGTGACGCCCGGATGTCACGAGAATCGGAGCTCTCCGATTCAACCAAGCACGCTGGTGATCGCGTCGGGGACGCTCGTCGGGCCGTGCAGCTCCGTCCAGCGGGCGCCGAGCGCGTTCGCGAACGCCTCGGCGTCAGCGGTGTCGCCGGTCGGGGCCAGCACCGCGAGCTCGTGGGTCCCGGCCGCGTGGGGGAGAGGATCCCCGCCGGTGGTGGCACGGCAGTCCGACATGAGGATCGTGATCCGACGCCCTGCCGTGGACCGCGCGAGCTGACCCGCAGCGGCCCTCAGGGCCAGGCCGAGGTCGGTGACGCCGAATCCACGTAGGCGGAGCAGGTCGGAGACGACGTCGTCGGGATCCCGGATCTCCTCCTGTGACTCGAGCACCACGGCGTCCTCGGCGAACGCCACGACCGAGCAGTCCGTCGGTGCCCGGAAGAGCACCGATGCCGCGGCCACGGCCGCCGCGGCCAACCGATCCCCGGCCATGGAGCCCGACCGGTCGACGAGCAGGCACACCGCCGTCGCAGGACGCTGCCACGCCCTGACCTTCAGCCCGTCCGGATCGGCGATGCCGGCCCGGTACGAGACGATCGCGTCGAGGGACGCATCGACGTCGAGGTCGCCGTCCGCCCGGCGCAGCGGCACGTGACGCAGCCGTCCGACGCCCCGGCGACGGTCTGGACCGATCCTGCCCAGGTCGACCATCACCCGTCCGGCCAGCCGCCGGGCCAGCAGGCGCAGCCGTTCGTCGGTGGCTCCGACCAGATCGGCCAGCAGGCTCAGGGCCTCGTCCGGGTTCGCCTCGAACGCCTCGGCGAAGGCGTCCTCGTCGAGAACACCCAGCTCCGGCGAGACCTGCTCGAAGCCGTCGTGCCGGGCGAGGTCCCGCCGGGAGGTGGTGCGCCGTCCCGCGGTGGCGACGGCCTCGCGTGCGTCGTCGCCCTCCTTGATGTCGTCGTGGTCGGACCGCCCCCCACCCGGAGGTGGGGTCAGGCTTTTCCCGGGCCAGGACTGCTCGGATCGGCCCCGTCGCCCCCGACGTCCCGCGCCGCATCCGGATCGGTCGGAGCGAAGTGCCGCTCCCACAACTCCGTCACGACCTCCTCGGCGGTCCGAGGTGTTCCCTCGCGGAGGCGGACCCGTCCGGACAGCGACAGCAGCGCGGCATCAAGGGTTACGTCCGAGTCGAGCGGGTCGATGCCGCGGAGCTCGGCGAGCTCCACGGCGACCAGGGCGAAGTCGATCGCTCCGCGGACCGAGGACCCGGTCCGGACATCTGTGTGGTCCCGGCTGTCACGGACCATGCCGACCGCTGCGCTCACGCCCGAGGAGCCGAACGTTGCGGCCGCGGCCGGGGCTGCGGCAGCGACGATCAGCTCCTCCTCATCGGCCTCCTGGTATCCCATCGCCAGACGGCACACCCGGTCGTAGACGGCGGAAGCGATGCGGGCGGTGCCGACGGCGTCGAACGGGTTCATCGCCGCCACCAGCCGGAATCCCGGAGTCGCGGTCACGTGACCGAGTCGCGGGACGTGCAGCTCGCCCTCGCTCATCACGGTGATGAGGACGTTGAGCGTCTCTTCGGGGATGCGGTTGATCTCCTCGACGTAGAGGAGCGATCCGTCACGCAGCGCGCTCAGCAGCGGCCCGTCGACGAACACGTCGGGTGAGTAGCCCTCGCTCAGCACCGCAGCCGGGTCGAACGCTCCGACGAGACGGGCCGGGGTCAGCTCGGCGTTCCCCTCGACGAACTCGAAGCCCTGGCCCGACTCCTCTGCGACGGCACGCAGGACCGTGGACTTGCCTGTGCCCGGAGGACCCTCGAGCAGCAGGTGGCGGCCGGCGGCGAGCGCGGCGACGATCGCCTCCAGCTCGCGACGCCGCCCCACGACCCGGGTCGTGAGGCGGCGAAGCAGCTCGGCCCCGGTCGGCGGACCGGAGGCGGGAGCGGGATCGGGATCGGGGACCGTCACGTGAAGTCGATGACCCCGCGGATGTTCTTGCCGTCCCGCATGTCCTGGTAGCCCTTGTTCACGTCGTCGAGCTTGTAGCGGTTCGTGATGAGCTCGTCGAGCTTCAGCTCCCCCTCGCGGTACATCGACAGCAGTGCCGGGATGTCGGCGCGGGGGTTGCCCGAACCGAAGATCGTGCCGGCGATGGTCTTGTTCATCATCGACAGCATGAACAGGTTCAGCGCCGTGTCGGTCTGGAGCATGTTCCCGATGGCGGTGACGACGAGCGTGCCGCCCTTGGAGGTCAGGTTCATCGCCGGCTCGATCATCTCGCCGGTTACGACGCCGGGAACCAGGATCACCGCGTCGCACATGTCGCCCCACGTGAGGTCGGGCACGGCGAGGAGCGCCTCCTCGATCGACGAGTAGGTGTGGGTCGCGCCGAGCTCCATGGCCTTCTCGCGCTTGAACTCGACCGGGTCGATGGCGATGACCCGCTTGGCGCCGGCGAGCTTCGCTCCCTGGACGGCGTTGATGCCGACGCCACCGACGCCGATGACCGCGACGTTGTCGCCGGGGCGGACGTTGGCGCGGTGCACCGCGGAGCCCCACCCGGTGGCGACGCCGCAGGACACGAGCGCGGCGACGTCGAGTGGGAGGTCCTCCTCGATCTTCACGAGCGAGTCCTGGCTGACGAGCAGGTGCTCGGAGAAGCTGCCGACCTGCGCGAAGCGGGCGGCCTCGGTGTCGCCGATCCGGTGCGACACGCTTCCCGGCTCGCGGGTGATCATCTGGAGGTCGAACAGCTTGGCGCCGAGGTCGCAGATGTTCTGGCGACCCGTCGAGCACCACTTGCAGCGACCGCAGCTCGGCACGAACGACATCGCGACGTGGTCGCCCGGTGCCACGGTGTTCACCCCGTCGCCGATCGCCTCCACGACGCCTGAGCCCTCGTGACCGCCGATGAACGGGAAGTGCGGAACGGGCATGTCGCCGACGACGACGTGCTCGTCGGAGTGGCACATCCCGGCGTAGGCCGTCTTCACGACCACTTCGCCCGGACCCGGGTCGTCGAGCTCGAGCTGCTCGATCTTCCAGTCCTGCTGGTGGCCCCACAGCACAGCGGCTCTGGTGGTGGTCGGCATGTTGAACCCCCTGTCGATGGGCGACGCACCGTCGCGGTCGCTCCCGCGGCGACTCTATCCCCGCTGGTCGCGGTGCTCCGCCCGCGACGTGCGACGGCGCGGGAGCGACT
>CAZNQK010000023.1:0-35298 GCA_964575165.1 uncultured Aquihabitans sp. | reverse complement strand
GATCGACGGACTCCCCGAGAGCGTCGACCACATCGTGATCGTGGACGACAAGAGCACCGACGACACCGCTGACCTCGCCGAATCCAGCGGCGATCCCCGCGTCGTCGTCATCCGTCACGAGGTCAACACGGGTGTGGGAGGGGCGATCATCAGCGGGCACAAGCGGGCTCTGGAGCTCGGCGCGGACATCGACGTGATCTTCGCCGGGGACGACCAGATGGACCCGGCCTACCTTCCGGCGCTGCTCGACCCGATCGTCGACGAGGGGTACGGGTTCACCAAGGCCAACCGCTTCTACTCGTCGACCTCCTACCACGGCATGCCCACCTACCGGGTCTTCGGCAACGTCGTCCTGTCACTCGCGAACAAGGCCGCGTCGGGCTACTGGAACCTCTTCGACCCGCAGAACGGCTACACGGCCACCTCGGCCGAGGTGCTCCGCCGACTGGACCTCGACGCGATCTCGCAGGGCTACGAGTTCGAGAACGACTTCCTGCTCAACCTGAACATCTTGAACGTGCGCGCCCGAGACATCCCGATCCCCGCCCGCTACGGGTCCGAGGTGTCGGGAATGAAGATGCGCAAGGTCATCCCGGCGATCGGCGGCATGCTGTTCGCCGGGTTCTTCCGCCGCGTCCTGCTCAAGTACGTGGTCGGTTCGTTCTCGCCCATCGCCCTCTTCCTCTTCTCCGGGCTCGCGCTGCTGGCCTTCTCGGCGGTGTTCGGCGCATGGACGATCTACGAGACGGTCGGGCCGGGCGTGGCGACGACCGGGACGGTGCTGCTCGCCGTGGTGCCGTTCCTGACGGGTTTCCAGCTGGTGCTCACCGCGTTGCAGCTCGACATACAGGCCTCGCCGGGCTGAGAGGAGTCGGACCGGGCATGACGACGACAGCACGGGTGGCCGTGATCGGGGCCGGGAACATGGGTGCGAACCACGCCCGGGTCGTGGCTGCGAACCCGCGGGCAGAGCTGTCGGTGGTCCTCGATGTGGACGGAGACCGCGCCGACGCAGTCGCACGGCCGCTCGGTGGCGTCGGGTCGACCGATCTCGCAGCAGCGATCGCATGCGACGCCGTGGTCGTCGCCGCAGTCACCGAGGCGCACCTCGACATCGCGCTTCCGATCCTGCGGGCGGGGGTTCCCTGCCTGGTCGAGAAGCCTCTCGCCGACGACCTCGACGCCGTCGATCAACTGATCGCCGTGGCCGAGGCCGACGACGTGGCGCTGATGTGCGGTTTCGTCGAGCGCTTCAACCCGGCGGTCGTCGCCGCCAGGGCGATGCTGGAGGACGCTCCGGTGCACCTGCTGGGCATCCGTCACTCGCCGCACAACCCCCGGACGCGGTCGTCGGTGATCGACGACCTGCTCATCCACGACATCGACCTGGCTCTCGGGCTCGTCGGTCGGGAGGTCCGTTCGGTCGGCGGGGGTCACTGGGTGTCACCCGACGGCGTCGAGGAGCTCGCCGACTGCACGATCGTGTTCGACGGCGGAACCGTCGCGACCCTGTCGAGCAGCAGGGCGAGCCAACGCAAGGTCCGCTCCATCTCGGTGAGCACCCCGGAGCTCCTCATCGAGATCGACCTGTTGCGCCACGACCTCACCACCTACCACCACCGTTCCGGCGAGGTCCTCGACCGGGGCGGACCCATCTACCGCGCCGAGACCGTCGTCGAGATCCCGTTCGTGCGTCACGCCGGAGAGCCGCTCGCGGTGCAGTTCGACCACTTCCTCGATCTGGTCGACGGCACCGGCGACGCCGCGGTGGAGCGGGCGACCCTGCGAGGGCCGCACCAGGTGGTCCAGACGATCAAGAAGGGCGTCCGATGATCAACGTGACCGAGGTCCACGTCCCCGAGGAGGCCGAGACGCTGGTGCTCGAATGCCTCCGGTCTGGAGCGTTGGCACAGGGTCCTCGGGTCGCTGCGTTCGAGGCGGAGTTCGCCTCCATGTGCGGTGTCGACCACGCCGTCGCGGTCGGGAACGGCACGTTGGCGTTGGAGCTGGCTCTCGCGGTGCTCGGCCTCGAACCCGGTGACGAGGTCGTCACCTCTCCGTTCACGTTCGTGGCCACGATCAACGCTGCGCTCGCGGCGGGCGCCACGGTCCGCTTCGCCGACATCGACCCGGTCACGTTCAACGTGGACGCCGACGCGGTCGCCGCAGCGGTCACCGACCGGACCCGCTGTCTGGTGCCGGTGCACCTCTACGGCCGACCCGCTCCGATGGGCCCGCTCATGGGTCTGGCCGCCGAGCGGGGCCTGGCCGTGGTCGAGGACAGCGCCCAGGCCCACGCCGCCTCGATCGGCGGTCGGCGCACCGGCTCGTGGGGGCTCGGGTGCTTCTCGTTCTACGCGACGAAGAACATGAGCACCGGCGAGGGCGGGATGGTCACGACGTCCGACGCCGATCTGGCCGACCGGATGCGGGTGCTGCGCAACCAGGGGATGCGCGCGCGCTACCAGTACGAGGTGGTGGGTCACAACTGGCGCATGACCGACGTCGCCGCGTCGATCGGGCTCGCGGAGCTGCACGTCCTGGAGGAGCGGACCGAGGCCCGTCGACGGAACGCGGAGGCCCTGTCGGAGCGACTGTCGGGCATCGACGGACTCGAGGTCCCCGATCCGGGCGGTGACGACATCCGCCACGTCTTCCACCAGTACACCGTTCGGGTCACTGCCGCGGCATCGATGGACCGAGACGCGTTCGCCGAGGCGCTGGGGGAGCAGGGGGTCGGCTGCGGCATCTACTACCCGAAGGCCGCCTACGACTACGACTGCTACCGCTCCCATCCCGACGTGGTCATCGAACCGATGCCGAACGCTGAGCTCGCCGCGTCGCAGGTGCTGTCCCTCCCCGTCCACCCGTACCTGAGCGAGTCGGACCTCGACCGGATCGGGTTGGTGATCCGTGGGCTCCTCGGCTGAACGGGACTCCGACCGATCGGAGCCGGACTCCGCGACGCCGCCGGCTCGGGAGCCGATGTCGGTTCCCCGTCTGGGATGGATCCACACGGCCGTGTTCGGTCTCGTCGTGTTCGTCGGGATGGCCGCGTGGAGCGTGGCGAGCCCCTTCATGAGCATCCCCGACGAGCCGGCCCACGCGGTCAAGGCGGCGTCGATCTGGCAGGGGGAGCTGCGGGGTCGCAGCGGTGACATAGACGGGATCCCCGTCGACCGGGTCAGGGTTCCCGAGACGTTCGGTCGGCTCTCGGAGATCCCGCCCTGCTACGTCTTCTACCCGCCGAGCTCCGCCGCTTGCGCTCCGGGCGTCGTCGCCTCCGGCCGCATCGTCGACGCTACGACGACGGCCGGACCGTACCCGCCGCTCTACTACACGCTGGTCGGTTGGCCCTCCGCTGTCCTCGCGGAGGGACTCGGAGTCCGCCTCATGCGGCTCACGGGATCACTGGTCTGCGCCCTGTTGATCGCGCTCGCCGCCCGTTCGCTGTCACGTGTGGTCGCCGCGCCGTTGGCTGTGACAGCCATCGTGTTGGCCGTCACGCCCACCACCTACTTCATCTCGGGTGGGATCAACCCGGCGGGACAGGAGATCGCGGCCGCGATCCTCCTGTGGGCGGCAGCGGTCGCCGCTGTCTGCTCCTGGGACCGTGAGCGACGCCTGGACCGATGGCAGATCGCCGAGCTCCTCCTCGGTTTCGGGTTCCTCGCCATGACGCGGACGCTTGGACTCCTCTTCGCTGCCCTCGCTCTCGTGTTCGTCGCGGCGTTCGCCGGTCCGAGCACCGTCCGCGGGTTCGTCACCGACCGCCGGGCGTGGTGGATGGCGCTGCCGGCCGCTGTGATCGCTCTCGTCGCGGCGTCGTGGGTCCTGCTCAACGGCCACCTCGACGCGGTTCCCGGAGCGCCGCTCGGGCCGGAGGACCGACCGATCGTGTTCCTCGGCGGCGTCAGCGACGACTTCCTGCGTCAGATGGTCGCCATCTTCGGCTGGAAGGACACCGGGCCGGTCACGCAGTCGGTCATGCCCTGGTTGGCGGCACTCGCCGCTCTCGTCGGCATCGCGATCCTCCTCGGGACCACCTGGCGTCGCATCGTGGTCGGGATGTCGATCGTCGCGACCGTCGTGTTGCCGGTCCTGATGCAGCTCGACACGCTCGACCGGGACGGGTTCGCGTGGCAGGGGCGCTACCTCCTTCCGTTCGCCGTCGGGATCCCGATCCTCGCCGCCGTGACCGCCGAACCCGCATCCGAGTCCTTGCGGAACGGCCTCCGGGCGCTGTGCGCCACCATCACCTCGCTGTGCGCCGTCGGACTCACTGCGGGCATCTGGGTGTGGTTGCATCGGGTCTCGGTCGGCATCGAGGACAAGGCGCTGAACCCGTTGCACTGGAACGGATGGAAACCGCCGATCCCCGCGGCGGTGCTGATCGCGATTGTGGCGGCGGCCGCCGTGGTGCCCGTCGCGTACGTCGCGAGCAGCTCAGAGCTCCGCGTTGCGAGGGAGCCTCGAGGGCGAACGACTGATCAGGCCTGAAGGTCGCTCGCGACGGACCGAGCTTCGTGGATCCGTGAGCGGACCGACCCGAGGCCAGGTCGTGAACGGCGAACGGGTGCCTCGATCGCCTCGAGCAGGCGCAGCCAGCGCGAGCGGTCCAGATCGGCGAGAATCGCATCGATCTGCGCGAGGCGGTTATCCCGCACAGCGGCTACCTCGAGCCGAGCGGCCAGCTCCTGCACCTGAGTACCGGCCTCCCGCCAAGCGCCCTCGAGCTTGATCATGTGCGCCGCATCGGCCGCGATCTTGGTCTTCATCTTGTGCTGGATCCGCGAGTCACGGGCGATCTGGTAGCGGGCTTCGGTCAGCAGCGGGGCGAGAGTCGTCATGTCCGGGCCTGATGCGGCAGCAACCGCGCGGAGCGCACCCGCCATCATCGTCGCGGCCTGGTCCCAGCCGGGCCATGCCCGAGCCGTGGCAGCCGCGTTGGTGCGCAGGAAGTGCAGCAGTCGCCGGTCGCTGGCGAGCAGATCGAGCTGTCGTGCCGTGCCTGCCGGGTCGTCCCATCCTGTGAGCAAGCCGTTCCAGCCGTGCTGGAGGTACTCGTCATGACCCGTCACCGGGGTCAGCACGCACGTCGCCCCCCGATGGAAGGCCTCGAGAGGTGGACCCGCCATCCCCTCGACCCGTGACAGCTTCAACACGACGTCGGTGTGAGCCATCAGCTCCGACAGCTCGCGTTGGGTCAGCGGGCCGATGACCGTTGCCGGCACCGGTCCGGACTCGCCCCTGGCGGCGACGACGGTGACGTCGGCGGGTTCGGTCATGCGGCGGACGGCGTCGAGGGCCTCGGGGACACCCTTGATGTGGTCGTCGACGTTGCCCTCGATGAGGATGCGCAGAGGGCCGGAGATCCGTGGCTCGACATCGTCCTGCTCCGGGAAGATGTCCTTGTTCACGCCGTTGCGGACGTACCAGCACGGCACGTCGGGAGCGGCGGCGGCGAACACGTCGGCGATCCATCGTGCCTCGGTGATCACGGGAAGGCCGAGCCGGTAGGTGAGTCCGGCCAACGGGCCCTGCGGGTCGCCCTCGACGAAGAAGCGGTCCTCGAGGCTCTGAACGAAGTAGGCGAAGTGCTTGGAGTCGATCGCTGCAAGATGGACGACGGTGTCCCACCACGTGGCGACTGCCAGGTCGAACTGCTCGCCTCGGATGTCATCGATGTCGGCGACACGGACGTGGGACAGACCGTCGTATTGCCAGGGGTCCTCGCCGGGATGGTGGGTTATGGCCATCGTGACGTCGAAGCCGTGGTCCGCAGCGAGGCGGCTACCGTGCTCGACAACCACGTTCAGGCCGCCCGACAGGCGGAGCGACGGGACGAGGAAGGCGACCTTCACGAGGTTGCCGCCCGGGCTCCGGCCAGTTCGGCCTCCAACTCCGCGATCCGGGCCTCGAGCTCGGGGACCCGTGCCGCCTCGGTGCGGTAGTAGAGGTTGTCGGTCTCGCGTTGGCGCTCCCAGACCCGACGGCCGGCAACGTCGGTCGGCAGCACGACGGCGGCGGTTCCGAGCCGGTCGGCCCCGGCGCCGATCCCCATCATGTACTGGAGCGGCACGAGGTCGGCCGGACGTTCGGATCCGAGGAGGAGCTCGATCGGCTCATCGCCGGAGCGGCCGCCGGCGGGATCGATGACCGAACCCTCGAGAGCGGTCTGGGCCGCGACGACGTGGTCGGCGGGGAGGAGCCCCCGCAGCTCCTCGACGGTCGAGGAGCCCCACATCGTCACGTGGTACGGGTTCCTGACCGACGTGAACACATCGTTCGGGACGCTGATCGCGACTGTGGCACCTTCGGATGCCATTTCCGAGAACCACTCGACCACAGGGACGAAGTCCGGCAGGTGCTCGATCACCTCGAAGCACGTGAGCACGATCGGGCCGGGACCGTCGAGCAGCCGGGCCGCCAGCTCGTCCAGGTCCGGGCGTCGGGTCAGGTCGATGGTCCAACCCTCGACCTCGCGCGGGGCGAAGGCGCGACGGGCCTCATCGATCGCAGCCGCCTCGGCGTCCACCAGCACGACGCGTTCGGGTAGCGATGCGCGGAGCGCCCTCGACGAGCCGGCGGCGGTACCGCAGCCGAGGTCGCACCACGTACCGGCGATCTCGACCGCCGGACGGGCCCATCCGTAACGCACCTCGTGCTCGGCGACGAGGAGCGCGTCGGAGGTCGCGGAGATGCGTTCTTCCCAGGAGTTGGTCATGACCGTCCTGTCGGGAGGCGGGCCGGAGCCCGGTCGACGTGGGAGCCGAGACTATAGTTCCAGCCCTTGTCACCTCAGTCGTCCGTCCCCGAGCTCGCCCTCCCGACCGACGGTCAGCTGGCCTGGTGGGCGCCTCTCGGCGTGCTGCGACCCGAGGTGGACGCAATGCTGCCGCAGGCCGGGCAGCCGTTCCGGGTCGCGTTCGTCGGTCAGCGCACCTACTTCGAGGTGTGCTCGCAGACGGCGTCGTCCCCGGTGATCGAGCCGACCTTCGTCGAGTTCCGCAGCGGGGCGGACGCCGACGCCCTGGCAGCCCGCCTGCGGGCGCTGGCACCGCACGTCGTCGTCGTGTTCCGCCCCGAGGTGATCCCTCCGGGTGCGCTGCGAGGCATCGACGCGCTGACCCTCGGGTTCCTGACCGAACCGCTGCCGCGCGCGGGTGACGACGCACATCCGGACCTGGAGCGACGTCTCCAGGACCTGGCCCTCGCTGACGGTGACCAGTTCGACCGGATCGTCGCCTTCGACCCCCACATCACCGGGGCCGCCTCGAGGTACCTCCCGATCTGGCGGGCCCAGCCGCTGCCCGTCGCCGACGAGGTGTTCTCGACCCGCCCGGCGCGACACGAGGAGGTGCGGTCGCTCTTCGTCGGACGGACCACCCAGTACCGCGAGAGGTGGCTGCTGCCGGTCAAGCACCTCTACGACCTGATGCACGTCGAGCACGGCGTGTTCGGCGCGGACCTCGCCGAGATGGCCCGCGGGTTCCTGATCGCGATCAACCTCCACAACGAGCCGTATCCGAGCTTCGAGAACCGGGTGGCGCTGCACCTCGCGGTCGGGAACCTGGTGATCAGCGAGGAGCTCTCGCCGACCAACGGACTCGACCCGGGGCTCGACTTCATCCAGGTCGACGACCCGGACGACCTGGTGAGCTACCTGGGGCTGATCGCCGATGACCCGAGCCGCTTCGAGTGGGTCCGGGTACGGGGCCACCTGAAGGCGGAGTCCTTCCGGGCCAGCCGGGTGTACGCACGGCTCCTGTTGGACCTGCTCAACGACGTCGCCGCTTTCGGCCGCCGACCCCGGTGACCGGGATCGTGTCGGACGACGGAGCAGGACGGGACGCTCCGGACCCGGCGGCGTTCCTGGCGTCGTCCGCCGAGGTGCTGGCCGAGCCCGTCGAGCTGCACCTCGACGAGACCGTTCTCGATTTCTGGCGGCGCCGGATAGCGCAGCACCTGACCGAGTACTACGCCGGTGTCCGGCTGTCGAAGTTCCCCGAGGACCTCCGGGTGCTCGAGCAGCTGCTGTTCGCTCAACGTCCCGATGCTGTGCTCGAGATCGGTTGTCAGTTCGCGAGCAGCTCGCTGTGGATCGCGGACCGGCTCGCGTCGATCGCCCGGTACGGCGGTCCGTCGGACGCTCTGGTCGTCGCGATGGACATCGACACCGCCGCTGCCGAGGTCGCGCTCGACACGGTCGATCCTGCCTGGCGGGAGCGGATCGTGCTGATCGAGGCCGACATCACGGATCCGTCGCTTCCCGGGCGCGTCGAGGAGGTGCTGGGACCCCGTCGCAACTGCATGGTCATCGAGGACAGCGCCCACACCTACGAGACCACGATCGCTGCGTTGGACGGCTTCGCCCGCTTCGTCGCTCCGGGCGGGTACCTGGTCGTCGAGGACGGGGTGGTCGACGTCGAGGAGTTGCGGCTCCGCCCGGACTGGCCGCGTGGCGTGCACCGGGCGATCGACGAGTTCCTCGCCGGGCCCGAGGGGGCAGGTTTCGTCCGGCGTGCCGAACTCGAACCGTACGGGTTGACATCGCACCCGGGCGGATACCTCCAGCGGAGGGGCTGACCGCTACGCTCCGTCGCTGCACCGAGCGGTGCAGACCAGTCCCGTCCAGCAACAGGAGCCAGCTTGCGTCTCTTCATCACCGGCGGCGCCGGGTTCATCGGCTCGAACTACGTCCGCCACGTCCTGTCGAACACCGATGACGAGGTCACGGTCTTCGACGCTCTCACGTACGCCGGCAACCTCGAGAACCTGGCCGACCTCGCAGATGACCCGCGGTACGCCTTCGTGCAGGGCGACATCTGCGACCGTGAGGCGGTGGCAGCAGCGATGCCCGGTCACGACGCGGTGGTGCACTTCGCGGCGGAGAGCCACGTCGACCGGTCGCTGCTCGACCCCGACGTGTTCGTACGCACCAACTGCTCGGGCACCAACGTGCTGTGCGACACGGCCACGCAGATCGGTGTCGAACGGTTCGTGCACATCTCGACCGACGAGGTCTACGGGTCGATCGACGACGGCTCGTTCGCCGAGACCGACGTGCTCGCCCCCCGCTCGCCGTACTCGGCGGCGAAGGCCGGCTCGGACCTCATCGCCCTCGCCTACCACGAGACCTACGACCTGCCGGTGGTCGTGACGCGCTCGTCCAACCAGTTCGGCCCCTACCAGTTCCCAGAGAAGCTGATCCCGTACTTCGTCACGAGCCTGCTCGACGACAAGAAGGTCCCGTTGTACGGCGACGGGCTGAACATCCGGGACTGGCTGTTCGTCCGGGACAACTGCACCGGAGTCGATCTGGTGCTGCGCAACGGCACGGTCGGCGAGATCTACAACATCGGCGGCGGCAACGAGCGCACGAACCGCTACATCACCGACCGACTGCTCGCCATGTTGGGCAAGGACGAGACGAGCGTGGACTACGTCGAGGATCGCAAGGGCCACGATCGGCGGTACTCGATCACGAGCGAAAAGGTCGCAGCGCTCGGATGGAGCCCGTCCACGCCGTTCGACGACGCGCTGGACGAGACGGTGGCGTTCTACCGGGACCGACGGGACTGGTGGGAGCCGCTCACCGCCCGGGTCAAGAACCGCTGAGGCCGGCAGTGCGCATCATCGTCACAGGGTCCAACGGTCAGCTCGGCACCGAGGTCATGGACCTCCTCGTCGCGCAGGACCACCACGAGGTGCTCGGCCTCGATCTCCCCGAACACGACCTCACCGACCGTGACCACGTGCTCGGGGTCGTCACGTCGTTCGAGCCGGATCTCATCCTGCACGGTGCGGCGTTCACCGCCGTCGACCTCTGCGAGGAGCAGGTCGAGACCGCCTACCGGGTCAACTGCGCGGCGACGAGGTTCGTCGCCGACGGAGCCCGCCGGGTAGGAGCGCACGTCGTGTACGTGTCCACCGACTACGTCTTCGACGGCACCAAGGACTCGCCGTACGTCGAGTGGGACCGCCCGAACCCGCAGTCCGTGTACGGGCGAACGAAGCTCGGCGGGGAGTCCGAGATCGATCCGGGCTGGAGCATCGCCCGCACGTCGTGGGTGTGCGGACGTCACGGCAACAACATGGTCAAGACGCTCCTCCGCCTGGCCGGCGAGCGCGACACGCTGAGCTTCGTCGACGACCAGATCGGGCATCCGACCTTCGCCCACGACCTGGCCGCCATGGTCGTGAAGCTCGGAGTGGAGAAGGTGCCGGGCACCTTCCACACCACCAACCAGGGCCCGGTGAGCTGGTACGAGTTCGCCCGTGAGGTGTTCGCCGCCGCAGGTCACGACCCCGGCCGGATCAGCCCCATCTCGACCGCAGACCTCGACCCGCCCAGACCGGCGCCTCGCCCCGCCAACTCGGTGCTCGACAACCTGGCCTGGCGGCTCCACGGGTTCACTCCCAGCCGGGACTTCCGTGAGCCGCTCGCCGAGGTCGTGGCCTGGCTGTCGGCCTGAGCGTCCCTTCGCCGATCGACCGCTGCGACGACGGGTTCCGGTGCCCCGGAGCCGTGGTGGCCCCCTGATAGGGTCGGCTGGTCGCAGCACCGTCGCCGCCGACCTCTGACCTGCACCAGTTGATGCAACGACTCCACGAAATCTGGGCGTACCGGACGCTCATCGCCAACCTCGCCCAGCGGGAGTTGCGGGCCAAGTACAAGAAGAGCGTTCTCGGCTGGGGCTGGTCGCTCATCAGTCCGGCCGCCACCCTCGGTGTCTACACGCTGGTCTTCGGGGTCTACCTCAAGGCCGTCCCTCCGCCGATGGCGAAGGCGACCGGCAACTTCGCCCTCTACCTGTTCGCAGCGCTGATCGTGTGGAACGGGTTCTCGAACGTCATCAACGGGTCGATGGGTTCGCTCGTCGACTCGGGCGGGCTCCTGTCGAAGATCTACTTCCCGCCCGAGTGCCCGCTCATCGCCGGAGTGATCGCCTGCCTGCTCCAGGTGGCGATCGAGTCGGTGATCCTCGTCGTCGTGATGATCGCGATCGGCAACGTGAGCTGGACGTTCATCTGGCTGCCGGTGATCGTGGTGGAGACCATGGCGTTCGCCCTCGGGCTCGGCATGATCGCGAGCGTCTACAACATCGTCTACCGCGACGTGGCGTACCTGGTCGGCATCGCCATGCAGATCCTCTTCTACGGCACGCCGATCGTGTACCAGCTCACCGACATCCCCGAGAAGATCGGCCCGATCCCGGTCCGTCAGATCGTCGAGCTCAGCCCGCTGACACAGTTCACCGTCCAGTCGCGCGAGACCATGTACCTGCTGCGGTTCCCGGCCTGGCACTGGATCGCCTACACGTTCGCGGTGTCGTTCCTCACCCTCCTGTTCGGCTGGTGGGTGTTCAGCCGCAAGGCCGCCGACGTGATCGAGGAGATCTGATGAGCCAGATCATCGTCGACGACGTCTCCAAGCGCTTCAAGCTCTACACATCGAGGGCGAACTCCATCAAGGAGCGGTTCACGGCCCGCCGCCTAGCCCGCTACGAGGAGTTCTGGGCGCTCCGCGACGTCAGTCTCGAGATCCCGCCGGCGACGACGTTCGGGCTCATCGGCCACAACGGGTCGGGCAAGTCCACGTTGCTGCGGTGCATCGCGGGGATCTACAAGCCGACCTCTGGGTCCATCTCGGTGGACGGTCGGATCTCCGCCCTGCTCGAGCTCGGAGCCGGGTTCCACCCGGACCTGACCGGCAAGGAGAACATCTACCTGAACGCAGCCATCCTCGGTCTGTCGACCAAGGAGATCGACGCCGTCTTCGACGACATCGTCGACTTCAGCGGAATCTCCGGCTTCATCGACGCGCCCGTGAAGGTCTACTCGTCGGGCATGTTCGTGCGGCTCGGCTTCGCCGTGGCCGTCCACGTGAACCCCGAGATCCTGCTCATCGACGAGGTCGTGGCGGTCGGTGACGAGGAGTTCCAGCGTCGCTGCTTCGAGCACATCCACTCGCTCCGCCGTTCCGGGGTCACGATCGTCCTGGTGACCCACAGCCTGGGTCTCGTGCAGTCGATGTGCGACCAGGCGGCCTGGTTCGACCACGGTGAGATCAGGGCCTTGGGCACCGCGACCGAGGCCGTGACGTCGTACCTGGCGAAGGTGAACGCCGACGAGATGGGCGACGCCGAGTCGAGTGCCGCCGGCCTCACCAGCGGTCTCACCGACGACGTGCTGCGGCGCGGTTCCGGCGAGATCCGCTTCACCGACATCGCCGTGCTCGACGCCAGCGGCACGCGGACCATGTACGCGATGCCGGGCGAGGCGGTCACCGTGCGCATGCAGTTCGAATGCAGCGATCCGGTGGCCGACCCCGTGTTCGGCGTCGGCATCCGTCACGAGGGGGGTCAGCTCATGACGTTGCAGACGACGCTGCGCGACCCGTTCGACACAGGGACGGTCCGGACCGACGGCGTCGTCGAGTTCCACATCCCCAACCTCCCCCTGTTCACCGGTCGATACTTCGTCAACGTCTACGCCGTCGACTCACGATCGACCCACGTGTACGACGAGATCGAGTACGCGCTGGCTCTCGACGTCCGTGGCGAGACGATTCGCGGGATCGACGGGTTCGTCGACATCCCGGGTGCCTGGTCGCTGCGACCGGCGGAGGAGGTCGAAGGGTGAGCCGCGTCAGGACGTTCGTGCGTCGGGCGGCGACCCGGGCTCTTCCACCCGGCAGCGATGGCCGTTCCTACGCCCTGGCCGCTCTGGGCGCGTACCGCGAGGGTCGCGACGGCCTGCGGCGGGTCCAGGACTCGGTCGCGTCGATCCGCGACGACGGGCGGCGCGAGCCGGGCCTGGACGACTGGCTGGATGCTCAGCGCTGCTCCCCGGACGAGCTGGCGCGGATGGCTGAGGTCTCGCACCACAGCGCCAACCCGACGGCGGTGCACCTCTTCGTCGTCACCGATGCCGGTTCGTCCGGGGGTGGCGGGGCTCACGGGAGCGACCTCTCGAGGACGGTGAGATCGCTCGAGCGTCAGGTGTGGCCGCGGACCGCCCACCGGGTCGGCCCGCTCACCGACATCCCCGGCTGGCTCGACGGCCTCGACGCCGGCGACCTGGCCGTGGTGCTCCGTGCCGGTGACACCCTCGACGCCGATGCCACGTTCCGCATCGCGGACTCGATGTGGGCGGACCCGGCTCTGTGGCTGGTGACCTGGGACGCACTTGGGCCCGAGGGCCCGCGACTCGCGCCCCGAACGTGGTCGCCGGATCTGCTGCTGTCCACCAACCCGGTCGGTCGGTCGTTCGCCGCTCGCGTCGACAGGGTGCGTGCCGCCGGCGGCTTCGACCCCTCCAGCGACGACCCTTGGTGGGACATCCTGTTGCGCGTCGATCCCCACCCCTCGCGTGTCGCCCATCTCGACGGAGTGCCAGGTCGTGTCGTCGGTGAACGCCCGCACGCAACCGCAGGCATGGCTGCATCGGTGACCGCCTCTCTCGAACGGCGCGGTTGGCCGGCCACCGCTGAGGTCCGTGGTGGTCAGGTTCGCCTCGACTGGGAGCTGCCCGACTGGCCCAAGGCGTCCGTCGTCGTGCCGACGCGCCACAACCGACCTCTGCTCGAGCTGCTGCTCCCGACCTTGCACGCCACGGACTACCCCGACTGGGAGCTCATCGTCATCGACAACAGCGGACGCACCGACGACCGCCAGGCCTGGTACGACGATGCCCTCGCCGGACTCGAGGCTCGCGTCATCTGGTGGGACCAGCCGTTCAACTTCGGCACCGTCAACAACCACGGGGTCGCCGAGAGCTCCGGCGAGGTCGTGGTGCTCCTCAACGACGACACCGAGGCCCGCTCCGCCGACTGGCTCCGGGAGCTGGTCGGCTGGTCGACGCGTGACGAGATCGGGACGGTGGGCGTCCAGCTGGTCAACGGCGACGGAGTCATCCAGCACGGCGGCGTGGTCATAGGGATGTCGGGCTTCGCGAACCACCTGTTCGCGGGCCTTCCCCCCGGCTCCGACACCGTCGTGGGCTCGACGGAGTGGTACCGCGACAGCTCCGCCAACACCGCCGCGTGCGTCGCTCTGCGCCGTTCGGTGTGGGACGAGATCGGCGGACTCGACGAGCGCTTCGACCTCCTGGGAAGCGACGTCGTGCTCGGCCTCGACGCGATAGGCCTCGGCCTCCGCAACCTGACCACCCCGGCGATCGACGTCCGCCACCTCGAGTCCGTCACCAGGGGCACGGACGTCCCGGTGAACGACATCTTCGCCAGCTACTGGCGCTACCACCGTTGGCTCAAGGTCGGCGACCCCTACTTCCCGAAGGGCTTGAGCCTCCTCGGGCCGGAGCTGCGACGGCGGGCGAGCCACGAGCCGTCCGCCCTGGAGATGATCTCGCCGCTCGTGGGCCGGGAGTTCGGGGTGTTCCGCCAGAGCGCCACCGAGGCAGAGGCGCTCATGCTCGCCGACATGTGCCGCCTCCCTGACGACCGCATCGACGAGATCGCTCAGGAGCACCTGGCGATCGGCGGGTACCGGGCGGTGAGGACCGTCAACTGGTTCATCCCCGACATCGAGAACCCCTTCTACGGCGGGATCGCGACGATCTTCCGCATCGCCGAGCACCTCCGGGTCAACCACGGCGTCGAGAACCGCTTCATCGTCTGGTCCAACCCGAACGAGCACTGGTTCCGGTCCGCCATCCGAGCCATCTTCCCCGGCCTTGCCGACTCGCCGATCCTCTTCCACGACGGCAGCCTTGGAGCCAAGCTCGACGACCTGCCGGCGTGCGACGTCGCCATAGCGACGCAGTGGCCGACCGCCTATGTGGTCGCGGCGTTCCGCAAGGCAGCGCGGCGCTTCTACCTCGTGCAGGACTTCGAGCCGATGTTCCATCCGGCCGGAACGCTGTACGCCCTGGCGGAGGAGACCTACAAGCTCGGGCTCTACGGCATCTGCAACACCGAGTCCATGGGGCGGTTCTTCCGGGAGGACTACGGCGGAGTCGGCATGCACTTCGTTCCCGCCGTGGACACCGAGGTCTTCCACGGCCGTGACAGACCGCAGCGCGACCCCGACGACCCGGTGCGTGTGTTCCTCTACGCCCGTCCGGGGCACTGGCGGAACTGCTGGGAGATGGTCTCGCTGGCCCTCGACGAGCTGAAGGCGACCTACGGACGTCGGCTCCAGATCGTCACAGCCGGCTCGTGGGCACGACCCGAGGACCTGGGGCGGGGGATCGACCACCTCGGACTGCTGGACTACCGGGCGACGGGTGACCTGTACCGCTCCAGCGACATCGGCATCTCCCTGACGGTGTCACCGCACCCCTCGTACCTACCGGTGGAGCTGATGGCGTGCGGGGTCGCGGTCGTCGCGTTCGACCTGCCGCCCGGCTACTGGATCCTCGACGACGGCGTCGACAGCCTTCTGTCGCGTCGGACGGTCCCGAGCCTGGTGGACAAGGTGAGTCGCCTCATCGATGACGACGACCTGCGTCTACGGATCCAGAAGGGCGCGCTCGACCAGGTTGCACGTCACCACTCCGACTGGGACTCGGCGCTGGCGCGGATCTACCACCACCTCTGCGACCCCGAGGCGTTCGACCGACGTGACCGAGCGGTCGATGCGCTCGGCCTCGGACGGGTCCAGGGTCCCGTCCTCCGCGGCCTGGGTCCGGTGCCCGCAGGGGGCTGAACGCCTCACCGTCGGCGTCCCGGTCGGCGTCGTGGAGACGGTCGGTGGATAGCCTGAGCCCATGTCCCTGCGCTTCGTGATCGTCGGTGGCGGCCCCGCCGGAACCCAGGCCGCGACCGTGGCAGCCCGTCTCGGAGCTGACGTGACGCTCGTCGAGCGCGACATCGTCGGCGGTGCCGCTCACCTGTGGGACTGCGTGCCGTCCAAGGCCATGATCGCCACGGGCGGACGACTGGTCGGTATCGAGTCCTCGACGGGCATGGGGCTGGAGGTCGCCGGGGCACGTGTCGACCTGGAGTCCGTCCGGGAGAGGATCGGGCGCATCACCGCCCGTCTGGAGCACCAGAACCGGACGCTCCTCGAGAGTCAGGGCGTGCGGCTCGTCCGCGGGACGGGCCGGCTCATCGACGACCACACCGTCGTGGCTGCGACGGAGGAGGGCGAGCTCACATTCACGGCGGACGCAGTGATGGTCTCGACGGGGAGCCGTCCCCGCATCCCCGACTGGGCGCAGCCGGACGGCGACGTCGTCCTGACCACCCGCGACGCCTATCCCCCGAAGGAGCTGCCCGAGCACGTGGTGGTGATCGGCTCCGGCGTGACCGGCGTGGAGTTCGTCCACATGTTCACGTCGTTCGGCAGCCGGGTCACCCTGATCGTGTCCCGACAGCAGGTTCTGCCCGCGAAGGACCCCGAGGTCGCGGCCGTGCTCGAGGACGACTTCCTCCAACGGGGGGTCCGGCTCTACAAGGGGGCACGTGCCATCGGCCTGGAGCGCACCGAGAGCGGGGTGGTCGTGCGCTGCGACGACGGCCGCACCGCCGAGGG
The DNA here is from genome assembly GCA_964575165.1 of uncultured Aquihabitans sp. Lineage (GTDB taxonomy): Bacteria > Actinomycetota > Acidimicrobiia > Acidimicrobiales > Microtrichaceae > Dermatobacter. Next base: position 18,796 of record CAZNQK010000023.1, on the reverse strand, counting down.
CAGCCACTGCCTGCTGGCCATCGGCTCGATCCCCAACACCGAGGGCGTCGGCTTGGCGAACGCCGGGGTGGACATGGACGGTCCGTGGGTCCGCAGCCTCGACCACCACCTCCGGACCAATGTCGGGCACATCTACGTCGCCGGCGACGTGTCGGGGAAGCTGCCGCTGTCGTCGGTCGCCGCCATGCAGGGGCGCAAGATCGCCGAGCACGTCATGGGTCTTCACAAGGTCGACCACCGGCACCTCGACTACGAGAAGGCGGCCTCGGCGATCTTCACGGACCCGGAGATCGCGGACGTCGGTCTGGGTGAGGCCGACGCGTTCGCCGAGGGTCGGAAGGTGCGCGTCACCAAGGTTCCCTTCGCGTCCACGGCGAAGGCGCTCATCAACGACGACCCTCGCGGGTTCGTGAAGATCATCTCGGACCCGGCGACGGGGGTGATCCTCGGAGGGTCGATCGTGGGTCCGCAGGCGGCCGAGCTCATCGCAGTGATCGCCGTCGCCGTCACGAACGGTCTGCGCGTCAGCGACCTGGCCGAGAGCATCTTCGTGCACCCGGCACTGTCAGAAGCGCTCTCCGACGCCGCCGAGTAACCCCACAAGAACCGTTCTGTTGTGCAGAACGTGAAGGATCCTTCGCGTTCTGCACAACAGAACGGGATCGGGGGAGGAATCGGGCGTGCGTCAGCCCTCGCCGGCGGCTTCGATGACCACGACGACCTCGCCGGCCGAGACGGACTGACCGGGCTCGACGTTCACGGCAGTGACAGTGCCGTCGACGTCGGCGGCGACGTTGTTCTCCATCTTCATGGCCTCGAGCACCACGACGGCGTCGCCCGCGGCGACGGTCTGGCCGACCTCGACGTTGACCTTGACGATCGTGCCCTGCATCGGGACGGCGATCTTGCCGCTGCCGGCAGCCCCGGCCCCGCCAGCTCCTGAACCGCCGCGCTTGGGTCGGGGCTTGGCCGCGGGCGCGCCGGCTGTCGGGGCGAGCTGCGACTCGGGGACGAACATCGACACGGCGAACCGCTTGCCGTTGACCTCGACGTCGACGTCTCGGCGAACCTTGGGCTCGGCGTCGGACTCGGTCGGCGCGGCGACAGCCGAGGCGCCCACGCCGGTCAGGTCGAGCGTGTCCTCCACCCACTTGGTCGAGTGCATCAGGGCCTCGAAGTCCGGGTGGCGCAGGATCGCGAGATCGGCGGGGATCGTGGTCGCCACGCCCTCGATCTCGGTCTCCTCCAGGGCTCGGATCATCCGGGCGATGGCGGTGTGACGGTCCTTGCCCCACACGCAGAGCTTGCCGACGAGGTTGTCGTAGTACTGCGAGATCTCGTCACCCTCCTCGTAGCCGCCGTCCCAGCGGGTGCCGTAGCCGGACGCGACCCGGAGCCTGGTCACCGGGCCGGGGGAGGGGAGGAACGCGCCTTCGGCGACGTTCTCGGCGTTGACGCGGACCTCGATGGCGTGGCCCTCGATCTCGATCTCGTCCTGGGAGAACGGCAGTGCCTCGCCGGCCGCGACGCGCAGCTGGAGCTCGACCAGGTCTTTGCCCGTCACGAGCTCGGACACGGGGTGCTCGACCTGGAGACGGGTGTTCATCTCGAGGTAGTAGAACGACTCGTCCTGGTACAGGAACTCGACGGTGCCGGCGTTGACGTAGTCGCAACCCTTGGCCACGGCGACGGCCGCCTCGCCCATCTCGGCGATGATCCGCTCGGGGATGCCGGCGGCCGGTGCCTCCTCGATCAGCTTCTGGTGTCGGCGCTGGGCCGAGCAGTCCCGGGTGCCGAGGTAGACGGCGTTGCCGTGCGAGTCGCACAGGACCTGGACCTCGACGTGACGAGGGCCGGTGAGGTAGCGCTCCATGTAGCACTCGTCGCGGCCGAAGTAGGCAAGTGCCTCGCGCTGGGCGGACTCGAGCGCGGCGGCGACCTCGTCGGCCGAGTTGACCACCTTCATGCCGCGTCCACCGCCGCCGTAGGCGGCCTTGATCGCGATCGGGTAGCCGTGTTCGTCGCCGAAGCCCGTGACCTGTGCGGGGTCGGTGATGATGTCCGTGGTGCCGGGAACCCCGTGGACGCCGACCTTCTCGGCGGCGAGCCGGGCCGAGATCTTGTCACCCATGACGTCGATCGCCTCGGGGTGCGGGCCGATGAACGTCACACCGAGGTCGGTGATCCGACGTGCGAAGTCGCTGTTCTCGGAGAAGAAGCCGTAGCCGGGATGCACGGCGTCCGCTCCGGAGCGCTGGATCACGTCGAGCACCTTGTCGGCGTCGATGTAGCTCTCGGCCGCCGTCTGGCCACCCAGCGCATAGGCCTCGTCGGCGAGGCGCACGTGGAGCGCGTCCCGGTCGAGCTCGGAGTACACGGCGACCGTGGGGATCCCCATCTCGCGGCACGCCCGGATGACCCGGACCGCGATCTCACCTCGGTTTGCGATCAGCACCTTGGAAAACACGGTCTATCTTCTACCGATGCAGTTCGAACGCGCCAAAGCAGCTCTCGACGGAACCCGCTTCGCCGACTTCCGGTGGGTGGAGGAGACAGCGTCGACCAACGCCGACATGGTGGAGATCCTGGAGGCGCAGGACGCGTCGGAGGACCGACGTCCTGCCGTCCTCGTGGCGGGACACCAGACCGCCGGACGGGGTCGGCGGGACCGGACGTGGGACGCTCCACCCGGGTCTTCGCTCCTGATGTCGATCGGCATCCCGGTCGGTGACATCGACCCGGAGCGTTGGCCCCTGGTCAACGCCGCGGTGGGTCTCGCCGCGGTCGACGCCGCCCCCGACCTCAGGCTGAAGTGGCCGAACGACCTCGTCGCACCGCGTGCGGGAGCCGACGGGGCCGACCTCAAGGTCGGCGGCATCCTCGCTGAGCTGCACGACGACCTGGGCCAGCTCGGGCCGTGCATGATCGTGGGCATCGGCCTCAACCTCAACTGGGGTGAGATGCCGGCCGAACTGGCCGAGACGGCGACATCGCTCGACATCATCCTCGAGGGTGACGTCGCCGCCGACGTCATCGCCTCGGACCTTCTCGTGTCGCTCGACAGCCGTTGGCTCGGGCTGCTGGGCCGCTCCAACACGAACATCGAGAGCTTCGTCGACGCCTACCGGTCGCGCTCGGTCACGATCGGGCGCAGGGTCCGGGTCGAGCTGGAGGCCGGAGCCGGCGGCGAGCCGTTGATCGGCACCGCAGTCGATGTCGATGCCCGAGGTGCGCTGATCGTCGAGACCGACGACGGCGAGCGTCGCACCGTGTCTGCGGGCGACGTCGTGCATCTCGGCTCGGCCGACTGAGCCTGCCCCACCCCGTTCTCGGGTCGTCTCGCGCCGCATTTCGGTGTCAGGTGACCCGAGTTCGTGATCGTTAGGGGAGGGGTGGGGTCAGGGATCGATGGCGTGGTGGTACGTGTCGTGCCACACGGCCGCCGCGTGCGCGGTGAGCGGCCCCGGACAGGACCCGAGCGCGACGCCGTCCACGTGGCTGATCGGCTGGACGTGACGGGCGGTGGAGACGAGGAACGCCTCGTATGCCTCCCTCAACCGCACGAAGGGCGTCGGTTCCTCGAGCGCCGGTGCCCCTGCGGCATCGAGAGCCTCGATCAGCAGCGCTCGGGTCACACCGGCCAGGCAGCCCGTCGACAGCGGCGGGGTGACCAGCCGACCGTCGAAGGCGACGAAGACGTTGGTCCCCGTGCCCTCGCAGAGGTTGCCGACGGTGTCGGCGAAGATCGCCTCGCTCGCACCCTGCTCCCTCGCCACGTCGAGCGCCACGACGTTCTCCGCGTACGACGTCGTCTTGAGTCCGACCAGAGCTCCCGTCTCGTTGCGGGTGAACGGGACGGTGCACACGCGGGTCGGGTCGGTCCGGATCGTCATCGGTGAGGCCGTCACCAGCAGGGTCGGCGGTCCGTGGCCACGTTCCGAGCCCGCCGGTCCCGGTCCCGTGGTCACCGTCACACGGAGTCGTCCGGGTCGAGGGCCCCACTCGTCGCACACCGCTGTCACGGCGTCGAGCAGATCGGACCGTCGAGGAGCAGCGAAGCGCAGGCCGTGGCAGGAGCCCTCCAGGCGGTCGAGGTGGCGGGTCAGAGCGAACGGTGACCCAGCCCGGATCTCGATCGTCTCGAACGCTCCGTCGCCGACCGTGATGCCATGATCGGACCAGTGCATCGACGCCGTCGCCGCGTCGACCAGAGCGCCGTCCAGCCACACCACCGTCTCGCCCGTCATGTCGAACCCGTCCTCCTGCCCGTCGCCACCCGTAGGAGGTTGGCGGCCTTGAGCTCGGTCTCGCGCCATTCTCCCTCCGGATCGGAGTCGATCGTGATTCCCCCACCGGTGCCGAAGTGCAGCTCGTCGTCCTCGATCCAGAAGGTGCGGATCGCGACGTTCAGGTCGCCCGCTCCGTGCTCGGCGTCGACCCAGCCGACCGCGCCGCAGTAGATCCCCCTCGGAGCGGTCTCCAACTCGGCGATCACGTCCAACGCAGCCAGCTTCGGGGCGCCGGTGACGGAACCGGGTGGGAACGTGGCGTCGATCAGACCGGCCCAGCCGACCCCGGCCCGCAACCGACCCTCGACGGTGCTCACGAGGTGCACGAGTCCGGGATGGGTCTCGACGGCGAGCAACGAGGGCACGTGCAGCGAACCCCACTCGCACACCCGGCCGAGGTCGTTGCGGACGAGGTCCACGATCATCACGTTCTCGGCGCGATCCTTGTCGAGCAGCTGGTCAGCCGTCGGGGCGGTGCCCTTGATCGGGGAGGACCACACTCGACGACCCCGGCGGGAGAGGAACCGCTCCGGCGACGCGCTCGCCACGTGCAGACCGTGGTCGGGCAGGCGGACGACCGCCGAGAACGGGGCAGGGTTACCGGTGGCCAACGCCGCGCCGAGCGCCGCCACGTCACCCGATGTCGCGGTGTCGTGGAACCGGTCGAGGGTCGGGAGAGGAGCCGACAGGCGACGGGTGAGGTTCACCTGGTAGACGTCGCCCGCCCGGATCCGCTCGCGGATCTCCTCGACCCCGGATCTGAACGACGACTCGTCGAGGCTGGAGCGCCAGGAGGCCCGCTCCGGACCCCGCCATGCCGGACCCGGCCACGTCGTCGTGGGTCTGACGTGGCCGAACCGTGCGCAGATCGGTGGGCCGTCGAACGGCAGGACGACAGCCCAGAACCCGGTCGAGTCGAGGGCCGCGAGGTCGCTGGTGACGTCGGACAACCCCGTGCAGAGCCGTCCGCCCACGACCGCGAGCGGCGCGACCTGGTCCTGACTGGTGCGGCGCACGGCGGGATCCTACGGGCCGGGTCGGTCCTGAGAGGAGGCCCCGGGATGTCGATGGGGTGAGCCGGGGGCCCCGAGGGTCGCTGCTACGGTCGACCCTCCGTGGGACGATCGAAGGCGCCGTCATGACCGGTACGACGCATCCATGACCGGTACGACGCATCGGGTGTCACGGGGCCGGACCTGGCCGCAGCGCGTCCTGATCGGTGTGAACGTCCTTCTGGTCGTCGCGTGCCTGGGCACCGCATGGGTGCTCACGAAGGTCCGGACGGCGCTCGAGCAGGTGCCGGTCGTCGACGTCGGTTCCGCCCTGTCCGCGCCCGTCGACGTCGAGGACCCCCGCAACATCCTCATCATCGGCACGGACTCGCACGAGGGACTGGACAAGTCCGATCCGGTGGTCAAGGGGCGTCTGAAGGGCGAGAACCTCGCCGACGTCATCATGATCATGAGGGTCGAGCCGAAGAGCGGCACCGCCCGGCTCCTCTCGATCCCGCGCGACTCCCGGGTCGAGCTGCCCGACGGGTCGATGCAGAGGATCAACGCGGCGATCGGCGGGCCCCAGGGACCCAAGACGCTGGTGCAGACCATCAAGCGGAACTTCGGCATCTCGATCGACAACTACGTCGAGATCGACTTCGCTGCGTTCAAGGGCCTCGTCGAGGTGCTCGGCGGCGTCCCCGTCTACTTCACCACCCCGGTCCGGGACCGCAACACGGGCCTGTACATCGACGAGCCCGGGTGTCGGATGCTCGATCCGTCGCAGGCCCTGGCCTACGCACGCAGCCGACACTTCGAGTTCCACCAGAAGGGCAAGTGGAAGACCGACGGCTCCGGTGACCTCGGTCGTATCACCCGTCAGCAGGACTTCATCAAGCGTGCGATGCGGCGAGCGTCGGACCTGGGCATCCGCAACCCGAGCACCGCGACCGGGATGATCGATGCTGCCTCCTCCGCGGTCGTCCTCGACGACACCCTCAACGTCGGCAACATCCTCAACATCCTCGGTCAGTTCCGGGACTTCAACCCCGATGACCTCGTCACGCACCAGATCCCGACCGAAGCAGCGCCTCGCAACGGCGTGGCCTACCAGGACGTGATCTGGGACGATGCCCTCCCGCTCCTCATCCCGTTCTGGGCCAGTCCCGACGGTGGACTGGCGACCAGTTCGGTCATCGTGGACGTGCGTGGGTCGGCGAAGGCGTCCGAGCAGCTGACCGCCGTGTCCGATGCTCTCGACTCCGCCGGCTTCGACGCCGAGACCTTCGAGGTGCGTGGGGCGCCGTCGGTCACGACGATCACCTACGGGCCGAACGGACGGGACGCGGCGGTGCTCCTGGCCCGTCACCTCGGAACGGTCCCGAAGCTGGTCGAGGACGAGGAGATCATGGGGTTCCGGGTGGTGCTCAGCGTGGGCAAGGACGTCCCGACGGTGCGAGCCGAGCCGTTGCCGGTCGACCAGCTCCCGCCCTCGTTGACCACGACGACGACGGTCGCGGGCGACGGCGATCCGTCCACCACCGCGCCCGGCGACACGACCACGACGGTGATCGAAGAGGGCGCCCCTCAGGATCTGGCCCCACCCGGGGTCGTGCCGACCGATCCGGAGAAGGCTGCAGCCTGCCACTGACGCCGGCGGACCTGCTCAGGACGTGCGGGCCTCGGCCTCGACCCGGTGCTCGAGGTACCAGTCGATCGTCCGCCGAAGACCTTCCCGGAACGGGACAGTCGCCTCGAAGCCGAAGCGCTCGCGGGCCCGACTCGGATCGACGCGGCGTCGCGGTTGGCCGTCGGGACGGGAGGTGTCCCAGCGGATCTCCCCGGTGAAGCCGACCAGCTCGCGGATGATCTCGACGAGGTCGCGGATCGGCATCTCCTCATCGGTGCCCAGGTTGACGGGGTCGCCCTCGTCGTAGCGCTCCGCGGCCAGGACGATCGCCTCTGCGGCGTCGTCGACGTAGAGGAACTCCCTCGAAGCGGCGCCGGTGCCCCACACCTCGATGTGGTCCGCTCCGGCCTCCTTCGCGTCGACGCACTTCTTGACCAGCGCTGGGATCACGTGGCTGACAGCAGGGTTGAACTTGTCGCCCGGTCCGTAGAGGTTGGTGGGCATCAGGTAGATGGCGGACTGCCCGTACTGGTCCCGATTGGCCTGCATCTGGGTCAGTTGGGCGAGCTTGGCCACGCCATAGGGGGCGTTGGTCTCCTCGGGGTAGCCGTTCCAGAGCGAGTCCTCGCTGAACGGGACCGGCGTGAACTTGGGGTAGGAGCAGATCGTCCCGATCATCACGGTCTTCGCGGTCCCGGCCCGCAGGGTGGCGTCGAGCACGTAGGTGCCCATCAGCAGGTTGTCGAGGTACAGGTCCGCCGGGCGTTCCATGTTGGCGCCGATGCCGCCGACCTTCGCTGCGAGGTGGATGACCAGGTCGGGTCGGAGCGAGTCGACCATGGCGTCGGCGTCGTCGCGCCGGCGCAGGTCGAACTCGGCCGACGTCGGTGCCGTGACCTTCGCCGCTCCGTGGCGTTCGAGCGACCTCAGGACAGCGGAGCCGAGGAAGCCCCTGCCGCCGGTCACGACGACGTGACGGTCGTTCCAGAGCTCACGGGGGTCGCCGTCGGCGGCAGTCGCACCGTCCATCGGTCCGACACCGTAGTGGTCAGGGTTCCACGCGTCGCGACGGCCGTGCGGGAGACTGCGGTCGTGTCTCGTCTCGACGTCGTCCCCACGCGCCCGCGCGACAACGGGAGCGATCGTGTCCGGCCCCGTGTCGCGACGACCGTCACGCAGTTCTGGCACCGGGTCCCGGGCGGCACTGCGACGTCGATCGCGCAGCTCGTCGCAGCAGTCGCTGACCGGGGTGACGTCGACCAGGTGCTGGTCGGTGCCCGTGGCGTGCCGCCCGACGACGGGTTCGCGCTCCCCTTGGGGATCCCGTCGGCCAGCTTGCCGCTGCCCGTCGCCGCTCTCTACGACTCGTGGGACCGGTTCGGCAGGCCCCGGATCGAGCCGGTCGCCGGCGGCGTCGACCTGATCCACCTCACGGTCCCGATGGGTCCGCCGGCGTGCCGGGTGCCGCTCGTCGCCACCGTGCACGACGTGTTCCCGCTCACCCGACCGGAGTGGTTCTCACGACGCGGCGTGCGGCTGATGAGCCGCGCACTGCTGAGGATCAGGGAACGAGCGGCCGTTGTCATGGTCCCGTCGCAGGCCGTGGCCGACGACTGCCTCGCACACGGATTCGACGCCGCCCGCCTCAGCGTCGTCCCGTGGGGGTCCCGTCCCGTGTCGGTGACGGGGGAGGAGGTCGATGCTGCGAGACGCCGTCACGGGCTGATCGGTCCCTACGTGCTCTTCGTCGGCACCGTCGAGCCACGCAAGGGTCTGCCGGTGCTGACCGACGCGTTGGCCCGGATCGGTCGGGCGGACCTCACCCTCGTCGTCGCCGGACCCCTCGGATGGGGTCTCGATGCCGCAGCGTGCCTCTCGTCCGTGCCCGGTCCCGTGATCCGGACCGGATTCCTGCCGGTCGCCGAGCTCGACGCGCTGCGTGCCGGCTCCGCCGCGTGCTGCGCTCCGTCGTGGGCGGAGGGATTCGGGTTGCCCGCCCTGGAGGCGCTCGCCGCCGGGGCGCCGCTCGTGACCTCGGCCGGCACGGCTCTGGCGGAGGTGGCGGGCTCCGCCGCACTGACCGTGCCGCCCGGGCGTGGCGACCTCCTGGCCGACGCGGTGGCGCGGCTGCTCGATGACGACGATCTGGCATCGGAGCTGCGCTCGGCCGGACCGCGTCGCGCCTCGGAGTTCACGTGGTCCGCGACCGCCGCCGCGACCGTCGAGACCTACCGGCGTGTCATCAACGGGAGGGCGAGACGGTGAGCACCCGGGTGCTGGTCAACCTGTTGTGGTTGGTTCCCGGCGTGGTCGGGGGGAGCGAGGAGTCGACGACCGACGCCCTCCGGGCGGTCGCCGACGCGTTGGGTGCCGGAGAGTCCACAGCCTCCCGCTCCGGTCGAGGGAAGCAGATCGAGGTCCACCTCGCCGTCCTCGAGCAGTTCGCCGACGCGCACGCCGATCTGGCGGAGCGGTTCCAGACCCACGTCCTGGACCAGGACGGACGAGACAAGCGACGTCGGGTCGTCGCGGAGCAGACCTGGTTGGCGTCGCTCACCCGGGCGATCAGCGCCGATGTCGTCCATCACGCGGGAGGGGTGCTGCCACTGCGGCACCCGGGTCGCACCGTCCTCACCGTGCACGACCTCCAACCGCTCGACCTGCCCCGCAACTTCCGCGCGCTCAAGCGGACGTACATCACGACGATGATCGGCCGTTCCGCTCGCGCTGCGGACGTGGTGTCGGTGCCGAGCCGGTTCACCCGGGACCGCGTCGTGGACCTGCTCGGAGTCGGCGCCGACGACGTCCTCGTCGTCCCCTGGTGGGTCGCTCCTCCCACGCCTCCCGCACCGCCCGCACCCTCGGGTCCGGCCGATGGGACCGGTGCCGGAGCCGGGTTCCCGCTGCCGCCCTGGCTGGGGTCCGACCCCTTCGTCCTGTATCCGGCGATCACCTACCCCCACAAGAACCACCTGACGTTGCTCGACGCGTTCGCCGAGGTGGCCCGGACCCATCCGGACCTCCGCCTGGTCCTGACCGGCGGCGTGGCCTCCGCCGAGGCCGACGTGCAGCTCCGCCTGCGTCGGGCGGATCTCGACGGGCGCGTCCTGCGCACGGGTCGGGTCCCGGTCGAGCAGCTCGAGTCGCTCTTCGCCGCCTCGTCGGTGGTCGTCGTGCCGTCGCTGTACGAGGGCTTCGGCCTACCCGTCCTCGAGGCGATGGTCCGTGGGGCGCCCGTCCTCGCTGCCGACGCGGGGTCCCTCCCCGAGGTCGCGCGCCCCGAGGACCTCGTCGGTCCAAACGACGTGGCAGGCTGGGCGGCGGCGATCGCTGCGGTGGTCGACGAGGATCCCGGAGCTCGGGCCGACCGCATCCGCGCCGGGCGGGAACGCGCATCCCTGTTCACCCCGGAGCGGACCGCCAACGCCCTCCTCGACGTCTACCACCGGGCCGCCGGGATCCCGGAGCCCTCCGACCGATGAACATCCTGATCCTCTGTCCCCACTACGCACCCGACGTCGCCCCGACCGGCGAGGTGATGACCGCGATCGTCGAGGCTCTCGCGGACCGCGGTCACCGGCTCCACGTCGTGACCTCCCTGCCCTGGTACCGCCGACACGCCGTGGAGGAGGGCTGGACCGGCCGCATCGCCAGGACCGACGCCACGCGCTGGGGGTGGATCACCCGCCTGCACCCGTTCCCCACCGACAAGACCAACATCCCGGCCCGGGCCGTGGCGTTCGCCGGGTTCACGGGGATGGCGACCCTCAGGGGTCTCTCCACCCGGATCCGGCCCGACGTCGTCATGGTCATGTCCCCGCCGCTGCCGTTGGGTGTTGCCGGATGGCTGTCGGCGCTGGCCCGTTCCACCCCGTTCGTGTTCAACATCCAGGACGTCTTCCCGGACGTCGCTGTCGAGTTGGGAGCCATCTCCGACCGACGCGTGATCGCCGCAGCGTCGTGGTTGGAGCGGTTCCTCTACCGGCGATCCGACGCGGTCACCGTGCTGAGCGAGGACCTGCGTGACAACGTCGTCGCGAAGGTCGGTGCCGAGCGTCCGGAGCGGGTCCACGTCATCCCGAACTTCGTCGACACCGAACGGATCCGTCCCGCCCCGGCCGACAACGACTACCGGCGCGAGTTCGACCTGGTCGGTCGCACCGTCGTGCTGTACGCCGGCAACGTCGGGTTGTCCCAGTCGCTCGACCTCGTGGTCGCGGCTGCCCGCCGCTACAGCGAGCGCGGTCGGGACGACGTCGTGTTCGTCGTGAACGGCGGGGGATCGGCGCGCGACGGCCTGATCGCTGACGCCGAGGGTCTCGACAACCTCCGGTTCGTCGACATGCAGCCACGTGAACGGCTCCCCGAGGTGCTCGCCGCAGGTGACCTGCACCTGGTTCCACTGAAGGCCGGACTCGCCCGCTCCAGCGTGCCGTCCAAGCTGTACTCGATACTCGCGGCCGGCCGCCCCGTGCTCGCCAGCGTCGATGCCGGCACCGAGGTCGCCACCACGATCGAGAGGGCCGGAGCGGGCGTCTCGGTCCCCCCGGAGGACCCGGATGCGTTCGTGTCCGCCCTCGACGACCTGCTCGCCGATCGCGACCGGCTGACGTCGATGGGGGCCTCTGGTCGAGCCTTCGTCGAGGGGTGGGTGTCGCCGGCCGCCGTCGGTGCCGCGTACGAGCGGCTCTTCGAGCAGGTCCGCACAGACCGCCTCCGTCGGCGGCGCGGCCCGGCCTGACCAGCGGGAGAGGCGCTCCGGTCGGTCGAGGACCCGCCGTCGGCCACGCTGAGCGGCCGTTCGGGCCGGTTCGGTGCCGCGTTCGCCGCGGCGCTACCTTCTAGGCCCGTATGGGCAAGGCTTCGTCGTCCAAGAAGATCCGACGCGTCCAGCAGGCGGGTGTCAGCCGCTCGCCGGGTCAGCGCCGCAACCTCGCCTATCCGGCGTTGATCGTCGCCATCCTCGTCGTCGGCGTCGTGCTCGTCGTGCTCGCCCGCGACAGCCGCCAGGCATCGGCGGGTGAGGCGCCGACGACCCGTGACCACTGGCACGAGGCCTACGGCGTCAACATCTGCGGCGAGTTCCTCGCCAATCCGTCGGATGACGGCGCCGACCGCCTCGGCATCCACACCCATCAGGACGGCCTGATCCACATCCACCCGTACGGCGCCGGGGCGTCGGGAGAGAACGCCACCGTGCAGGTGTTCCTGGATCAGCTCGGGACCAAGGTGTCGGAGGGCTCGCTCACGCTCCTCGACGGCACGTCCAAGAAGGACGGCCAGAAGTGCGACGGCAAGAAGTCCGAGGTCGCCCTGTTCGTGTGGCCGCCCCAGGCGAGCGACAAGACCGAGCCCAAGAGGTACACGGGGACTGAGATCAACGAGGTCCGCTTCGAGGAGGACGGCGGCGTCTACGTCCTGTCCTTCAACCCTCCGGACTTCGTGCCGCCGTTGCCTCCCTCGATGAGCGAGCTGGCGAACCCTTCCGATGTGGAACCCGGTCAGTCGGGTGGACAGAACTCAGTGACGTCGACGACCGCTCCGGCCGGTTCGCCTTCGACCGCTCCGGCCGACACGCCCACCTCGACCCCCGAGGCGACCACCACCTCCGCTCCGGGGTGACATGAAGGCCGTGATCCTGGTCGGTGGCTTCGGCACCCGGCTCCGACCGCTGACCCTGAGCGTTCCCAAGCAGATGCTCCCTCTCGGCGGGGCGACGATGGTGCAGCGCGTGGTCGAGCACCTGGGTGGGCTCGGGGTCGAAGAGGTCATCCTCTCCCTCGGGTACCAGCCCGAGGTGTTCCTGCGGGAGTTCCCCGAGGGTGAGATCGCCGGTGTGCCGGTCCGCTACGCGGTCGAACCCGTTCCCCTCGACACCGGGGGCGCGATCGCGTTCGCTGCCCGGGAGGCGGGGATCGATCGTCGCTTCCTGGCTCTCAACGGTGACGTTCTCACGGACCTCGACGTCGCGGAGCTGTGGGCCTTCCACGACCGAGCCGGTGGTCTCGCCACGATCGCACTGACCCGGGTGGAGGACCCGTCCCGCTTCGGTGTGGTGCCTCTCGACGACGACAACCGCGTCGAGGCCTTCATCGAGAAGCCGGCACCTGGCACCGCCCCCACCCATTGGATCAACGCCGGCACGTACGTGCTCGAACCCGAGGTGCTCGATCTGGTCCCGGTCGGAGCGCGTCGGTCGATCGAGCGAGAGGTGTTCCCGGCCCTGGTGGATCGCTCACAGCTCTACGGGATGCAGTCGACGGCCTACTGGATCGACGCCGGAACCCCCGAGGCCTACCTCCAGGCCCACCTCGACCTGCTCGACGGGCTCCGGGGCTCGTTCGAGGCGGCGGTCGACCCGTCCGCCCAGGTGGACGCGGGGGCTGTCATCAAGAGGTCCTACGTGGGGGCCGGAGCGATCGTGGCCGCGGGAGCGACGGTCATCGACTCGGTGGTCATGGCGGGGGCCCGCATCTCGAGCGGCGTGACGGTCCAACGCTCGCTCATCGGGGCGCGGTCGGTCGTCGGAGAAGCGTGCGACCTGTCCGATCTGACGGTGGTGGGCTTCGACCAGGACGTCCCCGCCGGGACGTCCGCTTCGGGTGGCCGGTTCCCTCACCCGGACAGCTGGCCGACCGATTGAGTCCCAGGACGTGACCACCGGTCCGAGGAGGACACCGCGATGAAGGCACTGGTGACCGGCGGCGCCGGGTTCATCGGATCCAACCTGGTCGACCGATTGCTGGCCGAGGGCCACGCCGTCGACGTGATCGACGATCTGTCGACCGGCAAGCTCGCCAACCTCGCCGACGCCAGGGCGGACCGCGACCACGAGTTCTCGTTCCACCAGATGGACATCTGCGATCCCGCAGTCGTCGACCTCGTCGAGCGTCGCCGTCCCGAGGTGGTGTTCCACATGGCCGCACAGATCGACGTGCGGGTGTCGGTCGCGGATCCTGCGCTCGACGCAAGGGTCAACGTGCTCGGAGCGATCAACGTGTTCGAGGGGGCCCGTCGGGCGGGGAGCCGGAAGGTCGCGTTCGCCTCGTCGGGCGGAACCATCTACGGCGACGTCGACCCGGACGACCTGCCAGTGACCGAGGCGCACCCCCAGCATCCCGTCGCCCCGTACGGCGTGTCCAAGAAGGTGGCGACGGATTACCTGTACGCCTACCGCGAGCTGCACCAGCTCGAGTACACCTCGTTGGCCCTCGCCAACGTGTACGGCCCCCGTCAGGACCCGCACGGCGAGGCGGGTGTGGTGGCGATCTTCGCCGGACGCCTGCTCGAGGGCCGGAGCTGCACGATCTACGGCGACGGATCACAGACCAGGGACTACGTGTACGTCGACGACGTGGTCGACGCCTTCGTGCGGGCGGCGGATCGCGGCAGCGGCTTGCTGTGCAACATCGGCACCGGTGTCGAGACCTCGGTCCTCGACCTGTACTCGACGATGGCGGCCAACGCAGGCATCGACGCCCCGGCGACCCACGCCCCGGCCCGGGCGGGTGAGCTGCAACGTTCCTGCCTCGACGCCAGGCGGGCGAAGATCCATCTCGGCTGGTCGCCCTTCACCGATCTGTCATCGGGGACTGCCGCTGTCCTCGACCACTTCCGTGCCAGGGCCTGAATCGTCCGACGGCGCCGTCGCCCCGAACGAGGCGCCGTCGTACCCAGCCTGATCTGCCCAATATGATCTGACGGTCCGTCAGGTCGACGGGCGTCCGAGGGAGCTCGGAGAACGAGGGCCGATCAGCGGCCAGGGGGTGTGGCAGTGGAGCGGTTCGCCGACAAGGTCGTGCTCATCACGGGAGCCGCGTCGGGCATCGGACGGGCCACAGCCGTTCGCCTGGCGTCCGAGGGCGCGACGCTCGCTCTCTCCGATGTCAACGCCGAGGGACTCGAAGAGACAGCAGCCGCGTGCCGGGAGGCCGGATCCCCCGTGCTGTCGGTGGTCTCGAACGTGGCGGACGAAGCATCGGTCAAGGATCTCGTCGAGTCGACCGTCGATCAGCACGGCCGGCTCGACGTCGTCGCCAACGTTGCCGGCATCCTCCACTTCGAGGACCTTCGACGCACCCGGCTCGAGGACTGGAACCGCATCATCACCGTCAACCTGACCGGCACCTTCCTGGTGTGCCGCGAGGTGATGGACCACCTGCTCGCCACGGGTGGCAACATCGTGAACACGGCGTCGACGTCGTCGCTCGCCGGGCATCCGTGGACCGTGTCGTACTCGGCATCCAAGGGCGGCGTCTACGCGCTGACCCAGTGCCTGGCCGTCGAGTTCGGGAAGCAGGGGGTGCGCTGCAACAGCGTGGCTCCAGGGTCGATCCTCACGCCGATCCAGAACGAGTTCAAGCTGCCCGAAGGCGCGGACGTCAAGCTCCTGCACCGCATCACCGCTCTCGACGAGCACCGTGGGCCCGAGACCGTGGCGAGCGCCATCGCGTTCCTCGCGTCCGACGACGCCGCTCACGTCAACGGCACCTGCCTCAAGGTCGACGGCGGCACGCTGGCCTGATCGGCTCAGCGGAAGAGGTCCTCGGCCGGGCTGCGCACCACGTCGGTCACGACACCGCGGCGGGTGTCGTCGCCGTCCGCGGGGAACACGACGTCGTCGAGGCCGCGCACGACGGCGACCGGCACACCAGCCGACTTCCCCATGACGAGCTCTGCCGCGCCCGCGATCTCGTCGACCACCGCAACCTCCGTGACCTGGAGCTCGCGGCCGTAGGTGTCCCGGGTCCCGCGGAGATCGACCACAGGGAGCAGACCGGCCGATCCGATCGCCACGTCGGTGACACCCCGTCGCCAGGTGCGTCCGAACGTGTCCGACACGACGACGCCGACGTCGATAGCGGTGCGACCCTGGATGCCGTCGCGGATGCGACGGGCCGAGCGGTCAGGGTCCTCGGGGAGCAGCGCCGCCCAGCCCTCTTCGACGTTCGACAGGTCGATGCCGGCGTTGGCGCACACGAACCCGTGCCGTGTCTCGGAGATGATCAGGTCACCGCGCCTCCGCAAGATCCGCACCGATTCGCGTTCGACGAGTGGCTTGTGCGACAGCGGGTCGTCGGGATCGATCCGGACCATGGCCCCTTCGGCCTTCGACACGACCTTCTGGGTCACGACCACGACGTCGTGGTGGCGGAGCTCGACGGCATCGCAGATCATCCCTGCGAGGTCGGCGCCGCGGGCGATCTCGGGCAGTCCGTGCACCGGGATCAGCTCGATGTTCATGACGCAGCGACGAGGCAGGTGCGGGCGAGGCTTCCGGCCACGACGTCGTCCGCCATCACGGTCGGGGTCACGACGCATCGCATCCCCTCGGCCTCGACCGCGTCGGCGAGGTCGGCGTCGACCTCGTCCACGACGAGGGTGGCGGCGACCTCGTGGTACCAGCGGGCGACCCCGACGACGGAGGACTCGTGGCCGAGCTCCCGCATCAGGCGGTCCGCCGGACCCTTGAGCGCAGCGCCGCCGACGATCGGACTGACCGCGACGGTCCGCTCGCGTCGCTCGACCAGAGCCTCACGCACACCCGGCACGGCGAGCACCGGTCCAATCGACACCGCCGGGTTCGACGGAGCGACCACGATCACATCCGCGTTGGCGAGCGACACCACCGTCAGCAGAGACGCCCGGGCCTCTTCGGCGCCGTCGTAGCGGACGGCAGTGGCCTCGACGTCGTGGTGCTCGCGTACGAAGTACTCCTGGAACGCGAGGTCCCGTCCGTCCGCCGTCGTCACGACGGTCCTCACCGGGTCGTCGGTGACCGGGGTGAGGCACATCTCGATCCCCCAGGCTCGGGTGATCTCCGAGGTGACTGAAGCGAGTCCGGCGCCGGAGCGCAGCCTGGAGGTGCGGTACAGGTGGGTGCCGAGGTCCCGGTCGCCGAGCGAGAACCATCCCGCTGCCTCGTCGCCGATCCGGTCGCCGGCGGTACGGCCGTTGGCGGCGGCGTACCGACGGAGCTGGTCCATGGCCTGCCAGGTCTCGTCCGTGAGCCCCCAGCCCCGGCCGGGGTCAACTGCGTCGGCCAGGGTGTAGGTGATCGTGTCGAGGTCGGGGGAGACGTGGAGTCCGTGGACGGTGGCGTCGTCGCCGACGTTCACGATCCCGGTGACGAGGCTCGGATCGTGGACCGTGAGCAGCCCTCGGAGGAACCGCGCCGCTCCCACACCTCCACAGAGCACCGCCACCTGCGTCATCGCCGGGACCCTACCCCGCACCTCGGGCAGGACCGCACGTGCGGTGCGTCGTGTCGCCGTCTAGGGTCTGCCGATCGATCCGGGGGCGTGGGGTTCCATCGGGTGTGGCCTCCGACCGCACCCGGGGAACGGGGGCCGGAACGCATCCGATCAGGAGCTCACGAGGGGCTGGGCGACGGACATGCTCGAACGAGTGCGGAACACGCAACGACCGGAACCGGAACTGGATCCCGGACCGGAGGGCGCCACCCGCACGGCGCGGCCTCCAGTTCAGGGCAGCGGCAGAGGCCGCGTGCTCTACCTCGACGCAGTCCGGGCGGTCGCGCTCGCCCGGGTGCTGCTCTACCACTCCCTCCGACAGGACTGGGTGCTCGTCTTCGGCTCGATGCCGTTGATGTTCTTCGTCTCCGGGTCGCTGTTCGCGACGTCGATGGACAGACGGGATGCGGGCTCGGTGGTCCGGAGCAGGTACCGACGGATCCTCCCGTCGTACTGGTTCTACGTCGCTGCGATGATGGTCCTCTGGGCTGCCCTCGGTGTGCTGTGGGAGCTCAGCTGGTTCGACTGGATCTCCTTCGCGATGCCGGTGATCTCCCTCGGTGGTCCACAAGGCCCGGGAGCCGGTACGGATCTGAGCCTGACGTGGGGACTGCTGTGGTACCTCCAGATGCATCTGATCCTGGCTCTGGTCGGGCCGTTCCTGCGGCGCGCCCAGCAGCGTCGGCCGCTGCTCCTCTGGACCGGCTTGCTCTCGCTGGCCGCCGTGGTCTGGCTCACCGGAACACCCGCCGTCCTCGCCTTCCTCTTCACTGGCTGTTGGATACTCGGCTACCACCACAACGACGGGCATCTCCGGGAGGCGCTGCGGAGGTTCTGGTGGGCGATCGCACTCGGCTGCTCCACAGCGGTCGCAGCGCTCGTGCTGACCACCAGCGGGTCGAGCGGGACCGCCGGCGCGGTACGTGCGGCAACAGTGCTGGTGGGTCTGATCGGGATCTTCTGGCTGATCGTGGCGGTCCGGGTCCAGCCCATCGTCGAACCGTGGTTGCTGGGTCGCAGGACCCGATCCACCCTCTCGTGGGCCAGTCGACGCTCCCTGACGATCTACCTGTGGCACATCGTGCCGATCTACGCCGCCTTGGCGATCCCCTTGCCGGGTTCGTCGTCGTGGGCAGGCCGCATCGCCTGGTGCCTGGCGGGAACGTTGGTGGCCGTGGTCATGTTCGGCTGGATCGAGGACGTCGCGGGACGCCGCAGGATCGAGCTCTGGCCGACGAGCTCCGGCGAGGCCAGAATCGCCGGCTCGTCGGTCGTTCGACGGGCGCTCGGTCGGCTGCCGATCAGCCGACAGGGCCCAATCGACCTGAGAGAAGGTCGAGATCTGCGTCGACCATCATCGTGACCAGGTCCTCGAAGCCGACGGTCGGGGTCCACCCGAGCGCACGCTCCGCCTTGTCGCGCGTCCCGATGAGCAGGTCCACCTCGGCAGGGCGGTAGAACGCTTCGTCGATGACCACGTGCTGCTCGTAGTCCAGCCCGACGTGACCGAACGCCACCTCGCAGAACCGTCGCACCGAATGGGTCTCGCCGGTCGCGACGACGTAGTCGTCGGGTGAGTCCTGCTGGAGCATCAGCCACATGGCGCGCACGTAGTCGCCGGCGAAGCCCCAG
>CAZNQK010000022.1:0-35765 GCA_964575165.1 uncultured Aquihabitans sp. | reverse complement strand
AGCACCAGGTGGATGATGTTCTCGGCCATGTCGTGCTCGCCGAAGGAGATGAAGATCTTGGTGCCGGTGATCAGGTAGGTGTCGTCGCCCTGGGGGACGGCCCTGGTCGTGCACAGACCGACGTCGGATCCGGCCTGCGGCTCGGTGAGGTTCATGGTGCCGGTCCACTCGCCGGTGATGAGCTTGCGGAGGTACACCTCCTTCTGCTCCTCGGTGCCCCAGTGCTGGAGGCACTCGATGGCGCCGGTGGTCAGCCCGGGAGCCATGCCGAGAGCCCCGTTGGCCGCGGTCTCGAACTCCGTCGCGCAGGCGAACACCGACTCGGGGAACCCGGCGCCTCCGTAGTCGACATCGGCGTTGAGCCCCTGCCAGCCGGCGTCGACGAACTTGGAGTAGGCCGCCTTGAACTCCTCGGGCACCGCGACGCCCTCGGGGCTCCAGGTCAGACCGGTGCGGTCGCCGACGGCGTTGCAGGGGGCGAAGACCTCCTGCATGAACCGGCCCTGTTCCTCGAGGACCGCGGTGACGGTCTCGGGGTCCGCGTGGGCGTAGCGCTCGGTCCCGGAGAGGTCCTCGAGCATGCCGATGTGGCGGAGGGCGAAAAGGGCGTCCTTGATGGGAGCTCGGTAGTCGGCCATGTCGTCAGGTTACCGACGGGTAACCGGCTCCGCCCGCGCCCTGGCGGGGGTGGGGGCTCATTACAGCCACGGGGAGGCCGATGCCGGCGTCGCGGTGACGGACACCGGCGATCCGCCGCCCCTTCTGCACGGCGTCCTTCGCCTCGCCGAGCAGCTCGCCCATCCTCTCGGACGTCGCGTCGAGGTCGTCCGCGACCAGCGCGATCCCGAAGATCGACGTGGCCTCCTCGGTCGTCGGCTCCGCCGCACCGTCGGGATCGGAGTCGGGCCCGACCAGCTCGAGGATCACGTCGCCGGCCCAGAAGAACGTCTGGCGCATCGGCGCGCCGTACGAGGTCGTGCTGCGACCGCCCCGGACCTCGAGCCCGGCGGACTCGAACGCCCTGATCGTGCGGTCGCAGTCGCCGGTGCGGACCACGACGTGGTCGATCGACGAGATGCCGTTCGGGTGCGTGGAGGGAGCGGTGCCCGAGCCGGGTTCCGACGACGTCGCGTCGCCGTCCAGGGCGGCGACGGGGAGGCCGTCGAGGTCGCCCTCGATCCCGTCGAGGGACCAGCCGAGGAACGCGGTCCGGCGATCGTCGCCGCCTGCGCCGGTGCAGGTCACGACGGTGCGCCCGAGGGCGAACCGGCCCGAGTCGTCGACGTCGAAGCCGGCCCTGCGCCACGCGGCGGGGTGGTCGGCGAGGACCACTCGGGTGAGCTGGTGCGGCCGTTCGGTCATGGGCGAACCGTAGCGGCGACGTCTCCGCTCAGGAGTTGCGACCCATGTTGGGCTTGCGCCCGTGGTTGGCCTTCTTGCGACGCACGTTGGCCTTCTTCTTCTGGGTGCGCTTCGACATATGGCGACGACACTACCGGAGCGGGTGGTGCCGGCTCCAGCCGCCGCCCGGAGCTGCCGCGGCAGGAGACGTAGGCTGTCGGATCGGGTGGGCGTCGTGGTTCGGCCCCCGAGGACCGACCGGGGGTCACACCGATGGATCGATGGCAGCGCAGCGACGGAAGCGAGGGAGCCTGGAGCGAGGGCGCGAGCGACCTGGGCATCCTCCTCGCCGGTCTGACCGGAGGCGCCGGAATCATCCACCTCGCCATGGTTCCGGCCCACACGGGGACCGGGTCCTGGCTCGATCCGGTCGGATTCGCCGTCGTCGGATGGGCGCAGATCGCCCTGGCGGTCGTGTTCCTGCTCCGCAGGGGGAACCGCACGCTGGCCGCTCTGACGGCGTTGCTGAACGCAGCGGCGCTGGCGGTGTGGATCTGGGCACGCACCGCCGGACTGCCCGTCGGCGGACACGCCGGGGTGGTCGAAGAGGTCGGCGTCGTCGACGGGGTGTGCGCGGCGCTCGAGGGCTGTGCGGTGGTCGTCGCGACGCTGTTGGCGGTCGCTCCCCGTCGGATCCGGGTCGGTCTGCTCGTCCCGTCGATGGCGGCTGTCGTCGTGCTCGGGCTGGTCACGGTCGGGCTCGTGGCGCCTTCCTCGGAAGGATCGGGTGAGGCCGCCGGTCATGTGCACGGGAGCGCGGATGCCTCGGCGGCCGACGATGCCGGGCACCAGAGCGAGATGGCGGCGATCGACCGGTCGCGCTGCGACCTCGGGTTCAACCCGAAGAGCTTCTGGAGCACGGCCGAGCGCATGGGGGTCGACACCTACGCGGGCGGTGCGATGACGATGGCCGCGGCCACGAAGGACACCGCAGACCCGTTCGAGGGGCGGGGGTCTGTCGGTCTGGACGGCCTGGTGTCGGCTACGTCCTCGGCGTCGACCGGTGGAGAGCTCGATGCGGCTGCCCTGGTGTCACGCCTCTCTGTGGCGCCCGAGGAGGACTACGACGCCTGGATCGGTTGGATGAGGTCCCAGAACGCTCCGACCGCAGACGCCTCCGGCGGAGCGGGATCGGGTCACGCCCACGCCGCGTCGGGGACCTCGGCGGCTCCGGACGACAACGGAGGACACGGTGGTCACGTCGGTCCGACGCCGTGGATCGCCATGACGGACCAGGCCGAGTGCGTGAAGCTCTCGAAGGAACTCGACGAGGCCCGTTCGGTCGCGCTGTCGATGCCGACCGCAGGTGATGCCGTCGCGAACGGCTACTCCCAGGTCACTCCGTACGTTCCCGGCATCGCCGCGCACTACATGCGCTTCGGCGAGGTCGACGGAGAGTTCCACATCGACCGTCCGGAGATGCTGCTGTACGACGGTGAGGGACCGGCGGCTCGGGTCGTCGGCCTGAGCTACTACATCCGACAGCCGGGTGACGCCGAGCCGACCCAGGGCTTCACCGGGCCCAACGACCACTACCACCGCCACGTCGGGCTGTGCACGACGTCGGGCGGCATGGTCATCGGTGACTCGACGACGTCGGAGTCGGACTGCCAGGCGAGGGGTGGCCGCAAGGCGAACGGGTCCACCGGTTGGATGTCCCACGTGTGGGTGGTCCCGGGCTGCGAGAGCCCGTGGGGGGTCTTCAGCGGCGCCAACCCGATCCTCGACTCGGCCGTGCCGGCCGCCTCGGGCGGTGGCGAGAACGCGTGCGGCGCCTCGACCAGCTCCGGTCGCTACGACCTCCGACCCGGTGCCCGGGCGGGTTCGGTCGGTGACGAGACTGCCGCCGGGGACTGACCCCCGCCACCCGGCCGGGGTCGGGTCACGCGGTCGGGTGCGAGGCGGTCCAGGCTGACAGCTCATCGGCCGGATAGGTGTTGACGATCCGTGTCGGATCGATGCCCATGGTCGTCGCGAACCCGCAACCCCAGGCCTGCCACTCCAGCTGGCCCGGAGCGTGGGCGTCGGTGTCGATCGAGAAGCGGCAACCCC
Source organism: uncultured Aquihabitans sp. (assembly GCA_964575165.1). Lineage (GTDB taxonomy): Bacteria > Actinomycetota > Acidimicrobiia > Acidimicrobiales > Microtrichaceae > Dermatobacter. Next base: position 32,312 of record CAZNQK010000022.1, on the reverse strand, counting down.
ACTCCGACGCGAGGGCGACCATCTCCTCGGGAGGGTCGCGCCGCTCCGGGCGGCAGTTGATCTCGACGGCGGTGTCGAAGCGGGCGCAGGCCGCGAACACGATGTCGGCGTCGAAACGGGACGGCGGCCGGCCACGACCGATGATCTTGCGGCCCGTGCAGTGGCCGAGGACGTCGACGTGCGGATCGGCGACGGCCATCACCATCCGACGCGTCATCTCCCGCTCGTCCATCGCCAGCTTCGAGTGCACAGACGCCACCACCAGGTCGAGTCGGCTCAGCAGCTCGCTCGAGAGGTCGAGGCGCCCATCGGCGAGGATGTCGACCTCCATCCCGGTGAGTATCCGGAACGGGGCGAGCTCGTCCTCCAACGCGGCGATCTCGTCGAGCTGCCGGAGCAGCCGGTCCTCGTCGAGGCCGTGCGCGACGGTCAGCCGCGCCGAGTGGTCGGTGACGGCCAGGTACTCGTGTCCGAGCGACCGGGCGGTGAGTGCCATGGTCCGAACGCTCTCGGATCCGTCCGACCACGTGGTGTGGCAGTGCAGATCGCCGCGGATCAGGCCGCGCAGCGCTGCGCCCTTGCCCGGATCCTGGACCGTCGCGGTCGCGAGGTCAGCCAGGTAGGGGCTCCGTCGACGTTCGACGGCGTCGGCGATGACCGATCCCGTGGAGGCCCCGATCCCGTCGAGCTCCCGGAGCGATCGCCCGGCCACCCGGCGTTCCAGCTCCCCGTCGTCGAGTCCGGCGACGATGGCCCGCGCCTTCTGGAACGCGCGGGCCTTGCCGGCGGGGGCGAAGCCCCGGTCGAGGTAGTAGAGGGCGAGGGACAGCCCGGCATCCGCCCGAGCGGACGCGCTGTCGTCGCCTAGGCCCTCCCCGACGAAGGGCGTTCCCGTGGCGGAGGAGCCTGACACTGACGAGGAGCCTACGTGCGGGCACTACCCTCCGGAGGTGCCGGTCGCCCACCACGGCGCCGCCTCCGGTGCGGACCCGCGACCGGTGACCCAGAGCAGGGAGTGACGTGGAACGCTTCGGATTCGTCGGGCTGCCGAACGCCGGCAAGTCGTCGTTGTACAACGCGCTGGCCGGCGGTGGGGCGCTGGCCGCGCCGTACGCGTTCGCCACCGTCGACCCCAACGTCGGCGTGGCGAAGGTCCCCGACGCCCGTCTCGCATCGCTCGCCGAGATGAGCTCGTCCCGTCAGGTGGTCCCGGCCGCGGTCCAGTTCGTCGACATCGCCGGGTTGGTGAAGGGCGCGGCGCAGGGCGAGGGGCTCGGCAACCGCTTCCTGTCGCACATCCGCGAGGTCGACGCCATCGTGTTCGTGCTGCGGGCCTTCGTCGACGACGACGTGCCGGGGTCGACCGACCCCGTCGAGCAGCTCGAGACCCTCGAGGTCGAGCTCGTCTACGCGGATCTGGAATCCCTCGAGAAGCAGGTCGACAAGCGTCGCAAGGCCGCCCGCGCCGACAAGTCGTTGGCCGACGAGGTGGCCGCGATGGAGGCTGCGATCGGTCACCTCCAGACCGGCACGCCGCTGTACCGCAGCGGTCTGTCACCCGAGCACATGGCGCTGCTCCGGCCGTTCTTCCTGCTGACCGCCAAGAAGGCGATGGCCCTGGTGAACGTGGACGAGGCCCAGATGGAGGACCTCGACGTGGTGCTCGCCCCGGTGCGCGATGCCTTCGCCGCCACGGGCTCATCCGACGATCTCGTCCTCGGCCTGTGCATCCAGCTCGAGGCCGAGGCGGCGCTGCTCGACGAGGAGTCCCGCGTCGAGATGCTCGAGGCCCTCGGACTCGGGGAGGGGGCACTTCCGTCCTTCCTCCACACGGCGTACTCCCTGCTGGGCCTCCGAACCTTCTTCACGACCGGCGAGAAGGAGTCACGGGCCTGGACGTTCCGTGCCGGATCGACCGCCCCCCAGACCGCCGGTGTCATCCACACCGACTTCGAACGGGGGTTCATCCGGGCCGAGGTGATCCACTGGGACGAGCTGTTGGAGATCGGGTCGTGGTCGGGTGCCCGGGACGCGGGCAAGCTCCGCGTCGAGGGCAAGGACTACGAACCCGTCGACGGCGACGTGATGGAGTTCCGCTTCAACGTGTGAGGTCGGCCATGCCCTGGTTGGTCCGCGACGCAGACGTGCTCGCCTCGGTCGAGGAGGCCTGGACGCGGCGCGAGCGTCGGCGTGGCCTGATCGGACGCGACGACCTGGAGGGCGTGCTGATCCTGACGGCCCGATCCGTCCACACCTTCGGCGTGCGGTTCCCGATCGACGTCGCGTTCTGCGCCCCTGTGGGCGACGGGGCCTACCGCGTGGTGCGCGTCGTGACCGTCGCGCCGCGGCGGATCACCCGACCGTCGCGTCGGGGCACCGTCGCCGTCGAGGCGCCGGCCGGTTCGTTCCGCCGCTGGGGTGTCCGCCCCGGTGACCGACTCGAGGTCCGATGACCGACGGGCAGCGGCTGGTGGTGGTGGGAACGCCGATTGGGAACCTGGGCGACCTGTCGCAGCGTGCGATCCGGGCGTTGGGGTCCGCCGACGTCATCGCATGCGAGGACACACGCCGGACCGGCCGGCTCCTGGCTGCCGCCGGGGTGTCCCCCCCGCGACTGGTCCGCCTCGACGACCACACGGAGCAGGACCGGTCGGCCGAGCTGGTCGATCTCGTACGTGGTGGCTCGACCGTCGCCGTGGTGACCGACGCCGGCCTTCCCGGACTCTCGGACCCGGGAGCCGTCGTCGTCGCGGCCGCGGTCGAGGCCGGGATCACCGTCGAGGTGGTGCCGGGCCCGTTCGCAGGAGCGGTCGCCCTCGTCGGCAGCGGTCTGCTCGGCCGCTCCGGGCGGTTCTGCTTCGAGGGGTTCCTGCCGCGGAAGGGTCCGGCGCGCAGGGCCCGACTCGACGAGCTCGCGGGTGAGCGCCGGACCGTCGTCCTCTACGAGGCGCCTCACCGGCTGACGGCGACGCTGGCCGACCTGGCCGAGGCACTCGGAGGGGACCGTCGAGTCGCCGTGTGCAGGGAGCTGACGAAGCTGCACGAGGAGACCTGGCGGGGCACCCTCGCCGGCGCCGTCGATCGCGGCGCGGTGCTCGAGCCCCGCGGTGAGCACGTCATCGTCATCGACGGCGCCCCCGAGCCGGCCGCGGTCGGGGACGACGAGCTGCGGGCAGCCCTGGACGCGGAGCTGGCCTCCGGGTCGAGCCGGCGCGACGCTGCGGCCGCCGTGGCCCGCCGTCACGGCGTCGCGCCCAACCGCGTGAAGCGGCTCATCAACGGATGACCCGAGCGGGAGGATCGGCGTCTCAACCGGGGTCGTGGAACCTGGCAAGGGCGTCGGCGGCGACGTCGCGCGCCGGGCGGCCCAGGGCCGATGCCGCGGAGAGGACGTCGTCGTGTTCGGGCTTGGCGCCGAACGGCCCGGCCTTGACCGAGACGGCGTGGCCGTCGACTGTGACCACGACGGTCCTCCGGTCGAGCTCGTGCTTGGTGACGCACCACTCACGGACGCCGAGCGTGCCGGTCTCGCGGCAGACGAGATCCCGCACGGCGGACACCAGCGGAGGAGCGCACAGGACGCGGAGCTGGTGTCCGGGACGGGACTTCTTCATGGTGACGGGAACCACCCAGGCATCGTCGGCGCCGAGCGCGAGCGCCCGGTCGATGACGTGCCCGATCGTCTCCGGCGTGACGTCGTCGAGGTTGGTCTCGAGGATCGTGGCGTCGACCGTCGAACCCGGCCACGGGTCCTCGCCGACGACCGAGGTCCCGAACGCGACGGCGGTCACGACGTTGGCGTGGCCGGGTGGATCCCAGCTCCCGGCGCCACGGCCGATCGCCACGACGGTGCCCGAGGGCGGCGGCCCCCAGGCGCTGCTCATCGAGACGAGCAGCGCGACGCCGGTCGGGGTGGCGGTCTCGCCGATGACGTCGAGCGGGATCGACGGCGCTCCCTTCAGGAGCTCGAGCGTCGCAGGAGCGGGCACGGGGACCACGCCGTGCGCCATCTCCACGGTGCCGGTCCCGAGCCCGATCGGCCCGCTCGTCACCGTCGGCATGCCCAGGTCGCGCAGGGCGGCCCAGGCGCCGACGACGTCGACGACGGCGTCGATCGCCCCCACCTCGTGGAAGTGGACGTCGTCCACGTCGATGCCGTGGACGAGAGCTTCCGCCAGAGCGAGCCGACGGAAGGTCAGACGGGCGCCATCACGCACCTCGACCGGCAGGTCGGCGTTCCTGAGGAGGGCGTCGATGGTCGACCAGCTCCGGTGGTGGTCGCGATCGGGCGCTCCGACGGTCACGGCGGTGGCGGTGAGAGCGCCGCGGGTCACCGTCCGCGTGTCGATCGACCAGTCGGGGAGCCCGAGCCGGTCGACGGCGTCGCGGACCGCGTCGAGGTCGGCGCCGGCGTCGACCAACGCGGCGAGCAGCATGTCGCCGGCGACCCCGACGGCGGGGTTGAACCACAGCGCGGCGGGTCCGGTCACGGCCGGTCGCGCAGGATGCGCAGCGCCGCACACGCCGCGCCGTAGCCGTTGTCGATGCCGACGACGCTCACGCCGGGTGCGCAGGAGCTGAGCAGCGACAGCAGGGCGGTGACGCCCTCGAGGCTGGAGCCGTAGCCGGTGGAGGTGGGCACGGCGACGATCGGTTGGGGGACCAGACCCCCGAGGACGGTCGGCAACGACGCCTCCATGCCGGCGATGGCGACGATGACGTCGACGTCGACGAGCTCGTCGAGCGAGCCGATCAGTCGGTGCAGACCGGCGACGCCGACGTCCCGTACGACCCGGACGTCGGTCCCCATCGAGCTCAACGTGCCGAGGCACTCGTCGAGGACCGGCTGGTCCGACGTCCCGCCCGAGACCAGCGCGACACGACGTGTGGTCGTGACGGGGTCGTGGCGCCACGTCAGCGTGTTCGACCAGGTCGCGGTCGGTCGGAGCTCCGCCAGCGCCCGCCGGTGCTCGACGTCGGTCCGGGTGACGACGACCGGATCGTCGCCGTGTTCGAGCATGGCCGCGACGACCTCGACGCACTGCCGAGGGGTCTTGCCGGCGGCGTAGACCGCCTCGGGGAGGCCGGTCCGGCGGCGGCGATCGAGGTCGGGGCGCGTGTGGTCGAGCGCGGTCGGCCCGAGGGGGATCGTGCCGTTGAGGTTGCCGGAGCGCAGCCCGGCCAGGTCGAGCGTCACGTACCGGTAGCCGGCGGCCTCGACGCCGGCGACGATCTCGTGGGCATGGCGGACGGCACGGTCGAGCTCGTCGACGGGCACCTCGATCCGGGCGACGTCTCCGAGGTGGCGGACGCGCAGCTCGGCGAACCCGAGCGCCCGGATCGCCGCCTCTGCCCGGTCGATGCTCGACAGCGTAGAGACGGTGACCGGCGTGCCGTACGGGATGCGCGACGACAGGCACGGCATCGACGGTCGGTTCCACACCGGCAGGTTCCGCTCACGGGCGAGCGAGCGGACCGTGGCCTTGTCGATCCCCGCCTCGACGAACGGGAACCGCGAGCCTCGACGGGCGGCGGCCTGCTGGCCGGGACGGTGGTCGCCGAGGTCGTCGAGGTTCACGCCGAGCACGACCGTGGCCCCTCGGTCACGTGCCAGCGGTTCCAGGCGGTCGAGCAGGGAGTCCTTGCACGCGGCGCAGCGGTCGGTGCCGTTGGCGACGTAGACGGGGTCGGACATCTCGTCGGTGTCCACCGGGATCCACGCCATCCCCCAGGAGCGGGCCAGGTCACGGCAGTGATCGAGCTCGCCGGTCGCGAGCGACGCCGAGCGCGCCGTGACCGCGAGGACACGTTCCGGGCCGAGCGTGTCGAGCGCCGCGTGGGCGAGGAGGGCGGAGTCGACGCCACCGGAGAGGGCGACCACGACGGCGCCGATGCTCTCGAGGACGTCGGTCAGCCGACGCTCCGCTCCAGCCGTCGGTGGGAGCGCGCTCGTGTCCAGGTCGGTCACGGTCCGGCATCGTACCGGCGTCGCCGTGAGGCTCCCACGGCGATGTCCTGGCGGTCCTCAGCTAGCGTCGGGCGACGTGTCCGGAACCAACGTGTCACCGACCGACGGCCCGACGACGGATCGACTCGACGTCGTCGGCATCGGCAACGCCCTCGTCGACGTGCTCAGCCACGGGACCGACGAGCTCCTCGACGACCTCGGGATCGTCAAGGGCTCGATGAACCTCATCGACACCGATCGTGTCGGGGAGCTCTACGAACGGATGGGCCCGGGCGTCGAGATCTCGGGCGGGTCGGCCGCGAACACCATCGTGGGGGTCGCCTCGCTGGGCGGTACCGCCCAGTACGTGGGCAGGGTCCGTGACGACCAGCTCGGTGCCGTGTTCGCCCACGACCTGAGGGCGACCGGCGTGCGCTACACGACGCCCAGGGCGACCACCGGACCGTCGACCGGGTGCTGCCTCATCCTCGTGACACCCGACGCCCAGCGGACGTTGAACACCTACCTCGGGGCATCGACCATGCTCGGCTTCGACGACGTCGACACCGACGTGATCGCTGCCGCGAAGGTGCTGTACCTCGAGGGCTACCTCTTCGACCCGCCCGAGGCGCAGGCCGTCTTCCGGCACGCGGCCCAGGTCGCGCACGAGGCGGGTGCCACGGTGTCGGTCACGCTCTCGGACAGCTTCTGCGTCGAGAGGCACCGCGACGCGTTCCTCGACCTCGTCGAGCACCACGTCGACCTGCTGTTCGCGAACGAGGCCGAGATCACGGCGCTGTACCGGACCGACGACTTCGACGAGGCGGCCGCCGGAGTCCGACGGCACGGAGCCGTCGCCGCGTTGACGCGATCCGAGAAGGGCTCGGTCGTCGTCACCGAGGACGAGCTGATCGAGGTGCCGGCGCACCCCGTCGACGCGCTCGTCGACACCACCGGCGCCGGCGACCTCTACGCAGCGGGCTTCCTGTACGGGTACAGCAGGGACCTCGACCTGGCGACCTGCGGCGTTCTCGGGTCGCTCGCCGCGGCCGAGGTCATCACCCACACCGGCGCCCGCCCTGAGGCCGACCTGCGTGCTCTCGCCGAACCGATCCTGTCCGGCGGGCATCGAGCCTGAGGTCTCCGTCCCGTGACCCGGCTCGGTGTGCCGGTCGGCCTCGGTGACGTCCCCGCCGGCACGGTGGTCGGCCCCGACGTGGTGGTTCCGGGCTCCCAGCAGCTCGTGCCAGCGTTGCTCGTCCTGGTGTCGGTCGCGGCCGTGGCGGTCGCTGGTTCGCTCGCCCTGCGTCGACGGTGGCGTTCCCGCAGGGACCGTCGCAACGGTCCGCCGATCGGCGTGATCGGTGCCGTCTCGGTGGCCGTCGTCGCCGCGACGGGGGCGTGGGCGACGCGCCCGCCCGAGTTCTTCGTGCCCCGCTTCGGTGCCCTGCCGGACCTCGTCCCCGAGGACAACGTGTTCCGCCGCAGCGCGGTCGACCTCCCCGTCTCCGCCGACAGCACCAGGTGGATCTCGTCCATCGCCGACCGCCGCCTCGGCGTGGGCTTCGGCGGCCGGGTCGTCGACGGGGTCGTGTTCGGGATCCCGTACAACTTCGTGGACGGCCGCACGCCCCGCCACGACGTCGACATCGTGGGCCAGGCCGATTCGAGCTTCCCGGGCCCCTACCCGATCACCGACCCTGCCTACATCGAGTCCATGCCCACCTACGGCTTCGACATGCACTACGTCGGGGTCGACCCGACCTCGGCCGAGGTGTGGGAGCTGCTCAGCACGAGGGCCTGGTTCGGCCGCTGGCAGGCCGACTCCGGTGCCCACTACCGGACCGGATCCAACGCCTATCCGCGCGGGTCGACGATCGCCGCCGGCCTGCCTCTGCTGCCAGGCACGATCACCTACGCCGAGGTCGCCTCGGGGAGGGTCGACCACGTGGTCCTGTCCGCGATCGACACCACGGCGAGCGGTCGTTCCACATGGCCTGCGCGAAGCACCGACGGGCGATCCACAGACCCCGACGCGCCGCCCCAGGGGGCGTGGCTGCGCCTCCGGTCCGACACGGACCTGTCGGGCCTCGGCCGGCAGGCGAGGGTGATCGCGGAGGCGATGCAGGCCTACGGCACCGTCCTGTCGGACACGGGTCCCGGGTTCAGGCTGCGCGGGACACCCGACGCACGCTGGGACGACGAGGACCTCGCGACGTTGGGCACGCTCAGCGCCGCGGACTTCGAGGTCGTCGACCCGTCGGGCATCCGGGTGTCCGAGGGCGAGCTGTCGGTCCTCCCGTCCGGCTGAACCGGGGACCCGGAGGGCGGTGCCCTTGCCCTCGTGTGCCTACCCTTGTGTGCCGGTCCTCCATCGCTGAGCCGGCAGGAGCACGTGCAGACCCTCGAACGACCGCCGTCGCCGTTCCGTCCGTCGCCGTCACGGCGGGGATGGAGCGCGGGCGCAGCGGTGCTCGCCGGTCTGGTCGCCCTCCCCGTGCTCGTGATGCTGATCCTGTCCAAGTGGGGGGTGCTGATCGCGGTTCTCCTCGCCGCGCTGGCCGCGTTGGCGATGTGGGTGTGGAGGCGTGGCTTCCTGTTCATCGAGGTCGTGGCGTTCCTCATCCACTTCGACGGCGTCGGCGCGGGGCAGATCCGCATGGGTCGGATCGTGTCCGCCGTGGTGTTCCTGGTGATCGCGTACAAGCTGCTCATCGAGAGGTGGCGTCCACCGGCGGTCCCCACCCGTCACTGGCTGCCCCTGGTGCTGCTCATCCTGTGGGCGACGGTGAGCGGGGCGTGGGTCGACAAGATCTCCGGTTGGTTCTTCGCCATGGGCCTGATGAGCGTCGCGATGGCGATCTACGTGGTGAGCGCCCTCCTCGTCGACAGCCACGAGAAGGTGATGCGCTACCTGCGGGCCTTCTGGGTCGGCGGGCTGTTCGGCTCGGGAGCTGGTGTGCTCGCCCTGTTCCTCGGCACCCGGTCCGTGGGCTTCGGCGGTGATCCGAACTACTTCGGGCTGCTCCAGGCAGCGATGATCCCGCTGACCGTGCACTACCGCCGGAACGAGACCGATCCGCTCAAGCGGCACCTCTACACCCTCTCGCTCCTGTTCGTCCTCGCCGGAGCCGCCGGCGCGGGGAGTCGCTCCGGTCTCATCGGCGCCGCCGTGGCCATCGTCGGGACGATGGTGACCCGCCCCGGCATCTCCGCCGGGCGGCGTGCGAGGACCGCGGTCGCCGCCGTGGCGCTGGCAGGCGTGGCGTTCGTCGTCGGGTTCGTCGCGAACCCGAACAACCTCCAGCGGGGCTTCTCCGATCGGGGCGCCGGTCGACTCGACTTCTGGACCGCGACGGTCGGCCTCATCGCGGAACGGCCGGTGCTGGGCCACGGCTTCGGCCAGCTCCAGTGGAAGATCCTCCCCAGCCTCACGACGTCGCCCGGCGTGCAGGAGCTCGCCGACCCACGGGAGAAGGTGTCGTCGCACAACACCTTCCTCGACACGATGGGCGACCTCGGGGTGATCGGACTCGCGATCTACGTGTCGATCTTCGTCGTCACCTTCGTCGGGTTCCTCCGACCCCGATGGCGTCGGACGAAGCAGATCTCCACCACGTTGTTCGTGATGACGCTGCCGATCATGACGAGCGCGATGTTCCTGCCGCTGCTCAACAACAAGCTGGCATGGAGCATGATCGGTCTCTCGAGCGCGCTCCAGGTGCCTTCCCGGGCGACGCGGTGGAGGGGTTTCGTCCGTGACGGGGTCACGCCACCTCCCGGGACGTCGGCCGTCGCACCGACCTTCGCCGTCGACAGAGTCGGGATCGGTCCGGTCCCGGCCGTCCCCGAGCGGATCGTCCCGCAGGGCGACGGTCCGGCCTCGGACATCGACGGCGCCGAGGAGCATCCCTGGACGTCGGTCACCCTCGCCCGTTGGGACGTGAAGGTGTCACGACGGTTCCGCTTCACGCTCTGGGCGGGCGCCCTGGCAGGACTCGTCCTGTTCGTCGCCGTCGGGTCCGTCCTCCCGACCCGCTGGATCGCCGCGGGCGACGTCCTGCTGATGGACATGGCCGCCACCGAGGGCAACGACAGGGTGGTGATCGACGCGACGCAGAACCAGATGCTCGACTCGATCGCCACCTCGGGTGCGTATGCCCGGACCCTCATCGACATGGCAGGACTCGACATGGGCATCGAACAGGTCCGGGACCGCGTCGTCGTCACCCGCAAGCAGTTCGGCTCCTACATGGAGGTCTCCTTCATCGACTCCGACCGTGAGGTCGTCGAGCGGGTCCGCCCTCACCTGATCAGGGCCCTCGACGAGGTGATCGCGTCGACGCGACGGGCATCCGCCCGGCAGCTCGCCGACGAGCTGCGGCCGGTGTTCCCCGGTGAGCAGCGCTACGACACCTCACCGCTGTACCTGCACGTCAGCGACCACGTGTCGATCGAGGCGGACCGACAGTCGCGTGCGTGGCTCGCTCTCATCGGAACGCTCACAGGCTTCCTCACCGCCGGGGTGTTCGTCCTGATCCAGCAGCGCAGGCCGCGGGTGAACAACGACGACGACATCCCCTCGGCTCTCGGTCTGGCCGTCTGGAGTCACCTGGGTCGGCCCGGCCGTCGCTACGGAGCGACTCCGGAGCAGTACGCGCAGGTCGCCACGATGGCGTCGGAGCTGTTCGACCGCGAGCGCGAACCGTCCAGGATCGTGGTGACGACACCACGTCCGGATCCCGGTTCGGGTCGTCTGGCCGCAGGCCTGGCCGCGGCGATCGCCGCCGAGGGCCGCCGGGTCGTCCTCGTCGACGCGCAGTTCGACTCGTCGAGGCTCACGGCGCGCCTGTCGTGGCCATGGCGCTCGGGTCTGCTCCAGGTGCTCGAGGGGGCGTCGCCGTCGTCCCTCCTTGTCAGGGTCCACCGTTGGCGACTGCCGGCGTCGGTCCGCCGCACGCTGGGCGGGGCGCGGGGACGGCTCCGGTTCCTGCCGATGGGTCAGAGGCGGCGGGGGAGGCCGCCCGTGATCCGGCCGGAGGCGCTGGAGGAGCTGGGTCCGGACGTCGTCCTGGTCGTGCTCGCCCCCTCGCTGTGCACCGACGCCCCGGTCGCGACGCTGTTGTCGTGGGCCGATGCCGTCGTGCTCTCGCTGGTCGAGGGGAGGACGGTGACCTTCGACGCCGAGGACGCAGCGGCACCCATCCGCACCTTCGTCGGCGGGGCGTCCGGAGTGGTGATGCTGGACGTGTGAGGCCGGTACGGTGCGGGCCGTGACCGGGGCAGCCATCTGGATCGACAACCACTGCCACCTCGACGGCGAGGACGATCCGGCCACGCTCGTCTCAGAGGCTGCTGTCGCCGGTGTCACCGCTCTGATCACCGTCGGCACCGACGCGGCCCGGTCCGTCTCCTGTCTCGGGATCGCCCGTCGGTTCCCGTCGGTGTGGGCGACGGCGGGGGTCCATCCCCACGACGCGACCGAAGGCGTGGACGCCCTGCGTGCCGTCGTCGCGGATGCCATCGCCGCCGACGACGGCGCCCTCGTGGCGATCGGCGAGTGCGGCCTCGACCACCACTACGACCACTCCCCGAGGGACGTGCAGCGCAGCGTCTTCGCCGAACAGGTCGACCTCGCCCACGACAGCGGGCTTCCGCTCGTGATCCACACTCGTGAGGCGTGGGACGAGACCTTCGACGTCCTCGAGGAACGAGGGATGCCGGAGCGCACGGTGTTCCACTGCTTCACGGGCGGCGGCGCCGAGGCGGAGCGGGCGATCGGGATGGGTGCCCACCTGTCGATCTCGGGGATCGTGACGTTCCCGAGCGCCGGCGAGTTGAGGGAGGCGGTCGCCTCGGCTCCGCTCGACCGTCTGATGGTCGAGACCGACTCGCCGTACCTCGCGCCGACCCCGCATCGTGGGCGGCGCAACCGTCCGGCGTTGGTGGCGCGCGTCGGCGAGGAGGTCGCCGCGCTCCAGGGCCGTCCGGTCGAACAGGTCGCCGGGGCGACGACGGCGACCGCCGTGGCGTTCTACTCGCTCGACGAGCGTCGGTCGCCGGACGGGTGAGCGCGTCGATGTCGCCCAGGCTCGTGGTCGCGCTCGTGGTGAGCGCGGTCGCGGTGGTCGTGCTCGTCGTGGTGGCGTTGCGCGGAACCGGCGGTGGCCCGGAACCCACCACGACCACCGCCACCGTCACGACCCTCGACAGCCCCACTCCCGACCACGCGGCACCCGAGAGCACTGGTGCGGTGTCCACGCTTCCACGGGCGCCGATCACCGTGCTCCCCGACTGGTACCGCAAGGGGTCGAGCCGATACGAGGAACGACGCCCGACGACCACGGTCCCCCCGGGGAGTCGTTGACGTGCTCGGACCGTCAGAGGTCCGGGACCTCCTCGACCGCCACGGGCTCCAGGCTCGCCGCTCCCTCGGGCAGAACTTCGTGGTCGATCCGAACACGGTGGCTTCCATCGCCCGCGTGTCCGGAGTCGGACCGGGCGACCGGGTCGTCGAGGTCGGGCCCGGACTCGGATCTCTGACGCTCGCCCTCGCGGCGACCGGGGCCCAGGTGCTGGCCGTGGAGAAGGACCGGTCCCTCGTCCCGGTGCTCACCGAGGTGCTGGCCGACGCGCGGCGGGACGATCCTGCGTCGTGGGATCGGGTGCGGGTGGTCGAGGGCGACGCGCTCCGCCTCGACTGGTCGGAGCTCCTCGACGCAGGCGAGTGGACGCTGGTCGCGAACCTTCCCTACAACGTCGCGGTCCCCGTGGTGATGCGCGTGCTCTCGACGGCCGGAACGGTCCGTCGACTGGTGGTCATGGTGCAGGAGGAGGTCGCCGAACGGCTCTGCGCGTCACCCGGTGACCGCACGATCGGGATCCCGACGATCAAGGTCGCCTGGTACGGCTCGGCGCGGATCCTGAAGACGGTCGGGCCCGAGGTGTTCCTGCCCCGACCCCGGGTGCGGTCAGCCGTCGTCGGGATCGACAGGCACCCACCGCCCTCGGAGCGCATCGGCCCGACGGAGCTCTTCCCGTTGGTCGAACGGGCCTACCACCAGCGTCGCAAGATGCTGCGGTCGACGTTGTCGGGCGTCGTCGAGCCCGCCGTGTTCGACGCCGCCGGGATCGATCCGCGTCTCCGTCCGGAGCGGCTGTCGATCGGGGACTGGGTCCGCCTCGCCGAGGCCCTCGACGCGGGAGGCCCGACCTCGTGACGGACGTCCTCTTCGCCCCGGCGAAGCTGACGCTGTCGTTGCGCATCACCGGCGTGCGCGCCGACGGCCTCCATCTCATCGATGCCGAGATGGTGTCTCTCGACTTCGGAGACACCCTCGAGGTGGACCCGGACGGAGACGGTCTGGAGGTCGTCACCGGTGCAGACCGCGTGGTCGGCGATCCCGACGACCTCGTCAACCGGGCTCTCCGGCTGGCGGGTCGCCGTGCCGGGGTGGTCCTCCACAAGGTCGTCCCACCCGGAGCGGGGCTCGGCGGCGGGAGCTCGGACGCGGCGGCCGTCCTGAGGTGGGCGGGTGTCGACGATCCGGTCACGGCCGCAGCGATCGGAGCCGACGTCGGGTTCTGCCTGGTCGGAGGCCGGGCGCGTGTGCGTGGGATCGGGGAGTTGGTGCAGCCGCTGCCGTTCGTCCACCGGACGCTGACGATGCTGACCCCGCCGCTGCACTGCTCGACACCGACGGTGTACCGCGAGTGGGACCGTCTCGGTGCCCCGACCGGGGAGAACGGCAACGACCTCGAGCCGGCGGCGTTGAGCGCGTACCCGGATCTGGGCCGGTGGCGCGACGAGCTGGCCGGGGCGACGGGCATCAGACCCCGTCTCGCCGGGAGCGGGTCCACCTGGTTCGTCGAGGGAGCTCACCCCGGCGCCGGTCGGGTGGTGGCGACGACGTTCGACCCGTCGACGGGCGCCACGCCGAGCTGACCCGATTGCCGCCCCAGGGGCGGAGGGTCTACTTGCCCCTGGCTCGACGCTGGTGACGCGTCCGCCGCAGCAGCTTCTTGTGCTTCTTCTTCCGCATGCGCTTACGGCGCTTCTTGATCAGGGAGCCCATGGCGACGGACACAGTAGATGGACCGTGCGCCGCATCCAAAAGCCCGCGTCGGTACACTCGGCGTTCGACCGGGCCGACGACCGGGCAGACGACACCGTCTCCAGTCGGCCGCTGCGCTCTCGAGCCGTCGTGACGAGGAGACACCGCTTCCCATGACACCGATGCGAGCGAGCACGGACGTCGTCGGCTACACGACCGCTCCGGTGGCGGTCGACGCGGAGCGCCGGCCCGCGCTCCGCCTGACGCGGCTCCAGGTGCTCGTCGTCGTGGTGTGCGCTCTGGTGACCGCCGTCGCGGCGTCGGCGTTCGTGTCGACGCGGCCGCCCGTCTACAACACGACCCGTTCTGTCCTCGTGCTGTCGGGCTCGAACCCGAACGACAACGACGTCCTCTCACGGGCGCTCGAGAGCCTCGCGGGCTCCAAGGGGATGGCGGCCGAGATCAAGCGGCGCGGCGACCTGGACCTCACGATCGACCAGATCGCAGGGATGATCTCCACCAAGCGCTCGCCCGAGTCCCCCTACATGGACGTCGTGGTGAGCAGCCCCGACCGCGAGGAGTCCGAGGCGGTCAGCGCCCAGGTGATCCCCGCGATGCGAGGCGTGTTCGACCGCAACCAGTCGGAGATCCCGACCGAGCAGAGGATCCCCGGCCCGATCTTCCAGGAGATCTTCGCCAAGCCCCTGCAGTCGACCTCGACGTTCCCCGTGTGGTTCGCAGCCCTGTTCGGAGCGCTCCTCGGGGGTCTGGTCCCGTACCTGATCTTCCTGTTCCGCAACATCCGCAGGCCGGTCGTCGCATCGGCGAAGGACGTGACCGACGCGATCGACCTCCCGATCCTGGTCAAGGTCCCGTCCCTGTCCGGGCGGGGCGCCAATCCTCAGGACGCCGTCGCGGGCGTGATCTCCGCCGTCGAGCGGATGAGCCTCAGCGAGCCGATCCACAGGTTGGTGCTCGTCGGATCCGACTGGGGGCCCGACCGCTCCGTGCTGGCGTTGGCGCTGTCGTGCGTGATCGCACGCAGCTTCGGTCAGCCCGTGGCGCTGGTCGACGCCGATCTCGAGCAGGCGACCCTGACGGGACTGGTCAACGCCGAGGGCGTCGCCGGGCTCTCGGAGTGCCTCGCCGGTGAGCTCGATCCGGAGACGGCGATGCTGACGATCTCCGACGCCCAGCTGCCCCGCGACATCGACGGCATGTCCGTCCCCGAGGGCATGGTGCGGTTCCTCGCCACCGGGGTGGATCGGAGCGAGAACGTCCTGCGGATGCGCTCGCGCTTCAACCGCGTCCTCGACGGCATGGCGGGTCGCTACGTCGTGGTCATCAACGGCCCGAAGGTGCCCGGGCCGGTGCCGACATCGCAGATGCTTTCGCTGGCCGATGCCACCCTCATGGTCGTCACCGAGGGCCAGACGAGCCTCACCGACGCGCGCTCCGCCGGCGACGCGCTGCGGTCGTTCGGCTCCGGCCCTGCCGGCGTCGTCGTCCTGCGTCGGTGAGCGGGACCGACTCCGGCGAGGGCGCGTCCCTCGGGACGACGGCCAGCAGGGGCTTCCTCTGGGCCAACGTCGGCATCTTCACGCGTTACGCAACCGCCCTCGTGCTGGCGGCGGTGCTGGCACGGGTCCTCGACGCCGCCGACTACGCGGTGATGGTGACCCTGATGCTCATCACCTTCTACTTCGACAACGCCCTCGACCTCGGGATGGGGGCGGCGCTGGTGTACGAGCAGGAGGAGGGGGTGACCGAGAGGGTTCAGGTCGCCTTCACGGCGAACGTCGGTCTCGGGGTGGTCCTCGCGGCGGTGGCGTTCTTCGGGGCGCCGCTGGTGGCCTCGTACTTCCGCCAGGGCGACTACGTCGCCGAGTTCCGCTCCCTCGCGATCGTCGTGCTGCTGTCCGCTCTCACGACGGTTCCGTGGTCGTTGTTCATGCGCAACATGGACTTCCGTCGCCGCACCGTCGTAGAGGTGTCACGGGACCTGACGCGCTTCGTCGTCACCCTGGCGCTGGCCCTCGCCGGTCTCGGCGCCTGGTCGATCGTCGTCGGTCTCCTCGCTGCCTACTCGGTGGCGCTCGTGGCGACGTGGATCGTCCTGCGCTTCCGCCCGACGTTCGCCTGGGACCGGAGGACCGTGGCGCAGCTCTTCGCCTACGCGTGGCGAGTCGCCGGCAACAGGCTGCTGGGCCTCCTCGCGCTGAACGGCGACTACTTCGTCGTCGGCAACCGACGTCACGACCAGTACGCCAGCTACTACCAGGCGTTCCGGCTCCCCGAGTTCGTGATGGGCGCCCAGCTGAACGGCCTGTCCGCAGTGCTGTTCCCGATGTACTCGCGGATCCGGGCGGACGGCGACGCGGCGCTGCGCGACGGGATGCACAAGGCGCTGCGGATCGTGGGCCTGTTCTCCTTTCCCGTCGGTGTGGGGCTGGCGTTGATCGCCCGCGACGCGTTCACGGTCTTCTACGGGACCTCCGACGCCGTCGGCATCCAGACGATGCAGGTGATCTCCCTCGCCGGGGCGGTGACCGGCATCGGCTTCGCGACGGGTGACCTGCTCATGGCGACGAACCGGCCGGGGGTGCTGCTCCGCCTGAACATGGCCATGGTGCCGATCATGGCAGTGACGATGTGGCTCGTCGCCCCGTCGGGGATCGTGTGGGTCGCCGTGGTGCACCTCGTGATCCAGGTCGTGTTCGTCGCGCTCCGTCAGGTGATCGTCGACCACACCCTGCACTCCCGGACCAGCGCTGCGGTCGCGTGCCTCGTTCCCGGGCTCGTCGTCACCGCCGGCGTGGTCCTCTTCGCGCTCCCGGTGCGGCTCTCGACGTCGGAGGGGTTCGTGTCGCTCGTGGCGGTCGGGATCGCCGGCGTCCTCGGCGGGCTCGCATCCCTCGCCGTGTACCCGCCGGCCCGTCGGGAGCTGTCCGGGCTCATCGGCCAGCTGCGCGGCGGCTGATCGTCGCGGTCGGTCGGGCCCGTCGCCACAGGTCGGCTCCGGTCGCGACGGCGCGGCCGAGCGGTCCGACCCCGAACCGGACGCGGACGACCTCACGGCGTGCGCCGGCCCAGTCGGCCTTGTAGGGCTCGTCGCCGCGGAGCATGTCGTACTCGGAGAAGCCCTGCCGGATGGCCCAGGCGATCGAGTCGGCCCTGAGGAGCGACCCTGCCCCGCGCCACTCGTGGTCCGTGCTGCGGCCCGCCTGGTAGAACGCGAGGCTCCGACCCGCCCGGAGGTCGAGCTGGGTCGCCACGACGGCTCCGTCGGCGTCGACGATCTCGTGGATCACCACCGATCCGTCCCGCATCCCGGTGTGCGCGGCGCGACGGAAGCGGTCCCATGCGTCGAGGAAGGCGGAGTCGTCGGCCCAGCGACGGTCGTGCAGCCTCGCGAGGTCGGCGAGCGCCCGATCGGCGTCGCCGGGATCGACCCGTTCGATCGTCGCCCCGCTCCTCTCCGCCCGCCGTGCGGTCCGTGCGACGGTGGAGCGGATCGCACCGGGTCGGTCGGCCATGTAGGCGTCGGGATCGGAGGGGAGGACGGCGTAGGGAGCGCCGGTCCGGGAGAGCTGGTGGCCGGCTAGTGCCCGGGCGAGCGAACCGTCCGACGCGAGCCCGTCGAGGTCCACGACCCGGTTCCCGGGACGGTGCAGCCATCGCATCACCTGCTCGAGGACGTCCTCCTCCGTTCCGGGAGCGGCGACGACGTCGAGGTGGTCGGGAGCGAGCGGTCCCTGGCCCAGGCTGCGGACCCGTTCGATGCCCGCCAGTCCGATGCCCGGACGGTCGAGCTCGAACGCGGCGCCGCCGACGAGCTCGTCGCCGTCGAAGAGGCACAGCAGTCGGGGGTGCCCGCCGGCCGCGGCGTCGAGCCACCACGCTAGGAGGAACGGAGAGGGGTGGGGTTGCCCGATGACGAGCCGGTCCCACTCCTCGGTGAGCTCGCCGAGGGTGTCGCGCACCTCGGACCTCAGGCGACGCTCCGGCATGCGGGGAGTGTGGCCGAGCGTGGCCGTCTCCGCCACCGGCCGGAGCGTCGTCGGAGGGTGGTCGGCCCGCTCATGGGGGAATCACCTCGGCCGAAAGCCTTGAGCGGCCGTCGCCGCACGTTTACGTTGTGGTCGGGCGACTGCTTCGAGGAGATGGACGGCCGGGGACGGGCAACGGACGAGGCGACATGCTGAGGTACTCGGAGACAGGAGGATCGGCAGCCCGGACGGGTTCGAACCCGTTGCGGCTGGTCGAGACCCCTGACGGGTCGGATCCCGGGCCGTCCGACGTCATCGACCTCACCATCCGTCCGGCCGGCGTGCTCCGCTCCGAGCCGGCGTCGACGATCGCCCGCAGCGAACGCCAGGCCGTGGGTCGTGGGTTGCGCGGCATGAGCCACCTGTTCGACGCGGCGGCGCTGTCGGTCCCGCTCCTCGTCTACGGGGCGCGACCCGACGTCGACTTCAGGTGGAGCGTCGGCGCGTTGTTCGTGGCCATCGGCACCCTGCTCCTGTGGCCGACGCACCGACGGGGGCGGCAGGTCGTCGGTCCGGGCGAGGGCCTGCTCTCGATCGCCACCCGCATCGGCATCGCCCCCGTCCTCACGACCGGCATCCTGAGCGTGCGGTTGTGGAACATCACCGATCCGTCCGCGTACATCGACCTCACCGCCATCCTCCAGATCGTCGTGTTCACCCTGCCGCTCGTGCTGATCGGCCGCGTGCTCACCGTCAGAGCGACGACCGCCGCCCGTCGCCGCGGCTACGACCTGGCCGACACCATCGTCGTGGGAACCGGTCCCGTCGGTCGCGACGTGGTCGCCGCCCTCTCCGCGACGCCGGAGTTCGGGCTCGTGCCCTGCGGATACGTCGATCGCCACCCCGGCGAGCTCGATCTCCCGCTGATCGGTGTGCCCGAGGACCTGCCGGAGATCCTCCGGGCGACGGGGGTCCGTCACGTCATCCTGGCGTTCGGTGCGGCGTCGGAGTCGGAGCTCGTGCGCGTCGTGCGTCGCTGCCATGACGCGAGCGTCCACTTCTACGCCGTCCCCCGTCTCTTCGAGCTGGGCGTGAGCCACGACCACGTCGGCCACGAGATCCACGGTCTGCCGCTGGTCGCCCTGCGGAGCCCCGCCGAGAGGGTGCGTCACCGGCCCGCGAAGCGGGCCTTCGACCTGGTGGCCGCCGGAGCGCTCCTCCTGCTCACCGCCCCGGTCCTGCTCGCCTGTGCCGCCGCCGTCAAGCTGACGAGCCGGGGGCCGGTGTTCTTCCGTCAGATCCGCATCGGCGTCGGCGGAGCACCGTTCGAGATCCTGAAGTTCCGCACCATGCTCCCGAACGACGACTCGGCGGTGACCTGGTCCATCGACGACGACCACCGCGTCACCCGGGTGGGTCGGTTCCTGCGTCCCACCCACCTCGACGAGCTCCCCCAGCTCATCAACGTCCTGCGGGGCGACATGTCCCTCGTCGGGCCCCGTCCCGAGCGCCCCCACTTCGTCGAGCAGTTCGGTGCCGAGATCGACGACTACCACGACCGCCACCGCGTCCCCGTGGGCATCACCGGCTGGGCCCAGGTCAACGGCTACTGGGGTGACACCAGCATCGAGACCCGTGTCCGCCTCGACAACCGCTACATCGAGAACTGGTCGTTGTGGCGCGACCTCGTGATCGGTCTCCGGACGATCCCGACCTTCTTCGGAAAGCGTCGGTGACCCTGCCCGAGGAGACCCTGCCCCAGGAGACCCTGCCCGATCCCGAGCCGCTCGTCCCCGGACTCGTGACGGTCGCCATCCCGGCACGCAACGAGGAGCGCTCGATCGTCGCGCTCCTGGACGGCATCAGGTCCCAGACCCATCGCGACTTGCAGGTCCTCGTCGTCGACGGCCGATCCGATGACCGCACCCGCGACCTCGTCGAGCGGGCCGCGGAGGCGGATCCCAGGATCGAGCTCGTCGACAACCCGCGACGGGTGATCCCCGCGGCCATGAACCTGGCGATGGAACGTGCACGGGGGGAGTTCTTCGTCCGCATCGACGCGCACTGCACCGTCCAGCCCGACTACGTCGAGCGTGCAGTGGCGCACCTGCGGACCGGCCGGTGGGGTGGCGTCGGCGGCCGCAAGGACGCCCGCGGGACCACACCGCAGGGTCGGGCGATCGCTGCGGCGATGGGCTCGCCGTTCGCGCAGGGCAACTCCGTGTACCACTACGGGACCGACACCCGCACGGTCGATCACATCCCGTTCGGGGCGTACCGGACGGCACTCGTCCGCGAGATCGGCGGCTGGAACCCCGACCAGCTCGTCAACGAGGACTACGAGTTCGACTACCGGGTCCGCTCCGCCGGTCACGAGCTCCTCTTCGATCCCGGGCTGCGCATCGACTGGGAGTGCCGCCAGAGCGTCGGAGCGTTGTTCCGCCAGTACCGCCGCTACGGGTCCGGAAAGGTGCAGACCCTCGTCCGTCATCCCGGATCGCTCCGCGTGCGGCACCTCGTCGCGCCGGTGCTCGTGGCCGGCCTCGCCGCCTCGGTGCCGATGACGGCCGGTCGACGGACCCGATGGCTCGGCGCCGTCGCGATCGGATCGTACGGGGCAGTCGTGGCGGCTGCATCGGCACGCACCGCTCCGGGGCTCGAGCACAGGGGGGACGCCGTGTGGCTCCCCGCCGCGTTCGTCGCGCTCCACCTCGGGTGGGGGATCGGCTTCTGGGAGGAGACGGTGGCGACCGCCGTCGGCCGTGGCGGTCCGAGGCGTTCCCTCGAGGCGTCCTGACCGGCACGTCACCTGTAGGTTTGCTGCGCCGATGGCGGGTAGTTCAACGGCAGAACGCCTGACTTTGGATCAGGAAGATGTAGGTTCGAATCCTGCCCCGCCAGCCATGACCCACGACCTCGATCCCGATCGTCCCGTTCCCGGCGACGCCGTGCCGGGACCGCTCGCCGCCGTCGTCCTCGCCGCCGGCGAGGGCCGCCGCATGCAGTCCGAGCGGCCGAAGCCCCTGCACCGGCTCTGCGGTCGTCCGATGCTGATGTACGTCCTCGACTCGCTCGCCGAGACCGACGCGGAGCGGGCCGTGATCGTCGTGGGCCACAAGGGCGATCGGGTCGCCAAGACCATGCTGGAGCACACCCACGCTCTCGGGATCGAGTTCGTGGAGCAGCGGGTGCAGCGCGGGACGGGCGATGCCACGATGGTCGGTCTCGTCGGACTGCCCGACGAGGAGGACGAGGGTGATGTCCTGGTGATGCCGGGCGACGCGCCGCTCCTGCGGCCCGAGACCATCGCCGCACTCGTCCGGCACCACCGGCGCACGGGTGCCGCCGCGACCCTGCTCACCTCCGTCGTGGGCGACGCGACCGGCTACGGACGGGTGGTCCGCGGGGTGAACGGCACGGTCGAACGGGTCGTCGAGCACGGCGACGCGTCCCCCGACGAGCTCGAGATCGACGAGATCAACACGTCGATCTACTGCTTCCGCCGAAGCCTCCTGGCGCCGGCGCTGCGCCGGGTCCAGCCCGACAACGCACAGGGCGAGTACTACCTGACCGACGTCATCGCCGTCCTGTCCGGGACCGGGAACCGGGTGGAGGCGCTCGTGTCGTCCGACGCGGCCGAGACGCAGGGCGTGAACGACCGCGTGCAGCTCGCCGCCGCAGAGTCCGAGCTGCGCCGTCGCACGAACGAGAGCCTTCTGCGTTCGGGCGTCACGATGTTCGATCCGGCGTCGGTGTTCGTCGACACCACGGTGAGCGTGGGTCGGGACGTCACGCTGTTCCCGGGGGTCATCCTCCAGGGGAAGACCGTGGTCGGCGACCACACGGAGCTCGGCCCCGGGACCCGTCTGATCGACTGCCGGGTGGGCGACGACTGCACGATCGAGCAGACCACGGCCCGGTCGGCGCGGATCGGGGACCGGTGCGTCGTGGGTCCCTACGCGAGCCTGGAGCCGGGTTCGTCGATCCCGTCGGACGTGACCACCGGCCCGTTCTACACTTCGGCCACCGCTACCTGATCGGGCGGTTCGGAGGCGACATCGGCATGGAACTGGTCACGAAGAAGCGGCTCACGATGGTCGCCGGGCGAGTGAACCGGGAGCTCGCCGAGGAGATCGCCGAGAGGCTCGGCATCACGCTCGCTCCGATGGAGATCGCCGAGTTCGCGAACGGCGAGCTGCACTGCAAGTTCGGCGAGTCGATCCGCGGTGCCGACCTGTTCATCTTCCAGAGCCACTGCTCCTACGGCGACATGTCGGTCAACGACGCGCTGATGGAGCAGCTCATCATGGTCGACGCCGCCCGACGGGCATCGGCCAAGCGGATCACCATCGTCGCCCCGTTCTTCGGCTACGGCCGTCAGGACCGCAAGGCCGAGGGACGCGAGCCGATCACGGCGAAGCTCCTCGCCAACATGTTCGAGGTCGCGGGCGCCAAGAGGATCGTGTCGGTCGACCTCCACAGCGGTCAGATCCAGGGCTTCTTCGACGGCCCGGTCGACCACCTCACGGCGATGCCGGTGCTGGTGAAGTGGATGGCGGACAACCTCGGCGAGGACCTCGTGGTGGTGTCACCCGACGCTGGGCGGGTCAAGGTCGCTGAACGGTACGCGAACGCGCTCCACGCCGATCTCGCCATCGTCCACAAGCGCCGGGTGAAGGGCGCCAAGAACCAGGTCGAGGCCAAGGACGTCGTGGGTGACGTGGCGGGTCGGACCTGTGTGCTCATCGACGACATGATCGACACGGCGGGCACGATCGTCGCCGCTGCTGAGCAGATCACCGAGCACGGTGCGTCGTCCGTGTACTGCGCCGCCACCCACGCCGTGCTGTCGGGCCCGGCGATCGACCGCCTGAAGAACGCCCCCATCGAGAAGGTCGTCGTCACCAACACGCTGCCGTTGCCGCCCGAGCGTCGCCTCGACAAGATCGAGGTGCTGTCGGCCGCCGGGATCATCGCCGATGCGATCGATGCCGTGTTCGAAGACACGTCCGTCTCGGAGATCTTCGACGGACAGAACCAGAACTGACACGCCCCTGCCGGCGCCGGTAATGTGACGGGCCGCCCGTCCGGGCAGCCGTCCGCAGAATTGCCCCAGGAGTCCGTCATGTCCGAGGTCACGCTCACCGCCTCCACCGGCCGGGAGACCGGGACCCGTCCGTCCCGTCGTCTCCGCCACGAGGGCCGGATCCCAGCGGTGCTCTACGGGGAGGGCAACGACGCCGTCTCCGTGTCGGTGGATCGCCGCGAGCTCCGTCGCGCCCTCAGCACCGACGCCGGCCAGAACGCCCTCATCACGCTCACCGTCGACGGTTCCCAGTACCTCACGGTCGTCAAGGAGCTCCAGCGTCATCCGGTGCGTCGTGAGGTGACCCACGTCGACTTCCTCACCGTGGATCCCAACGCCCCGATCGAGGTCGAGATCCCGATACACCTCGTCGGCGAGGCCAAGGAGGTCACCCAGAACGGCGGCATCACCGAGCAGCGCCTGATGGCGGTCCGGGTGCTGGTGAAGCCGGACTCGATCCCCGACGGCATCGATGCCGACATCACCGACCTGACCCTCACCACGACGATCGTCGCCGCGGATCTGCCGATGCCGGCGGGCGTGCAACTCGTGACCGATCCCGAGCAGGCCATCGTGACCGCCGAGCTGACCCGCGCGGCGGTCACCGGACGCGACGAGGGCGAGGCTGCCGAGGGCGGGACCGAGGGTGCCGACGAGGCCGACGCCTCCGACGGCGACGCCGAGGGCTGATGCCCCGGGACCTCCTGGTCCTCGGTCTCGGCAACCCGGGAGAGCGGTACGAGGGGACCCGTCACAACGTCGGCGCCGACGTCGTCGTCGAGCTGGCCCGACGTCACGGAGGTCGCCTCAAGGTCGACGGCAAGGTCAACGCCCGGGTCTGCGACGTGCGGATCGACGGCTCCCGCGTCGTGCTGGCCGTCCCGACGACGTACATGAACGAGTCGGGTCGGGCCGCGGCGGCGCTGGTCCGACGGGCCGGTCTCGACGACCTCACCGCGCTGGTCGTGGCGCACGACGAGCTCGACCTCGAACCCGGCCGGGTGAAGCTGAAGACCGGCGGTGGGCTCGCCGGTCACAACGGCCTGCGATCGTTGCACGCGCACCTGCACTCGGCGGATTTCGTCCGGGTCCGGCTCGGGGTCGGCAAGCCGCCGGGCGGGGCCGACCGGGGCGCCGACTGGGTGCTGTCGAAGGTGCGCGGTCGGGCCCGTGACGACCTCGACGTGATGGTCGCCGTCGCTGCGGACGCAGTCGAGTCGATCGTGAACGACGGCATCGACGCTGCGATGCAGACCGTCAACCAGCGGTGACGGCGACGAGCGACAACGCGGCGAGACCCAGGCCGATCAACTGGTGGACCGCGAGCCGTTCGCGGAGCACGACCCTCGCGAGGAGCACCGTCGAGGCCGGGTACATGGATCCGATCACGCCGACGAGCGTGAGCAGCCCCTCCCGGCTCGCGAGCAGGAACAGGGCGTTGGCGCTGACGTCGAAGGCCCCGGCGACGACTGCGGTGCGGACGCCCGTGGGGTCGGCCCGGCCTGGTCGGATCACGAGGATGGCCACGACGAGGATGACCGAGGCCCCACGTGCGGCTGCAAGCGGGAACAACCCGCTGTCGTGGCTCGTCCGCGAGATCATCACGAAGAACGCCCCGAAGGCCGCGCCCGCGGCCGCTGCGGCGAGCAGCACCTGGATCGCCGGGGCCTGACGGGGCGGGTCGTCCAGCTCGTCGTTCCCGTGCGGGTCGCCGGGTTCCCTCGCTATCAGCACGATCGCCGGGAGCGCCAGCAGCGCTCCGGCGAGCGCGAGCGCGCCGGGACGCTCGCCGTCGAGGAGGCCGAACGCGAGCGGGACGATCGCCGAGGTGACGGCGGACACCGGTGCGACCACGGTCATGCGGCCGGCGCCGAGCGCCCAGTAGAAGGTGATCAGCCCGCACATGCCGACGACGCCGGCGGCTCCGCCCCACACGAGGTCGGTCCCCCCAGGGTCCCCGCCGACGAGCGGCGCCACGACGAGCAGGAGGAGCAGTCCTGTGGCCTGGGCGACGAGCGCAGTGGTGACGGCGGCCATCCGGCGTGCCGACATGCCGCCGAGGAAGTCGCCGATGCCGAACGCAGCGGCGGAGAGAGCGGCGAGGAGCACGGCCACGGCGGGTGATGCTGGCACACCGCACTGCTCGGGTGCCGGAGCGGCGCGGTAGGTTCTCGCCCGCCGTGGACGCCCCCTCCGAACCCGCACCCACCCCACCCCCGGGGTCCGCGACGCCGGCGCCTCTCGGCGCGCTGCTCGACCTGCTCCGCGAGGAGCCGGGCCTCACCGGTGCGCTCGGACGACGCTCGACGGTCCTCGTCCTGCCCGAGTCCGCGAGGGCGGCATCCGTCGCGGGTCTGACCGCGCTGAGCCGGCGACGTCCGCTGGTCGTGGCAGTGCCCGCCGTCGCCGATGCCGAGCGTCTCGCCGGCGACCTCGCGGCCTTCCTGCCGGACGACTCGGTGGAGCTCTTCCCAGCGTGGGAGACGCTGCCGTTCGAGCGGGTGAGCCCGTCGATCGAGACCATGGGCCGCCGGCTCCGGGTCATGTGGCGGCTCCGCAACGACGATCCGGCCCTGCGCGTGGTCGTCGCTCCGGCCAGGGCGCTCGCCCAGCGTATGGGTCCGGACGTCGACTCCGTCGAGCCGGTCAGGATCGGCCCCGGCGACCGGATCGACCAACAGGAGCTCGTCCGGGGACTGGTGCTGTCGGGCTACCGGCGTGAGTACCAGGTCGAGCACCGCGGCGAGGTCGCCGTCAGGGGTTCGATCGTCGACGTGTTCCCGTCGACCGCCGATCATCCGGTCCGGATCGACCTGTGGGGTGACGAGGTCGACCGTCTGGCCGAGTTCTCGGTCGCGGATCAGCGCAGCGGTCGTGACGTCTCGTCGCTCGAGCTGTTCCCGGCGCGTGAGCTGCTGCCGACCGACGCCGTGCGGGCCCGGGCCGAGAGGCTGATAGCCACCGATCCCTGGGGCCGGGAGCAGTGGCAGCGTCTGATCGACGGCGAGGTCTTCGAGGGCATGGAGGCCTGGCTCGCCTGGCTCGTCGACCACGGGGTCGGTTCCGACGAGGAGCCGGAGCACGTGCTGGTAGACCTCCTCGGACCCGACGGCCTCGTCCTCCTCGTGGAGCCGCGCCGGCTGCGTGACCGGGTCGCTGACGTGCTGGCCGAGGAGGAGGACCTCGGGGCGTCGCTCGCCAGGACCTGGGGACTCGACGACGGGCGCGACCTCCCGCGACTGCACCTCACCGTCGACCGCCTCCTCGCGCACACCGACGCGCCGACGTGGTCGGTCGCGGCGGTGCCGGACCAGCCCGACACACCTGCGGTCGCTGCGTCGGGCTGGGCTCCGGCCGTCGGTGGGGGAGAGGCGCTGCTCGCCCAGCTGCGACAGCTGGTCGCCGACGACTACCGGGTGGTCGTGTGCGCCGACGGTGCAGGATCGGCGGTGCGGATCCAGAAGCTCATCTCCGAGCACGGCCTGAGCTTCCCGGTTCTCGACGCTCCCGACGGCGCAGCGCCCGAGCGGGCGGCGTTGCACGCCCCGGGCGGCAAGATCGTCGTCGCCCCCCTCGACCGGGGCTGCGTCCTGCCCGGTGTGCGCCTCGCGCTGCTCGCCGAGGCCGACCTGACCGGCCGTCGCCGGACGCACCGCCCCCAGCGCGCCCCCCGACAGGACGCGCAGCGGTTCTTCGAGGACCTGAAGGTCGGCGACTACGTGGTCCACCAGCACCACGGCGTCGCACGCTTCGCCGGGATGGTCGAGCGGGCGATGGGCGGCGTCGCCCGCGACTACCTGCTCCTCGAGTACCGCGGCGACGACAAGCTCTACGTCCCATCGGAGCAGATCGATTCGATCAGGCTGTACTCCGGCGGCGAGACCCCGTCGCTCAACCGGATGGGCGGCGCCGACTTCGCCCGCACCAAGGCCAAGGTCCGATCGGCGGTCGCGGAGATCGCCCAGGAGCTGGTCGTCCTGTACCAGAAGCGTCGGGCCGCCACGGGCCACGCGTTCGGCGAGGACACCCCGTGGCAGCGCGAGATGGAAGCCGCGTTCCCCTTCCAGGAGACGCCCGACCAGCTGGCGGCGATCCGCGACGTCAAGGAGGACATGGAGTCGACGGTGCCGATGGACCGGCTCGTGTGCGGCGACGTCGGGTTCGGCAAGACCGAGGTCGCCGTGCGTGCCGTGTTCAAGGCGGTGCAGGACGGCAAGCAGGCGGCGGTGCTGGTGCCGACCACGCTGCTCGCCCAGCAGCACCACCAGACCTTCTCGGACCGCTTCGCCGGCTACCCGATCCGGGTCGAGGTCCTCTCCCGGTTCCTGACCAACGCCCAGGCGCGCGAGGTGGTCGAGGGTCTGGCCAGCGGGTCGGTCGACGTGGTGATCGGTACCCACCGTCTGCTGTCGGGCGACATCTCCTACAAGGACCTCGGTCTCCTCGTCGTCGACGAGGAGCAGCGCTTCGGGGTCGGCCACAAGGAGGCGATCAAGCAGCTCAAGGCCGACGTCGACGTGTTGACGCTCTCGGCGACGCCGATCCCCCGGACCCTCGAGATGAGCCTGACCGGCATCCGTGACCTGTCGCTGCTCAACACCGCACCGGCGGCCCGTCAGCCGATCCTCACCTACGTCGGCGAGTACGACGAGCGGGCGGTGGGCGAGGCCATCCGTCGTGAGCTGCTCCGCGAGGGGCAGGTGTTCTACGTGCACAACCGGGTGCGCGACATCGAGGAGCACGCCACCCGGATCCGCGAGCTGGTCCCCGAGGCCCGCGTCGCCGTCGCGCACGGCCAGATGGACGAGGGCACGCTCGAACGGGTGGTGCTCGACTTCTGGGAGGGCGAGTTCGACGTGCTGGTCTGCACGACGATCATCGAGTCCGGGATCGACATGCCGACGGTCAACACGCTCGTCGTGGAGCGCTCCGATCTGCTCGGCCTCGGTCAGCTCCACCAGATCCGCGGTCGGGTCGGGCGGTCCGGTCAGCGTGCGTACGCGTACCTGTTCTTCCCGCAGGACCGACAGCTGTCGGAGGAGGCCTACGAGCGGCTCAAGACGATCGGTGAGACCACCGAGCTGGGCTCCGGGTTCCGCATCGCCATGCGGGATCTCGAGATCCGTGGCGCGGGGAACCTGCTCGGCACCGGCCAGACCGGTCACGTCGCCGCGGTCGGCTACGACCTGTACGTCCAGATGGTCAACGAGGCCATCGCCCAGCTCAACGGCGAGCCGGTCCCGGAGCCGAAGGAGATCACGTTGGAGCTGCCGCTCCCGGCGCATCTGCCGTCGGACTACGTCGAGCGCGACGACCTGCGTCTAGACGCCTACCGCCGCCTGGCCTCGGTGGAGTCGCGGGCCGACGTCGACGACATCGCCGCCGAGTGGGTCGATCGCTTCGGGCCGGTGCCCGATCCCGCAGCGAACCTCCTGGCGATCGCCCGCCTCCGGGCCGAGTGCGTGCGGACCGGCGTCGAGGAGATCGCGGTGACCAAGGGATCCGCGCTCTCCGGTCCCGGGTGGGTGGCTCGCATGTCGCCGGTCCGGCTGGCGCAGTCCAAGCAGATGCGCCTGGCGCGGCTCTACAAGGGCGCGGTGTACAAGGAAGAGATCTCCCAGCTCCAGCTCCCTGCGACGGCGGGACCCGCGATCGCGGACGACCTCGTCGACGCCCTGACCCAGCTGGTTCCACCGCCGGAACAGCCCTGACGTAGCATCCGCCACCATGCGACGACCCCGTGCCGGAACCCTCTCGACACGCCCGGCCCCAGCACGCTCGGCCCCGGCCGTGTGGCGCGTCGCGCTGGTGCTGGCTGGCGTGCTGGCGTCGGTGACCGGCTGCGGGGTCGCTGCCAACGACGTCGCGGCCACGGTAGGTCCCACCACGATCAGCGCGTCCCTGGTGAACGAGCTGGCGTCCAGCTCCGCGTTCATGGGGGCGATGGCGTCGCAGGCGATCGCTCCCCAGCGTGAGGGCGTGCTGGACGGCAGCTCCGCCCGTCAGGTGCTGGCCTTCCTCATCCAGAAGGAGGTGCTGGCGCAGGAGGTCGATCGTTGGGGGGCGGAGGTGACCCAGGCCGATCGTCGTTCGGCCGAGGACATGATCGAGCAGCAGGCGCCGCGTCTGAAGGGTTCCCATCGTGAGCTGGTCGCCGAGTTCCTGGCGACACGCGATGCGCTCCAGGCCCGGCTGACGAGCCTCGATGCGACGGCCGACACCGTCCTGCGTCGCTTCTACGATGCCGTGCCGACCTACTGGGACCGCGTCTGCATGGACGCGGTCGTCGTCCGGACCGCAGACGTCGACGCCGCCCGTCGGGCGTTGCGCCGTGGCACGGCGATCGGTGAGCTCCCGGAGAAGGTGAAGGACGCGCAGGTCGTGGTCACACGGGAGCAGTGTCTGCCGGTCGCCACGCTGCCGGTGGCCTTGCGGGACCGGCTGGGGTCGACCCGTGTCGGTGCGCTCGTCGGACCGGTCCCGAGCGTCTTCCCGGGTCAGGACGTGGTGCTGTGGCTGAAGGTGTCGTCGAGGAGCCGCCTCTCGTTCGGCGACGCCCGTGGCGAGCTCTCCGAGCTGGTCTCCTCGGTTCTCCAGCGCGGTGTGGACCAGTGGCTCACCCTCCGCGCCAACGAGCTGGTCACCGTGGATCCCCGGTACGGCAGCTCGATCGTCATCGGCCAGGAGGGAGTCCAGGTCGTGCCGCCACCCGTTCCCGTCGGAGCGGTCGTCGGCGCGGTGGACGACGTGGCGGATGCAACGGGTTCCGCAACGCCCTGACCCCGTCGTCGAGGTCGTGGGTCTGGGGCCCGGAGGCCCCGATCTGGTCACGGCGGGGACCCTCTCGGTGCTCTCGTCGGGTCGGCCCGTCTTCCTCCGGACGTTCCGTCACCCCGCTGCGTCGGTGGTGCCCCAGGGGTCCCGGAGCTTCGATGACCGCTACGACTCGGCGGACTCCATGGACGAGGTCTACGGCGGCATCGTCGACGAGCTGGCCGAGCGGGCCGGACGCGACGGGTCGATCGTGTACGCCGTGCCGGGATCGCCGGTGGTGGCGGAGCGCACCGTCGAGATGCTGTCGGCCGACGGGCGGATCGAGGTCGTCGTGCATCCGGCGCTGTCGTTCCTCGACCTGACGTGGGCCCGCCTCCGCGTGGATCCGGTCGAGCTCGGGGTGCGTCTCGTCGACGGCCACCGCTTCGGCGTCGAGGCGGCCGGCCAACGTGGCCCGCTGCTCGTGGCGCAGTGCGAGTCGCGCTTCGTCCTCTCGGACGTGAAGCTGTCGGTCGACGAGCCGCCGGCGGAGCCGGTCGTGGTGCTCCAGCGGCTCGGACTGCCCGACGAGCGGATCGTCGAGGTCGACTGGGCGGACCTCGACCGCAGCGTGGAGCCGGATCACCTGACCTCCCTGTGGATCCCGCAGCTGGTGTCTCCGGTGGCGTCGGAGGTGGCCGGCTTCGCGGAGCTGATGCGTGCGCTGCGGGTCAGCGACCCGTGGAAGGCGGAGCAGACGCACGACTCGCTGAAGCGGTTCCTGCTGGAGGAGTCCTACGAGGTGCTCGAGGCGATCGACGGCTACGATCCCGACTCGGGCGTTGGGTCCGAGGAGCTGACGAGCGAGCTCGGGGACCTGCTCTACCAGGTGGTGTTCCATGCGGCGCTGGGGGCCGAAGCGGGCTGGTTCGATCTCGCGGACGTCGCCCGGGCGATCCACGACAAGCTCGTGCGGCGCAACGACGACCTGGTGCGGGCGACGGGCGGTCGACCGCTCGACGCCGGAGCGGCGGGTGCGATCGCCGTGTGGGAGGCGTCGAAGCAGGCCGAGCACGACAGGTCCTCGGCGTTCGACGGCATCCCGCACGCGCTCCCGGCGTTGACCCGTGCGCTCAAGGTCCAGCGCAAGGCGGAGGCGCTCGGCGTGGGTGGTGGGGTCGACCTGCGCGCGGCTGCGGACGCGGTGCTGGACGGACCGGCCGATCTGGAGCGGATCGGTGCGCTGCTGGCGGCGACGGTCCAGGTGGCCAGGGCGGCGGGGGTGGATCCGGAGGACGCGCTCCGCCGACGCATCGACGGTGACGAGGCGCGCTACCGGTCTGCTGAGCGGCCACGGGAGTCGTCGGGCGGCTCGTTCTAGAGTGCGGCCATGCCTGAACCGCTTCAGATCGCCCCCGCGTCCGGTCGACTCGGGATCCTCACGCCCGGCATGGGTGCCGTGGCATCGACCGCGTACGCCGGTGTGCTCGCCGCCCGGCAGGGCCTGGCCCAGCCGATCGGTTCGCTCACCCAGATGGCCCACATCCGCCTCGGTCGGCGCGAGGACGGTCGGAACCCGCTGATCCGGGACTTCGTGCCGCTGGCATCCCTCGAGGACCTGACCTTCGGCGGCTGGGACCCGATCTCGCCCAACGCGCTGGAGGCGGCGCGGACCGCAGGGGTGCTCGAGGAGCGCGACCTGGGTCCGCTGTCGGCCGAGCTCGAGGGGATCACCGCCATGCCGGCGGTGTTCGACCAGCGTTGGGTCAAGCGCCTCGACGGCGTCCGGGTGAAGCCCGGTGAGTCGAAGTGGGATCTGACCCAGGAGCTGATCTCCGACATCGAGCGGTTCCGCACCGAGAACGAGTGCGACCGCCTGGTCATGGTGTGGTGCGGGTCGACCGAGGCCTACCAGGAGCCGTCCGCAGTCCATGCCACCATCGAGGCGTTCGAGGCGGGCCTGCGCGCGAACGACGAGAACATCTCGCCGAGCCAGATGTACGTGTACGCCGCGCTCGCGAGCGGGGTGCCGTTCGCCAACGGCGCGCCGAACCTGAGCACCGACCTCCCGTGCATGGAGGAGCTGGCTCTCCGCAACGAGGTGCCCATCACCGGCAAGGACTTCAAGACCGGCCAGACCCTCATGAAGACGATCCTGGCGCCCGGCTTCAAGGCCCGGATGCTGGGCATGCGCGGGTGGTACTCCACGAACATCCTCGGCAACCGCGACGGCGAGGTGCTCGACGACCCCGAGAACTTCAAGACCAAGGAGGTCTCGAAGCTGGGTGTGCTCGACACGATCCTCCAGCCCGAGATACACCCGGAGCTGTACGGCAACATCGACCACGTGGTGCGGATCAACTATTACCCGCCCCGCGGCGACAACAAGGAGGGGTGGGACAACATCGACATCTTCGGGTGGATGGGTTACCCGATGCAGATCAAGGTCGACTTCCTCTGCCGGGACTCGATCCTGGCCGCCC